>PAMF01000039.1 GCA_002707185.1 Chloroflexota bacterium | reverse complement strand
GGGTATACTTAGTAATTCTGGAAGATGTTCTTCGTTATACCAGTGATTAAATTCGTCTTCATGTTCGGATGGAACATCCACCCAAACCATCATAAGGCCAGTTCCCTTTTTGTCAGACATACTCACCTCGAATTTTATCGGTTATCTATAAGTCTATCAGGTTTTGTGTTCTAGGGTTAAGATTACTTGGCAAACAGCTATATTTAGTTGTCCAAAACCCCCCATTCCTCGACCATTGCCAACATGGTTTTGGCGGTTTCCTCATGTGCTACGTCTACCATGTCTCCCCCATATGTGACAACCGCACTACCTTCTTTTCTTCGATCATTCATAGCTTCAACTAAACCTTTCCAGTGATTTATTTCTTCTCTAGTAGGAGTGAAAACTTGATTGACGATCGGTACATGGCTTGGATGAATTAGATGCATACCGGTGTATCCTAATTGCTTTAATTGCTGAGCTAGGCGACGTAATCCGTCTAGATCATGGATGTCAAACCATCCTCCGCTTATGGGATATTCGATTCCGGCTGCCCGGGAGTCTACTAACACTTTGGATTTAATAAACAAGGTTTCAAGTCCTTCTGGAGTCCACGTAAATCCGATGGATCTAGCGGTATCACCTCCTTTGCCACCACTCCCGCCCATGTGGGCAACTCGATCTGATGCCATAGCTATATCGAATGATTGTCTAATCCCTTGAGCCGTTTCCAATGCGGGATCTATACGTATTTGGTTGGAATCCATTCCAGATTTCTTCTCGAAGAAAGAAAGTAGGTGATCTACTTCGACTACATCAGAAGGACTTTCTACTTTGGGTAATAAAATCCCATAAATGTGAGGACATGTTACTGCTTCTAAATCTAACCCAGTGAGACCGGTCTCTAGCCGATTGACACGAACGAACAGGTTGACACCTGCCGGCCCCAGTTCTTCTGCCATTTTCCTCACTAATAATCTCGCTTCTGATTTTGATGAATCGGGGACAGAGTCCTCTAGATCTAAAATTAGCGCATCTGGCCCATATTGAGGGGCCTTCCTCATCCAATCTTCTTTGTTGCCAGGTACGAATAAAACTGAACGTAGCGGTTTAGCTTTTATTCTCATGCTGTAACCTCGGTTTATTTAAATTGATAAGTTGAAATGTGCTTGCTCTGAGGGCGTAGGACGTGTTGATACCATGGTTTAGTTGGGCCAAAGCGTCGATATAATTATTGAATGCTGGTTAAGATTCCGTGTTGAATTGGCCGGTAAATTCTCAATAGTAGATCTTAATTATATAACTCCCTTAGACGCCAATTCCTCCAATTTATCCTCAGGGAATCCTAGTAGTTTTCCATATATGTCACTGTTATGCATTCCTAAGGTAGGTGCACCTTCTAATTCAGGTAAGTCTCCGCCGGAAAACAAAACTGGGAATCCGGAGGCTATTCCCTTGACCGGATTCTTCATAGCCCCGTGTTTTAGAGGTTGCAGTGATCCTCGATTTGCAAAATGTGGGTCTTCTGCTACCTCAGCTACGGTCCGTACTGGTCCACAGGGGACATCTGATTCTTCTAATTTCTTTATTGCTTCTGCTCTGGTCAACAGTCCTATGCGTTTTTGAATCTCTTGTCTGGCTAGCTCTACATTGATAGTTCTGCTTTGATAATTTTCAAATTTGGGATCACCTAACAATTCTGGCGCTTCTAGTGCTACCGTCAATCGGCGCCATTGGTCATCGCTAGCTGCGGTCAAAAGAATATCAGCATCGCTAGCATGGTAAAGTCCGGTTGGGCCACTGCGACTTATGTTTCCGGTTCTAAGCGGTAAACCTGCTTCTAGATCTTCCTCTAGATTTTCCATGAACATTAACGCTGTTAAAGTGTCCATCATAGACACATCAATGTGTTGACCTTTGCCGGTTCGTTCTTTATGTCTCAGTGCACCCATGATTGAATAGGCAGCAAATAAAGGTGTTACCAAATCTCCAATATAAAACCCTACTTTAGTCGGTACCCCGTCAGCATCACCGTTAATATCCATAAGTCCACTCATTCCTTGGATCTGCGGATCATGTGCGGGTTTGTCCGAATAGGGGCCAAATTGGCCGTATCCAGAGATAGAACAGTATATGATCTCCGGATTTACATTTGAAACGTCAGAATACCCGAGGCCTAACCTCTGCATAGACCCAGGAGCCAAATTTTCTAATATGATGTCGCTTTGTTTAGCCATATCCAAAAATATTTGACGGCCTTCGGGGTCTTTCAGGTTTAATGTCACACTTTTGACGCCCTGTGTACGTTTTAGAAAGCGTGTTGATATATCTTGATCACTTTCTTGGAGATCGTGAATTCCTGATGGGCCTGCAAAAGGCCCGTTTCCTCGTACGGGATCTCCTTTTCCAGGCACCTCGACTTTAATAACTTCGGCACCCATCCTAGCAAGATTCATACTTAAATATGGACCTGCTAAAAAAACAGTTACTCCTAAAACTCTGAGGTCATCTAAGGGCTGCATATTTACCCCCGGTTAGCTAGTTATATTTACCAATGCACGTAGTCATGCAGTATAGCTTGGGAGGCTTTGAGTGTATATCTTGCTGAATCGCTTAGACTGACCCAAATGGCAAACCATAATTTGCTAAGGTATATTTACGAAGGTGCTATTGAGGATACTATTGTTAGTAACTAGCCTTACCCTATGGTAAAATTTGGCTAGATAAACGTTATATATATTAGGGTTGTTAATAGAAAAATAAGATGAGGTAGCTGATTATGGCTAATGTGGTGCTGTCTAACACGAGTTATAAGGTAGTCGGAACCAGGCCAATACGCCATGACGGGGCAGATAAGGTAACCGGTAGGGCTAAATATGGGGTAGATGTTCAGATGACTGGACTTCTCTACGGGCAAGTGCTCCGAAGTCCTCATGCCCATGCTCGGATCAAATCAATAGATACCAGTAAGGCATTGGCTTACCCGGGTGTTAAGGCAGTGTTAACTGGTAAAGATATGCCGCTAGCGCAAAGGACTGAGCCCGACAGGAACAAACGCTTTGCGAGCGATAATTTAATGGCTCAAGCTAAGGCGCTATATAAAGGTCATGCTGTTGCAGCAGTGGCCGCTTCTAGCCAGCATGTAGCAGATATAGCCACAGATTTGATTGAGATTGAATACGATGTGCTCTCTCCTCTGATAGATGTTAGAGCTGCTATGGAAAGTGGAGCTATTTTACTTCATGATGAACTTACAACTACGGAACTCGGTGAAAAGACAGATGTTAGTAGCAACATTGCTACACATATCCGACATGAAGTTGGGGATGTAAAAGAAGGGTTTGCAGCAGCAGATTTGGTGGTTGAACGGGAATTTAAGACCGCTACGGTTCATCAAGGTTATATCGAGCCCCATAACGCCACAGCACTATGGAATGTGGATGGTCAGGTGACTATTTGGACCAGTACACAAGGTGCTTTTACGGCCAGAGAGGCTTTAGCTACTGTTTTAGATCTGCCTGTATCGCAGATTAAAGTAGTGCCCATGGAAATCGGCGGAGGGTTTGGAGGCAAGATCCCGATATATCTCGAACCGATGGCGGCTTTACTTTCGTTAAAGACAGGTCAACCGGTCAAACTAATCATGCCTCGGTCAGATATTTTTCAAAGTACCGGCCCGACTTCCGGAACCTACATAAAAGTAAAAATGGGGGCAACTAAGGAGGGGAAAATAACAGCTGCTGAAGCATATTTAGCATATGAGGCAGGAGCGTTCCCTGGATCTATGGTGTCGGCTGGAGCTCAATGTATATTCGCGCCGTACAAGGTCGATAATGCTCTTGTAGATGGCTACGACGTGGTAGTCAATAAGCCCAAGACAGCTGCCTATAGGGCTCCTGCCGCCCCAAATGCAGCATTTGCAGCGGAACAGGTTGTAGATGAAATCTGCAGTAAATTAGGAATAGATGCGGTGGAATTTCGATTAATTAATGGCTCAGAAGAAGGTACTCGCCGGGTTGATGGTCCCATTTTCCCCAAAGTAGGGAACATAGAATGCTTGGAAGCTGCTAAGGATACCGAGCATTATAAGTCCAGTCTTTCGGGTCCCAATCAGGGGAGGGGAGTAGCCTCAGGGTTTTGGTTTAATAACGGACTGCAATCTAGCTGCAGTATAGGTGTAAATGCGGATGGAACTATTACGTTAGTTGAAGGTTCTACCGATATCGGAGGTACGCGGACTTCGATAGCTATGCAGGCCGCAGAAGTGCTCGGGATTCCTGCAGAGGATGTCCATCCTAGTGTTGGAGATACTGACTCTGTTGGGTATACATTTTTAACCGGCGGTAGCAGAACTACTTTCGCTACAGGATGGGCTAGTTATGAGGCTGCCCAGGAAATAAAAAGCAAGATGATAGATCGAGCTGCAAAGATTTGGGAAGTCGAGGCAGAGGATGTGGATCTGGCCGATGGATCGTTTTTGCATAAGTCGGATACCGACCTCAAAATGACCTTTAAAGAATTAAGTTCACGCTTAAACAATACCGGAGGGCCGATATCGAGCCAGGTTAGTGTTGATCCTAGAGGAGCCGGTGGCGCATTTAGTACGCATATTGTAGATGTTGAAGTAGACCCCGAAACCGGGAAAGTAGATATCTTGCGATATACGGCAGTGCAAGATGCGGGGAAAGCGATCCATCCTAGTTATGTAGAAGGACAAATACAAGGCGGCGTGGTTCAAGGGATAGGTTGGGCTCTTAACGAGGAATATTTCTTCAACGAAGAGGGTGGGATGGTTAATTCCAGTTTCCTAGATTACAGGATGCCGACCAGCTTGGATTTGCCGATGATCGATACTGTAATTGTTGAAGTCGCTAATCCTGGTCATCCTTATGGTGTCCGAGGAGTTGGAGAAGTGCCTATTGTGCCTCCAATGGCCGCGATAGCTAATGCTATCCATGACGCTATTGGGACTAGGATGGAAGAGTTGCCCATGTCTCCTGGTGCCGTTCTGGAAGCTCTGTGGGAGAAAAAAGGCTAAGCAGCTTAACCATAGTATTCGAAACAAGAAGGAGAAGTCGTATGGCTAGAGTTCCGTTTGCACAAAGATCTAACATGACTTCGGAAGGTCAAGCTGTTTGGGACGACATTGAAAGTAGTAGGGGTGGGGTGGCTCGTAATTACGCTGCTTTGTTAAACAACCCTGAGGCTGCGAAATATATGTCGATTTTGGGTGGGTACGCGAGGTATGAAACTCCTCTAAATCCCAGAGTTAAAGCCCTTGCGGTACTTACAGCTGCTCGGGAAGCTTGTGGCCATTATGTATGGACAGTCAACCAGAGAGCCGCAAAGGAAGCTAATCTTTCTGATGAAGTTATATCCGCTATTCGAGAATACCGCGCTCCTGTCGGATTAGTACAAGAAGATGCTGTAGTGGTCCAATTTGTATTGGAATTGTTACGCCACCATAGAATATCCACAGGCACATACGACGCATTGCAATCTGTTATTGGAAATGAAGGNGTAATAGATGTTTTGGTGGTCGTGGGCTATTACCATAGCTTGGCTCATAGTCTGCAGGCGTTGGAAGTCGAACTTCCAGACGGGGTACAGGATCAACTTTCATACTAACGTTGAGGATCCAAAGGAGTAGGACAAACAGAGGCGGTTTGGAGCTATTGGAACGCTCAAAAAAGGAGCGGCCGGCCTCAAAAGAGGTGAGTCGCTGAAGGAGCGGCTCAAACCGGTCGCTGAATAACGGATTTTAATATGTCAATTCGGCGAGGTCAAGTCTTCCGCAACTTTTTAAAATGCTGCTTCACTCACTAAGTTTATAAGGAGAGTTAATTGGAATGGGAGATTATATTTATTTAGTTCAGATGGATATTCCGGCGGAATTTGAGGAAGAATTTAACAGGGTTTACGATACTCAGCACGTTCCGAATATAACAAATGCTCCTGGAGTAAGCGCTTGCACTAGGTATAAATTGGAGTCCTCTGATGTCGATGGCATAGCTCGCTACGCGGCTGTTTATGAGATAGATGCTCCCGATATTCCCGATAGTGATGGGTGGAAACTGGAGTCTGAAAAAGGTGATTGGCCAACCAAAATTAGGCCTAATACTCTAAACCGTTCTCATCATGTGTTCAAGAAATTAGGATAATAACTCTGGCTATCCTGCGGTCACGCAAGTTATAGTTTTTATTACTCCGCGGATAGACTGCATCTGGCTGGTTACCAAGTCTGCCATTGCAGCCATATTTGATACTTCTATAGATGCTATTATGTCGAAAGTGCCGGTGACTACCTCTGCACTTGAAACCTCTGGAAGGAGACGTAGAGATCCCGCCACCTGATTCGCTCTACCGACCTGTACCTCTATTAATATGAAAGCCTTGGTTGGCATCTGCAAACTCCTAGTACAATTTCCAAAACTAGATAGTTTGGGAGTCGTATGGATCATCCAGGCAAAATAGTTCCTTGGCTAACAAATTACCGCTTAGAACGATAGCATGTCAAATGTCTGGTTGATTATTTGAATAATTGAGAACTAGCTCAGGATTTTCTGACTCTAAATACAATCGGTGGCCATGAACGATACGTAATTGTTAGGTAAAACGGTGGGAATTTACTTACAGCGTCAAAATGGCTAAAATGCAATTGAAAGATTATTTAGTTGATTAGGAGTTAATTTTCAGGGTTTACGGGAAAGAAAGAAAATTATTTAGGGAGGTATTCTATGCCAGCCTTAAAGCCGAGTGATTTAAGAAACGTTGCGTTACTCTCCCACAGCGGTGCTGGGAAAACTTCCTTGTGTGAGTCCCTGTTGTTCAATCTCAAAGAAACTACTCGTGTTGGGCGAGTTGAAGACGGCAACACAGTATCTGATTACGAAGCAGAAGAGATCAAAAGGGCGGCGAGTATCCAATCTACATTGATCGCCTGCTCGGGTGAAGATTACAAAGTGAACTTCTTAGATACCCCAGGATACGACGATTTTATTGGAGAAGTAGTTGCTTCCTTGAAAGTCGTTGAAAGTGGAGCCATAGTAATTCCGGCACAATCAGGGATAGATGTGGGTACGGAACGTTCTTGGGAGCTCTGTAAAGGTCATGGTATTCCAAGGGTATTTTTGATAAACAAAATGGATCGTGAGAACGCTAGTTTTGATAACACAGTCACGGCAATCCAATCTACGTTCGGAGATCAGTGTGTACCTTTCCAATTGCCAATTGGAGAAGCTGAAACTTTCAGTGATGTAGTGAGTGTAATATTTCCTCCATCAGTGATACCAGACGAAATATCAACCGAGTTTGAATTGGCGAGAGAGAGGTTAATAGAGGCCGTAGCTGAAGCCGACGATGAGTTGGCGGACAAATATTTAGAAACCGGTGAATTGAGTGATTCCGAGGTTCTTTCTGGTGCACGATCGGCTATCCTAAAAGGTGACTTAGTTCCGATCCTCGCGTCATCTGCCACCCAAAATATTGGAGTTCAGCAATTCCTGGAAATGGTTCGTGAATTTATGCCATCTCCGGTAGATGGTGAAAAGCCAATAATGAGCGATGCTAATTCTGATAAAGAGTTAGATTTTGAAATTGATGCAACAGAACCACTAGCCGCTTTTGTGTTCAAAACCACAGCTGATCCATTTGTCGGAAAGCTATCGGTTTTTAGAGTTTATCGAGGGACCATAAGTAGCAACTCAGAAGTTTGGAATAGCGCGAAGAACCAATCAGAGAGGATCGGACAACTTTATCTGCCTAAAGGTAAATCCCAGGAAAATATTAACGAGGTAACAGCTGGAGATATAGGAGCGATTGGGAAATTGGCTTCAACCGTGACAGGTGATTCATTATGTGATAGGGACAGTCAGGTCTCGTTCCCTGGAGTTCAATTCCCAGTCGGCTATTACAGCGTTGCGGTCAATCCTGCTACTAAAGCTGACTTGGATAAGATGTCTACCGCTCTTGCACGAATTGTAGAAGAGGATCCTACGCTTAGATACTCCCGAGATACGGATACTGGTGAGAGCATTTTGACAGGTCTGGGTGAGGCTCAAATTGACGTAGCATTAGATCGTATTAAACGAAAATTCGGTGCTGATTTAGTTGTTAAACTTCCTCGAGTGGCCTATAGAGAAACCATAACAAGAGTCACTCAAACGGAATATCGACATAAAAAGCAGAGTGGTGGCCATGGACAATATGGCCATGTATTACTTCGCTTAGAACCAATGGACCGAACTGAAGGGTTTCAATTTGCTTCTGAAATAACTGGAGGAAAGGTCCCTAGGGAATATATACCAGCAGTAGAAAAGGGTGTGGTGAAATCAATGGAAGAGGGGATACTAGCTGGGTTCCCCGTAGTTGATTTGAAAGCCGTGATATATGATGGTAGCTACCACGATGTAGATTCTTCCGGAATGTCTTTTGAGATTGCGGGTTCGCAGGCTCTTAGAAAAGGGATCTCCGAAGCTAGTCCTTGTTTGCTTGAACCAATAGTTAAACTCATAGTGGAGTTGCCAGATACATATACGGGCGATGTGATAAGTGATATCAACACTAAGCGAGGCAGAATTCTGGGTATGACACCCAATGAAAGTTCGTCAACGATTGAAGCTGAGATACCGTTAGCCGAAGTACAACGGTACGCTCAAGATTTGAGGTCACTTAGTCAAGGTAGAGGTTCGTATCGCTTAGAGTTTGATCATTACGATCAGGTTCCGGCTAATCTTGAGACTAAAGTCATAGAAGATACTAAACGCGCTAAGGAAGAAGAGAAAGTCTAAAACCACGATAATCTAAATAATTGAAACAGAAAGAGCACCTTCACGGTGCTCTTTCTGTTTACTCCCCTGTATCAACTTATTTTCCGATTTATAAGATAGGTCAATAGCCCCAATCCGGCTGATATTCACCGAATACTTGTCTGAAAACTCCCATCATTTCTCCCAATGTCGCGTATGACTTGACAGCTTCTATTAGGGGGGGCATTAAATTGGCGGAATTCTTAGCTGCTGACTCTAAATCCCGGAGTTTGATAGCCACCTCATGATTATCTCTGGTCCTTCTGATACGATTTAGTTCCTGTATGTGGGACTCTTCACCTTCTGCGTCAACACGTAATAATGGAATGTCGACCGTATTGTTGTTGGAGTATTGGTTGACCCCTACAGTAATGCGTTCTTTACGGTCTTCCTCTAATTGGTAGACGTATGACGCGTTGGCAATTTCGTTTTGGAGAAATCCGGATTTCAACGCGGGTATGATTCCTCCAATATCGTTTATTCTTTGGAAATATTCCTTGGCGAGTTTCTCAATGGTATCAGTGAGTGATTCTAGGTAATAACTACCTCCGAGTGGGTCGACAGTATCGGTTACTCCGGATTCGTATGCAATTATCTGTTGTGTTCTCAAGGCCAACAAAGCCGTTTCTGATGATGGTAGAGCCCAGGCCTCATCTCGAGCATTAGTGTGCAAGGATTGGCATCCGCCTAGAACTGCTGCTAACGCTTGTAAGGAAACTCTCATTACGTTATTGTCGGGTTGTTGGGCCGTTAAAGCAGCCCCTGACGTTTGGGCGTGGAACCTGAGCCAGTGGGATCTGGGATTTTGTGCCCCGAATGTGTGTTTCATTTCGTCTGCCCAGATTCGTCTGGCAGCTCTAAATTTTGCGATCTCTTCAAAAAAGTCGTTATGGACGTTGAAAAAAAAGCTTAACCGTGGCGCGAAGTCATCAATATTTAGACCTCTATCCAGGCAATGCCTTACGTATTCGAAGCCATCAGCTAGGGTAAAGGCTAGTTCTTGTACAGCGTTGGAGCCTGCTTCCCGAATATGGTAGCCACTGATGCTGATTGGATTCCATGCAGGTAGTTTTTGAGTCGCGAATTCTATTGTGTCTGTGACGATTCTCATTGATGGTTCAGGAGGGAATATATATTCATTCTGGGCAATGTACTCCTTGAGAATATCGTTCTGCAGGGTGCCTCCGATTTGTTGTAGTGAGACACCGGTTTTGTCAGCTACAGCTAGATACATTGCCCAAATGATTGCAGCCGGGCTGTTTATAGTCATAGATGTGGTAACTTTGCCCAGGGGTATTCCCGAAAACAATTGCTCCATATCTGCTAGTGTCGAAACCGATACACCGCATTTCCCAAACTCACCTAGAGCTCTCGGATCATCAGTATCATAACCGTATAAAGTAGGCATATCGAATGCAATGCTCAAACCAGTTTGGCCGCTTTGAAGCAAGAACTTGAGTCGTTCGTTTGTCTCTGAGGGGAGTCCAAAACCCGCGAACATCCGCATAGTCCAGAGTTTGCTGCGATAACCGTTTGGATGGATTCCTCTCAAATATGGAAACTCCCCTGCCATTTCCATATTGTCCTCAGAGTTCGAATGGTCAAGATCGTTCGGAGTGTATAATGGATTTACAGGGATTTGTGAGAGGGTAGAATAAGAAGGTTTCCTGCCAGGAGCGTTTTCTAGTTTTGCTTTCCATCGTTCAGAACTAGTATTTAGACCTGTACTCTCATTATCAGTAGACAAAACGACTCCCTCCCTGATTATTACTATTAGGTGTTGCTTCACACGAGAATAACTGGCTAAGTCTCAACCGTTTGGCAATCTGAGAATTAATTAGGATACTGATAAATAACCTTAGATTAATCTTATAAATCTCCGTTTCCCAACTTTTATAACATCTCCCGGACTAAGACTAAGTTCATTCATTTCAGGATCTACGGCATATGAACTTCCTGAGATAGGAATTATTTCTACTGCATTTTGGTTTATTAACCTTTTGGCCTCACCGTTACTGGAGACGATCCCCGAATCTTTTAACAACAAATGTATTTGTTGAGTGGAGTTTGAAATAGAATATTCAGGAATGTCTTGTGGTAGTCCGCGCCCTTGGACCACTCGTTCAAAATTGTCACGAGCGTCATTTGCCAGGTCTATATTGTGAAAATCAGTTGTGAGATGATGCGCCAAATTCTTTTTGATACCCATAGGATTCATGGCGTTCTTTAGGAGATTTCTTTTTAGATCTTCGATTTCATCCATAGAAGTATCAGTTAGGTATTCTAGATATGGAATAATCTGTTCGTCTGGAAGAGACATGATCTTACCGAACATATCTTCAGGAGAGTCTTCCACACCGATGTAATTATCAAGACTTTTACTCATCTTTTGGATCCCATCTGTACCTACTAGGATTGGCATCATAAAACATTGTTGGCGATTATGTCCAAGTATTCCCTGCAGTTCTCTACCAACTAGAAGATTGAACATCTGATCAGTACCGCCAAATTCTACATCTGATTCTATAGCTATTGAATCGTAGGCTTGTAGTAGGGGGTATAGTAACTCTGTAATTGCTATTGGCCGATGTTCTTGAAATCTTTGTGCAAAATCGTCTCTCTCTAGAAATTGAGCTACTGTGAACTTGCCGGTCAGATGAATTACATCTGCTAACGTAAATTTCCCGAACCACTCGCTTTGCCACATGACCTGAGTACGATCGTGATCTATGACTTTAAAGAATTGGCGCATGTAAGAATCAGCGTTGGCAATTACTTCTTCGTGACTCAACATCTGTCGAGTAGCAGATCGTCCGCTAGGATCACCAATTTGAGCGGTCCAGTCTCCAACTATTAAGATGACTTGGTGGCCCAATTCTTGTAACTGGCGTAATTTTCTAAGCCCGACTACATGACCCATGTGGATATCTGGCCGACTCGGGTCAAATCCCATCTTTAATCTGAGGGTCTTGCCGGAGTTTAATAATTCTATGAACTCCGATTTAGAAATTATGTTACTAACTCCACGTTCAGTTATGTTTTTGAGTGTTTCGTTACTAAGCAAAGTTTGAGCCTCCGTGGTCCTTTAGGGTGATCCTGGCTTTAGATACATCTTCGGCAATTTGTGTTATCAAAGCTGGCAAGTTATCAAACGTTTCTTGGTCCCGAATTTTTTCAACAAATTGCACAGTTATATGTTCGCCGTATATATTTTGATCAAAATCTAATATATGAGCTTCAACAACTCTTTCAGTTAAGCCGAAGGTTGGTCTAATTCCTATACTAGTAGCGGATGGATAGGTGTGTTGGTTCACTGTAGTCCAAGTGGCGTAAATTCCATCTCCGGGTAATAACATATTTTCTGATACGGAAAGATTAGCTGTGGGGAATCCTAATTCTCTTCCCTGTTTGTTACCAGTTATAACTGAACCTGAAATGCTGAACAACCTACCGAGTTGCTTCGTTACGGTAGTTATGGATCCTTCTGCCAAATCTTGCCGGATTCTTCTACTCTTCACCGGCAGACCGTCTATAATAAGTGGGCTTACTGATCCGACCCAAAACCCGAGCTTCATCCCCAATTGTGTGAGTACGTTGTAATTACCTTCACGTCCCTTACCCAGCGCGAAATCCGGACCTATAACTAATCCGGCAATTTTAAGGTGATTCACAAGTGCCTCGGAGAAATTCGAAGCACTTACCGCGGCCAATTCTTGATCGAAAGGAATTGGAACGATCAATTCTATCCCTTGCTTTGAGATCAAACGACTCTTCTCTTCCGTGGTTGATAATTTTTGAATCTGTAACCCGGGATTAATTACAGTAGCTGGATGATTAGTAAATGTCATTACCGCAGGAATATAATCCTTTCCAGCTCTGTTTATGACTTCATCCAAGAGGTGGCAGTGTCCTAGATGTACGCCATCGAAAACTCCTATAGTTAAAACTGTCTCTTGGTCGGGTTTAATTTCAGACAATCTCTGAACAAAATCCATGATAAATCCAAATTTATATTGAAGATCCCTTTATTGTATCGCCTAACGCGGCTGAGGTCGATTACCATCACGATACCCTTTTGTACGTAAAAAGCACTTAAAAGATTAAGTGGAATATCATTTATAGGTGAGTTCCCGAGTTATAATATCGGAGGTTAGATCAGGTTGATTGCAACTCATGCGGTTGGTATTTGAACAACACTGCTCCGGTATATCCATTATCAAGACATAGGTCATCTGTTTACAGGAAAGTGGAAAAAAAATGATCTTTTTTTACTGGAAATTAGTTGACATATCCTTTTATCATGAGACCTAAGAATTCTCTTAGGGTATCTGCTGGCTCCGTTAAAGGTCAGCGGTTGTTGGGCACTCTTTCCGTGCAGGCTCGTCCAACAACCGAACGGGGAAAGGCCGCGATATTTAATATTCTTAACGAACAAGTCTACTTTGGGCAGAGAATCTTGGACTTATATGCGGGCTCTGGTAGTTTGGGAATAGAGGCGTTGAGTTTAGGGGCAGATTGGACGGACTTCGTTGAAAAAAATAGCCGGCAATGTTCCGTAATTGAAGAGAATTTAACGCGTACTGGATTTCAGGGCAAATCTAGAGTTCATTGTGGAGATTCAGAGAAATTATTGGAGGTCTTAAAAGGGCCTTATTCGTTGGTTCTTTTAGACCCTCCATATAAAATGGACGGTCTTGTGGATGTGGTGAGGAAAATATCTAGATCCCCTTTATTGATAACCGAAAGTAGTTGCGTAGTAGTAGGGCATTCGCGGCACGTAGAATTACCAGAACAAGTTGAGGAATTAACCTTGAAATCTCATAGGCAATACGGTGATAATATGGTCGATTTTTTCAGCTATGGTAAATAAATAATGGTTACGGCCATTTATCCCGGTAGTTTTGATCCTGTCACTATGGGTCATCTTGATATTACAACCAGAGGTTCTGCTCTTTTCGAGAAAGTAATAGTCGCTGTATATTCAACTCCTTCTAAGGATTTGTTGTTCTCGACCGACGAACGTGTCGAGTTATTTCAAGAAAGTATAGTTGATTTACCTAATGTAGAAGTAATGAGGTTCAGTGGCCTTGTGGTACGTTTTGCTCGGGAAGTCGGGGCGGCAGTTATTTTGCGAGGTCTTCGGAGCGGGGCGGATTTCGAATATGAATACGATATGGCTTTTATGAATCGCAGACTGGAACGGTCGGTAGACATGGTTTCATTTATGACTTCCCAGGATTATATGTTCGTTAGTTCTAGTTTGCTAAAGGAAGTGGCTCGACTAGGTGGGGATGTCACAGGTATGGTGCCACCCCATGTGGTTAAGGCGGTAAATGCTAAATTTGGGTTGCCTGTCTCAGATGCTTAGAGGACGAGGAGGAGGATATCATAGATATTATAAATGTGGTTGATCGATTGGAGACATTAATCTCTACTAGTAAAAACATGCCGATGGGTGGCGCAGTTTTGGTCGATAGAAAGAAAATCATGGAGTTAGTGGATCAGTTAAGATTGGGTATCCCGCAAGAAATGAAGTCAGCGGAAGAAGTGTTAGCTCAAAAAGATGAAATTATAAGTAATGCTACTTTAGATGCGCGTCGTGCAAAGGTAAAAGCCGAAGATGAATTACGCGACATGTTGAGTCAAAACGAAATTCATCGTAAGGCAGAAGAGTATTTGCAGGAAGCAGAAGAGCGATCTGCGCGTATATTGGAACGGGCAGAAGCGGATGCACAGGCTAGGCGTACCGAGGCTGATGCGTATGCATTACGTTGCTTGAGGGCATTTGAAAGGGAGCTGAACACACTAAATGGTTCTGTGAGAAAAGGAATTGATTTGTTGGCAGGAAATGCTTTGGTTGCGACATCTAACAACGTATACCAAAATGGGTTTAAAGAGGCAGAAAAAGTTTAGTAAAGAGTCTCAAATAATATTGGCATATATTTGTATTTGCAACCTTCAGACATTCAGCCCACCGTTCGTACGGTGGGCTGAATGTCTGAAGGTACATCACTCAGGGTGGTTAAAATAGTTAATTGCGCCAAAACTTAAGAGGAACCGGTATGCTTGGGGTTTACGCTGAGGAATATCAAGATACTATTAAGTTGACATGCTATTTCACTCCGGAATACAATTCCAACGCTCTAAATGTATATGGAGGGCTAAAATGCTGGAACTAAATATAGACAGCATAAGAGTAAGTCCGATGAATTATCAGAGAGTTGTTATTCTCAAAGAGAAAGAGTCGGATCGTTACTTGCCTATTTGGATAGGTCCTGCGGAAGCTGACGCGATCGCGGTGAANTTGCAGGATTTGAGCGTTCCTCGTCCTCTCACTCATGACCTATTATTGACAGTGCTTGGGGCGCTGGGCGGGGCTATCAAGCACATATTNGTAGATAATTTAGAGAACGATACCTTTTACGCNAANATCGCCATTGATGTAGCAGGGGAAATGAAAGAGATTGATTCTCGTCCGAGCGATGCAATCGCGNTGGCAGTGCGAACCCAAGTCCCTATATATGCTACCGAAGAAGTGATGGAAAAAGCGGCGATATTGATGGATAAAGAAGGGAAGCCTATTCCACCTGATTCGGAAAAGTCAGGAGAGGAAACGCAGGTTAAAGAAGAGGACCTCAGAGGTATGTCGGCTTTCACGGATTTTATAAACGATCTGGATTTAGAGGATTTTGGACGCCAGCAATCGAGAGAGAGTTGATTGGTAGGATCGTTCTGTCTAACCANTGNTAAGGGTTAAAAGGCATNGTTAGNAANAGGTACATTGTTGCTGATTCCGTAANAAAATNTACTTGATTCGTTGGNTTTTGGCAGGTTTGACTTTTAAAACACAGAATGGTAGGATGCGTCACGCTTGGAGCAGGGTATGTCCTGGTGGCTAGTGGCCCTGAAGCTGACTGGCCTTGGGTGGTACGTCGCTCTCTGCGTCTTGGCAGGGGTCATATTGGGGATATGGCTTGATAGATTATTTAGTATGGCNCCGATAGCGACAGTGGTGGGGACGGTTCTNGGTAGCACCCTAGCCTTTTGGGGCCTATACAGAATGGTTGTTCCCATACTCTATGGATCAAGTAACNAGAAGATATTAAGTAAACGGAAGGATGAATAGTGCCGACCAATTCAGCGGTTAAGAAGCTGTTATTTGGTACAGTGGTTCTACTNGGGCTACTGGCGATCGTTGGTATCGTGGGGGGAGCTATAGGCTCCTCCGTGCTTGGGCGGGCGCCTCTTATATCGCAACCAGAGATTCACCTTCCTCCACAGCCGGTGTTTCCAAGTTCTTCAAGAGATAGACACNTGGGNCTAACCGATACCAACGAAGAACACGGTTCTATCTCCAAATCTGACTCGGGTCACGGATCTGATACACATCAGGAANCTGTCGCNGGATCTGATNCCCATTCGGGAAAAGCAAGCGAGAAACATCATTCAACTCCATTAGAACCTATGGAATTTGCCATCACTAATACCATGCTATCGGCTTGGTTTGCCAGTATAGTGNTAATCCTTTTGTTTGTAATGGGTGCCCGAAAAAAGAGCCTAATCCCCGGTCGTTTACAATCGATTGTCGAAGTGCTTTTTGAAGGTGTATTGAGCTTCGCTACAGGTGTTCTCGGTGCCGATATGGCACGTAAATGTTTTCCAGTGGTAGCCACAATATTCTTTTTTGTGCTATTTAACGCATGGTTGGGTTTGTTACCTTTCTATCAATTTTTAGGTTTTGTTGATAGTGATAACAATATCAAAGCGCACCTGCTACGCCCAGCTGGGACCGATCTAAATATGCCACTAGCCNTGGCTTTGGTGTCATTTCTATTGGTCGAATATTGGGGTTTTCGATCGCATGGATTTGGTTATTTGAAGAAGTTCTTCGCGTTCGGAAGCATATTCAAGAAAGGTATTTTCCAAGGTTTTATAGATATAATAGTTGGGGCCTTAGAATTAGTAAGCGAATGCGTGAGGATAGTTGCATTTACTTTCAGGTTGTTTGGTAATATGACAGCGGGCGAAATTCTAGTGGTAATGATAACCTTCTTNTTCCCACTGGTATTGACGAACTTAGTGTATGGTTTGGAAATATTGGTTGGACTGATACAATCTGTAATATTCGCTGGCTTAACACTGGTATTTATATCAGTTGCGACAAGTCACGAAGAACATTNATAGTAATACCATGGTCCCGATAAAGACATCGGGGCTTTATAACAAATCTATAATGCTGTAGGACAGCTAAATCGATTGGAGGGTATAGGAAAATGGATCTGGTGCTTTTACAGGCTTTGTCGGCGGAGAGTGCAAAACTGTTAGCAGCTGGCTTAGCTATAAGTGTGGGCGTAATCGGACCTGGTATNGGTATCGGAATTTTAGGGGCTGGCGCAATGACTTCGATAGGTCGTAACCCGGAAGCAGCAGGGTCTATAACAACTAATATGATCCTTGCCATTGCNTTCGCGGAAGCGTTGGGGATTTATGCTTTCATTATCGCGGTCATATTACTGTTCGTAGTCTAAATTGATATAGCCCAGCGCACTGGGGGGGGAAATTGACACAACTAGGGATAAATCTCCCTACATTAATAGTATATTTGCTTAATTTCGGAATTCTGCTGGCGGTATTATATGCGTTGGCGTACAAGCCGTTGCTTCGAGCTATGGACCAGAGGTCCGAACGAATTAAGGATAGTTTAGCCGCTGCAGACGAGGCTCGAGAGGAAGCTGCTAACTCCCAAGCAGCGATTGAAGAACAGCTGAATGAGGCCAGACGTGAAGGGCAGAGGTTGTTGGACCAAGCCAAAGTGGCTTCTGACCGTTTCAAAGAAGATGAAATGGAAAGAGCTCGTCAGGAGGCGGCGGCTTTTGTAGAGAGAGCACGTGCCGACATTGCGCGAGAACGTGATGCAGCAATTATTGAGCTTAGAGAAGGATTCGGTGACCTGGCTATTACAGCAGCAGAACGAGTTATTTCAAGGTCTCTTGACAGGCAGGCGCATCAGGATTTGATCACTGAAGTGCTCGAAGAAACCGAGAGCAACCTCATACAAGGTTAGGTGTAGGTTGGCCAAGCAAGTTCCGGGAAAACGTTACGCACAAGCTATTTTTGAGTTGGCGGGTCAGCAAGANTTGATTGAGCAATGTGAATCAGATCTTGCTTCTATTAGTCAGGTTCTACAGGATGAGGACTTCAGGTCATTTCTTGGGCACGCCAAGGTGTCAATGTCCGATAAAATACGTAGCATAGAAACTGTATTTCCTGATACTAACTCGTTGGTGAGGAATTTAATAGCTCTTCTTATATCGAGATCATCAATTGGGATGATTGGGGATGTTCACACCGGCTATCGCCAGCTAGTCGACGAATTTAAGGGTAGGCAAGCTGTAGAAGTCACGTCTGCACTAGCCCTCAACCAAGATGAAGAACAGCGAATAAACGNTTTTGTTTCACAGCTGATAAAGAAAGAAGTTGTTATCACGACACGAGTGGATGAAACCATCCTGGGTGGCGTGATAATACAGGTAGGTGACCAGCTGCTCGATGGTAGTTTAAGGTCGAAACTTGAAGGTCTTCGGAGAGAAATCAAATCTGATGTTGCCAAGAGTCCTGGGTAGGTTTAATGCAAAGGAGAGTCGCATATGGCGATTAGAGGTCAAGAGATAGTATCGTTAATCAAACGCCAGATTGAGGAATTTGGCAGTGATTTGACACTGGTAGATGTAGGTACCGTAGTACAAGTTGGGGATGGAGTCGCGAGTGTACAGGGACTACAGGGAGTTAAATCCAATGAGCTATTGGATTTTGGTAACGATATTCTTGGTATTGCCATGAATCTAGAATCTGACATTGTTGGTGCAGCGATATTGGGTGATCCCACTGCTGTTAAAGAGGGCGACCAAGTCAAATCAACTGGACAGATTATTGAAGTCCCGGTGGGGGATGCGTTAATAGGGAGAGTAGTTGACCCATTGGCTAGGCCGTTGGATGGTAAAGGACCTGTTAATACGACGGGATTACGTCCTGTAGAACAGGTGGCGCCAAACGTGGTGGTCCGTCAATCTGTTGATACTCCCGTTCAAACTGGAATTAAAGCTGTCGACGCAATGATTCCAATAGGNAGAGGGCAACGAGAACTGATCATTGGAGACCGGTCCACTGGCAAAACCGCGATAGCTTTGGATGCCATAATAAACCAAAAGGGTGGGGACCTGATCTGCATATATGTCGCTATAGGCCAAAAGCAAGGTAAGGTTGCACAGGTGGTTGGGATATTGGAAGAGGCAGGGGCTATGGAGCATACAATAGTCGTTAATGCCGGTGCGGCGGATTCAGCTCCTCTGCAATTTATAGCCCCATATGCCGGGTGTGCTATGGCAGAGGAATTTATGGCCCAGGGNAAGGATGTTTTGGTAGTATATGATGACCTGACCAAGCATGCATGGGCTTATCGACAAATGTCGCTGTTACTGAGACGCCCTGCGGGAAGAGAGGCCTATCCTGGGGATGTATTTTATCTTCATAGCAGGCTTTTAGAACGCGCGGCTCGTTTGGATGCCGAACACGGTGGTGGTTCTATTACTGCGTTACCAGTAATCGAGACTCAAGCCGGGGACGTATCGGCTTATATACCTACTAACGTAATATCTATAACAGACGGTCAGATCTACTTGGAGCAGGACCTGTTTAATTCAGGGATACGTCCTGCCGTTAACGTGGGGCTTTCAGTCTCTCGCGTTGGCGGTGCTGCCCAATCCCGAGCGGTTCGTAGGGTGGCAGGTAGATTGAGACTGGAATTGGCTCAGTATCGAGAACTTGCGAGCTTCGCNCAATTTGGCACTTCAGACCTTGATCCAGCTACTCGAGCACAGCTTGCCCGTGGTCAGATGGCGACAGAGATATTGAAACAGGCTCAACACCAGCCTTTGAGTTTAGAGGATGAAGTAGTGATCTTGTTCGCATGTAACGCGGGACTTACCGATGATATCCCCTTGGATCGTTGTGGTGCTTTTGAAGAACAGCTACTCAGGTATGTATCTACCGCTCATTCGGACATTACTGAGCGAATCCGTGACACCCAAGATATCAGCGAAGAAACTGAAACTCAGCTAACACAAGTTATTAACGATTTTAAAGGCACGTTTAGCTAAGGGCCGAAGGTCTCCGCAAGTTCGTGATTGAATCTATCTAAAATTGGTAAAAAGCGATTAAATTTATAAGGTAAAAGGTTAATGCCAAGTCTACGAGACGTTCGTCGGCGTATCCGAAGTGTAGAAAACACAGGTAAGGTTACCAATGCAATGTCGTTGGTAGCTGCTTCTAAGATGCGTCGGGCGCAAAATTCGGTATTAGAAGGCCGACCATACTCAGAAAAAATTCAGGAGATAATTTCTCATCTAGCTGCACAGAGATCTGATGATAGCGTAGATATACCATCNCTCCTNCAGGTACGTGAAGTAGCTAAAGTCGGGTTGTTGGTTATTACTCCAGACAGGGGATTAGCCGGNGGTCTGCATTCCAATGTTAACAGGGCAGTAACCCCATTTATACTGTCTCAAGAAGTTCCCGTGGAGACCATTGTTGTTGGGCGTAAGGGAAGGGATTTTCTGGTACGGGCAGGGCAGGATGTTAAAGCAGTATTCACTGATCTNAGTGATCGTCCGAGCCTAATTGATACTACCCCTATAGCACGCTTAATTATTGAGGGCTATTCGAACCGAGAAGTCGATGAAGTCTACATCGCTTATACCCAGTTTGTATCGACCATGTCTCAACAAGCAGTGATCGAAAAACTATTGCCCGTGGAACCGGCTGCTTTAACAGGACCTAGTAAAGCCGGATATATATACGAGCCAGATGCCAATAGCGTATTGGATTCCATATTGCCGCAATTTGTAGAAATGCAGGTTTATCATGCGATATTAGAGGCAATAGCTAGTGAGCAATCTGCTCGTATGGTTGCAATGCGAAGTGCTACTGATAATGCAAATGGATTGAGTCAGGATCTTACTTTAGTAATGAATAAAATCCGTCAGGATAGTATCACCAACGAATTGCTGGATCTGATAGGTGGGGTGATAGCGTTAGAAGGATGATTACTTCAACAATTATCAGGGAGGATTTGTAATGGCTGTCGGCAAAATAGTTCAAGTGATAGGAACTGTAGTAGACGTGGAGTTTCCACCNGATGAACTTCCTAAGCTTTTTGATGCACTCGAGTTAGATAACAANGGGGAAAGTTTGACCCTAGAAGTCCAGCAGCATATCGGTAATAACTGGGTACGTTGTCTTGCATTAGGTTCAACCGATGGGTTAGCCAGAGGTACAGAAGCCAATGACACCGGCTCGATGGTATCGGTCCCGGTTGGACCTGAGACTCTAGGGCGTTTGTTTGATGTTACTGGGACTCCGTTGGATAATTTAGGCCCTGTTGAATCCGCTCAAACCTGGCCGATTCACAGAGATCCACCTGCTTTTGATGACCAGAACCCCGATATTGAACTTTTGGAGACAGGTATCAAAGTATTTGATCTTATAACGCCGTTTCCTAAAGGAGGAAAGGTCGGGGCATATGGGGGAGCCGGTGTTGGTAAAACGGTTATCATTCAAGAGTTAATTAGAAANATCGGTGCTGAACACCAAGGAGTATCTGTTTTCGCTGGAGTGGGGGAAAGGTCCCGTGAAGGAAATGACTTGTGGCATGAGATGCAAGAATCTGGGGTGCTATCGAGTACTGTCCTTGTTTTCGGNCAAATGAATGAAACGCCAGGTGTTAGGGCTCGAATCGGCCTTACGGGGTTGACTATGGCGGAGTACTTTAGGGAAGAACAGAACCAAGATGTGCTACTCTTCATCGATAATATATACAGGTACATTTTAGCCGGCATGGAGGTGTCTGCACTTCTGGGCCGCATGCCTTCAGCGGTTGGGTACCAACCTACCTTGGGTACTGAGATGGGGGCATTACAGGAACGTATTACATCTACCAAAAGCGGTTCTATAACGTCTTTCCAAGCGATCTATGTGCCTGCTGATGANTATACGGATCCCGGAATCGTGACAACTTTTGGACACCTTGACGCTGTGGTGTCTCTAGAAAGGTCTTTAGCAGCACAGGGTCTGTACCCAGCGGTGGATCCGCTNGCATCTTTCGCTCGTATACTCGAGCCTAGGATAGTGGGTGATGAACACTATAGAGTGGCAAGAGGAGTTCAGGAAGTCCTACAACGGTATCGAGATCTTCAAGATATCATAGCTATATTAGGTATTGAGGAACTTTCAGAAGAAGATAGATTGACGGTTTTCCGTGCNCGGAAAATACAGCGGTTTCTTACCCAGCCTTTCTTCGTAGCCGAAGCTTTTACCGGTCAGCCTGGTAAATACGTACCGCTAAGAGAAACTATTAGAGGGTTTGCTGAGGTCTTAGATGGTAAACACGATGACCTGCCAGAGCAAGCTTTCTATATGGTAGGTACGATAGATGAAGCTTTAGAGAAAGCTGAACAAATGCAGGCAACGNCAGCTTAGTACAATATTGTATAAAAATTCTCCCAAATGGGGATGGTCCGGCAGGTAACTATGAGATTAGAAATAATAACAGCTGAACGCAAGGTATATGATGATGATGTGGAGTTGGTAGTAGTTCCTGGATCAGATGGGGAATTGGGTATTCTATCTAAGCATGCCCCATTGATGAGTACTCTTCAGCCAGGTGAATTGGTTATTCGAAAGGAAGGTGAGGATACTTACCTGGCTGTTAGTGGAGGGTTCATTGAAGTTTTGGATGATCGAGTTACAGTTCTAGCGGATGCTGCTGAGAAATCTGATGAGATTGATGAACAGCGAGCTCTGGCNGCTATGGAAAGAGCTCGTGATAGCCTTGCAAACAGAGAATCATACATTGAATTAGAGCAGGTGGCTGTGGCTATGCGGAGAGCGCAGATTCGACTCAATGTAGTTCGGAGACGAAGAAACAGAACTGGAATCACAGGTGGTAGAGACTCGGTATCTGCTTAATTAACCAGATGATAAGTCATTGATTGTAATGATATTACGGGATCTATGTTGGTAATCTTGATATGTGGCGGGACTTGAGGTGTTGTGGGTGCATAGTTAAGAATTGACGCAACTCCGCACTCTATGAGTCGATCTATCACTTGCTGAGTCTGTGTAGTNGGTACCGATACTATGGCTATACTGATGTCGTGCTNGACGACTAAACTGGGGAGGTCGTCTATAGAGTTAACTAATAGTCCGTTGAATTCTCGCCCAATCAAATCAGGATTGTTATCGATAGCAGCTATGAGATGAAAACCGTCTGGGTTAAATCCAGGATAACTCAGTATTGCTCTCCCCAGTCTTCCGACACCCACTAAGACCACATTCCATTCGTAATTTAGTCCTAGGATTTGTTTTAGTTCTTCCAGTAAGTTCTTAACANTGTATCCGCGACCTTGTTTGCCAAAGCGGCCAAAATAACTTAAGTCTTTTCTGATCTGTGTCGGTGTGATTTGAAGTTTTTNACCTAGGAATTGAGAGTTTACTACCTGAATGTCATNGCATATCAATGATTTCAGGANTCTGACGTACTGAGGTAGGCGGTTTATTACCACTTCCGGTACTGGCATCCGATCGATGTGCCGTTCNGCATCTCGATTTGATAAGTTCCCCATACATCCCTCAGTAGGTCCATAAAGTGCTGTCGNACATTATATAGGAGTGCTCTCTNGAATGATGTNCATCATTATTTAATTTAATTATAAGGGACANCCCAGTCAAGTGTGTATCGCTTAGAACATTTGTGAGGTAACCCAATCGGTTAATTGTGAGGGGGAGATGAATATAGGTGTTTTTTACATGTCTTATAGACTTTCATCAAGTCATAGTTTAAAAGCCAAGCGGCAAGCAGTTACATCTTTGATCTCTAGGGTTCATCGTAAGTTTAACGTATCGGTAACAGAATATGGAGACCTAGATATCTGGCAGCGAATTACCTTNATNGCCTGCGTAGCCAGTGCGGATCCCAATTTTCCCGATCAGTTACTGGAAAGTATTNCTTCTTTTATAACTGNAATNCGGCCAGATTTAGAATTAATTGATTGTTCTACGGAATTGATTTCTGGGGTCTGAAGATTGATCACTACACGGNATTCAGACGATTAATCGATNGTATTGATGAAATCNTTCAAAATATTCCAGTAATTATAAGGGTCGATGGAATGAGTATCGTTATGTCCNGCTCCTACTAACACTTTTAANGTTTTGGGCTGGTTCGCTNNNTCGAATATTCGGTTACTGTGAGTCANCGGAACTACGTCATCTAGATCTCCATGCATAATCAATAATGGGGTGTGTAATTCTTTGACTTTCGAGATAGTGTTATAACGATTTCGGGTTAACCACTTTAGAGGTAAATGAGGAAATGTTAAGGCTGCTATATCAGAGAGAGAAGTAAAGGGAGCAACTAGGATCATTCCGGAAGGTGGGTGGGTTGATGCCGAATGTATCGCGATAGCCGCTCCTAAAGACCTTCCAAAATATATAATGCGGCTCGAATCCACTTCGAGGCGATTTTGTATATATTTTATTGCAGCCTTTGCGTCCTGATATACCCCCTGCTCTGATGGTTTACCTTCACTTCTACCGTATCCTCTGTAGTCAAAGATAAAAATGTTTACNCCNAGAGAATTGTGCATCATCAAGATCTCTTCCNTGCGGTGGCCGATGTTTCCGCCATTGCCGTGAAACCACAACAAAGTGTATTTAGATGTACCAGGTATGAACCAACTATGTATCCAATATTGATCGGAACTTAGGAAGAACACATCCTCAAAGGTAACGGTGGTATCACCTGGTGTAGCAGGCAATGTTCGCACGGGAAAGAATACGAAATAACGTTCTAACATCTCTAGCAAGAGCATAAACTTTCTACAGCATGTGGTTTAATTAATAGGGAATGTTGAGTCTGAATTTTATTTGTTAACTACAAATATGGGATTATTGGCAGCGTATGATTCTAGGTTTTCTACGGACATCTCTAGGCCTCTCATAGTTCCGTTGTATGCCATTCCACCGACATGTGGGGAGAGTACCACATTATCTAGCTGGATTAACGGATGCCCCGGTGGTAATGGTTCTGATTCGAATACGTCTAGGCCAGCTCCAGCAATCCGATTTTCTATAAGGCATTCTAATAGTGCTTCTTGGTCTAAAACTCCGCCTCTGGCTGTGTTTATTAGGATGGCGTTCTCTTTCATAAGCCGTAGTTCGGTTGCTCCAATTAGTTGTTCGGTTTCACTGGAAAGAGCTACATGGATTGAAACTACGTCAGATTGTGAGAGCAACTCTTCAAGTGCTACGAACTCTACTCCATATGTTAATCCTCTCTCCCGGGATGGATGGAGTGTCCACGCCACTACGTTCATACCTATTGCCTGCCCCAATGCGATCATCCTTTGCCCTATGGCCCCAGTTCCTATGACTCCTAGAGTTTTACCGTATAATTCGTCTATGAATCCTCTAGTCCATCCTCCTGCTCGCATATGGCGATCGTTTTGTACGATTTGGCGTGAAATGGCCAGAGCTAATGTCAAAGCATGTTCNGAGACGTACGGAGCTCCATATCCCGGTGTGTTACACACTGTAATACCGAATTCCGANGCGGCTACTAGATCTACGTGNTCTACACCGGTGCCCCATACTGATAGAATTTTTAATTTACTGCAATGGCTTAAGACCTCACGATCGAATTGTACTGATGACCTGATATTTACAATGGCGTCGGCATCGCGGATACGTNCGATGGTATCAGAGTTATTGAATGGTCGGTCNAAATACCANTTTACTTCTGATGCTAATCTTCTGGCTCTAGGTTCGTATAATGTTCCNGATAAAACAGGCGGNTCATCATCAGGAACTACGAGCAAATNGAANGGTTTTTTCNGTGTCATCTTCACCTTTTCAATTACCTATGTTGTTGNTATCGATTAATCCTCTAGGCTTTCTGCTAACAACTCTAATACATCTTTAGCTTGCTTNGTTGAGTCTTCGCCCTTAGCTTGGATNCCTTCGGTCATCATCTGGAGACAAAACGGGCATGAAACACCGACTTGATCAGCTGAGGTTTCTAAAAATTGATCAGTACGGGCATGATTTATTCTTTCTCCTTGACTTTCTTCTATCCACATATGCCCACCCCCTGCTCCGCAGCAGAACCCTTTTTCTCTGCATCTAGACCCTATTTCAACTAATTTGAGACCAGGGATAGCTTTNGCGATATCTCGTGGTTCATCGTATATTCCGTTATGCCTCCCTAGATAACAGGAGTCGTGGTATGCCATAGTTGTATTAACTAATTTTATTGGCTTGAGAGAGCCAGCTTTGATCAATTCATCTACTAGTTGGCTGTAGTGGAGTACCTCGAAAATCCCGTCGAACTGNGGNTATTCATTNCGCATGGTATTGAAACAGTGAGGGCATAGAGTGACAATNTTCTTGANGTTGTGCTGTTTGAGGGTTTCTATGGTTTGTTGAGCCATTATTTGAAATAGATATTCATTCCCCATTCGCCTTGCTGGGTCACCTGTGCAAGTNTCTTGTTCTCCTAGTATCGCAAANTTTACACCGGCGGATTTAAGTACTTTAACCATAGAGCGGGCTATGCCTTGGCTTCGTTGTTCTAAAGCGGCGGTGCAGCCGACCCAGAAAAGTATATCAGCGTCAGGATTGTCGGATACCAATGGGACGTCCAATCCATCTGTCCAGTCGGTNCTAGAAAATTGNGTGCCTCTCCAGGGGTGACCGCGTTGTTCCATACTTAATAGAGCATTCATTCCGGTTTCAGGTATTTTCGATTCTTCAAGCACCAAATTGCGTCTCAGGTCTATAATAGTCGGAACGTGTTCTACAACTACGGGACACTCTTCCATACAGGCTCCGCAAGTAACACAATCCCAAATAGCCTGTTCTGATATGGCACCATCAATTATAGGTTTGGGCTCGATATGTTCTGGGTCTCGGGGGCCTTGATGCCCAATGTCGATCATGTGTTCCTTAATGTTCTCTACTATGTGCATAGGGGATAACAATTTATCAGTCAAATTGGCGGGGCATACGTCGGAACATCTTCCACAGACAGCACAAGCGTACCCATCCAAGAGTTCTTTCCATGTAAAATCTTGTATCCTCCCTGCTCCGAAACGTTCCGTATTCTCTAGGTCAATAGTCGGTAGCGTTCCGCGGGGCTCCAGTGATCGAAAATATGCGTTCAAAGGGGCAGCGACCATGTGGATGTGTTTGGAGAACGGAACGTATAATCCAAATCCTAAAATAATTCCCAAGTGGATCCACCAAGATATGGTTTGCAGTGCGTAAGCTGCGGATTGTGTGATTCCCAAATCGGTGAATAATCGGGCTAGTATTCCGCTGATCCAAACCTCCGATTCTGGTCCGGTGGCACCACTGGAAACATGAAATGAATGAACCAGAATAGTAGCTATCATGAGGCCGGAAGTTAAACCAACTATGATTATCGATTCACCTTTCCGTGTAAGGTCAAAGCGCAGCCTATGAGGTTTGGTTATCCAGCGTCTTGTGAGCGCCCAGATGAGTGCGAAAATCACCAGTAAAGCCAGGAAATCAAGGTATATGCTGAAAATCTTAACTCCGGTTTCAGTTAAAAGAAATGTGGGGAGCGGATGCCAGACAACTGCTCCAAATATGAAGATGACGTAGCTTAATGAGAAGGATAAAAACCCCCAGAATATACAAGCGTGTCCAAGTCCAGCCAAATCTATCGTGTGACTTCTGGGATCTATGCTTCCGACGCGTTGCAAAACCTTTCTCTGTCCCAGAACAATGTTTATAGCCCCCGAGAGCCTTTCAAGTGGATGATCAAATCTTGGCGTATGTTTCCCTTGTCGGATCAGTTTAAAAACCCTGATATACAGGACAAAACTGCCTGCTATTGAAGTTAGGAGGACCGCTAGGTATACCCCAACCCAACTTGGTATTATCCCAAATATATCGACCGGTGGTACCATACTGTTGTTTATCCTCCATCCATTAAATGATCTATATAAATCTGGTCTTAGTTACTAAAGCATTCGGAGATTTCTAATAGTTTATCATGACGGCTTGTTAGCCTCTAGATAGGAACAATGTACTTGGGAAGGATGATACTAACCTTTGATTTCAGTATCTAACGGATATCCCCAATGATCTAGGCTTGATATAATCAAAATATGGTACGTCTATCGTCAGAAAAAGAAACGCAAAGCCCAGATCGAATAACTAGGCGGATAGCTTATTGTTTTCGTCCCTATTTTTTTCAAGTAGTGTTTGTAGGTGCATTGATATGCGTTACAGCTGGGATAGGGGTTGTTAACCCGTTACTTATTCAGGTGGTATTTGACCACGCTATTTTCCCAAGTTCAGGCACCCCTAATTTGAATCTGCTTTGGCTATTGGGGGTTGTGATGGCGAGCGTCAGTATTGTTACAGGTGTTCTTGGTATATCACAGAGTTTCCTGACGATTCGTATGGGGCAACGAGTTATGAGGGATATACGGGATCAGCTGTACCAACATCTTCAAAGCTTATCTATGGGATTTTTCACAGATACCCGAACAGGAGAAATTCAATCTAGGGTGGCTGACGATGTGGGCGGGGTACAAAAGGTAGTAACCACTACTATTTCGGATGTGATATCAAATAGCGTAATTTTTGTTAGCACGCTGATAGCTATGTTAATACTGTCTTGGGAACTGACGTTAGTGGCGGTTGGAACAACCCCATTCTTTTTCTTGATCAGTAGAGTGGTGGGTCGCCGAAGAAAGGCAGTTGCGGCCGAAACGCAAAAGGTTACAGCTGAAGTAACGGCGATAACTCAAGAGACATTGTCGATTTCTGGGATCCTGTTGTCGAAGCTATTCGGAAGACAAAACCAAGAAATCGCTAGATTTCATACGGAAAATCAGAAGCTATCTGACCTCATCATTCGTCAGTATATGACAGGTCAATGGTTTTTCGCGGTTATGCAAATCTTCTTTTCTATTTCCCCTGTGATGATTTACGTCCTAGCAGGGTATTTGATATATGGTCTGGGGCCTAGTGCAATTTCAGCCGGTACTGTAGTGGCTTTTACAACGCTACAAAGTCGACTGTATTTTCCTATAGGAAGATTGCTTGAGGTTTCCGTGGAATTGCAGGCATCGTTGGCTCTTTTTGAGAGAATATTCTCTTATTTAGATATCGAATCTGACATATCTGATGACAAGGATGCGATTGATTTGGCTCCTGAAATGGTCTCAGGCAAAGTAGCTTTTGAAGATGTGAGGATTAATTATGGTTCAAAATATCTGGCCAAAGTAGGGTCCCATAATTTGGATGATGAACGATGGGCTTTGGACGGAGTCTCATTTGAAATCAAACCGGGTCAGTTAGCGGCTTTTGTAGGCCCAACGGGTGCCGGTAAAACAACTCTGTCCTATCTGATCCCGAGATTGTATGATGCTACTCAAGGGCAAGTAAGTATAGATGATATCAACGTCAAGAAAATCCAACGATCCTCGCTGGCTAAAATAATTGGATACGTCTCTCAAGAAACTTATTTGTTCCATGCCAGCGTCGGTAAAAATCTAAAATATGGTAATCCTGCCGCCACCCAAGAACAGATGGAGTCTGCAGCTAAAGCAGCATACATACACGACCGCATTTTGGAATTCGAACAAGGATATGACACTATTGTGGGGGAACGCGGATATCGTTTATCAGGTGGCGAACGTCAACGATTGTCTATAGCCAGGGTTTTACTGCATGATCCTAAGATTCTAATACTTGACGAAGCTACTTCATCTTTAGATACATACAGTGAAAGGTTAGTTCAAACTGCACTTGAGCCTCTTATGAAAAATAGGACCACAATCGCGATCGCTCATAGGTTGTCTACCATTCTAGCTGCTGATGTTATCTATACGATAGATAATGGCAAGGTGATCGAATCGGGTACTCACTCTGAGCTTCTGTTTAATAGAGGATTGTACTCTGAATTATTTGAGGAGCAGTTCTATTCCGGTAGAATAGAAAGCAGATGCCGCGATGGGATAGTATTATCCGATGGTTCTATAGTGAATACAACTGACGTCTGATTATTGATGCGACTAGTCACTACTCGACTGTATTAACGAAAATCCGATTCGTTTAACTTTTTAAGATCATTACTTTACGTTGGGAATTACTTTGTCACCTAATAGTTGTATTTGGCGAAGGACCTCTTTCTGGAGCATTCCGGGCCATTGCATCCGAAATATCAGGTAGTCGACGCCGAGACGATTCTGGTACTTTTGAATTTCTTCCACGATTTGCTCGGGTGATCCGAGTAGAAACCGATCTTTTGCCAGGTCTTTATAAGGTATGTTAAAACTTTCCTCCCCCGGTAAAGCTTTGTCCTGACCCCACGCAGCATATGCTTCGTATTTAGGGCCTAGAAAAGGTTCGCTTTCTTGCAGAGCTCTTTGGCTATCTTCTGTGATATACAATTCTCTCATCATAGGTAGAGCTGTAGGCAGGGTATGACCTGATTCTTGCAAGGTTGATTTATAATCGTCCAATTGGGTAGCTACCATTTCTACCGTTGCATGGGGATTAATAAGCCATGGATATCCCCATCTAGCGGCTCTTTTTATTGCTACAGGGTTGTTGGCAGCAACCCAGATAGGCGGGTAAGGTTTCTGAACAGGGTGGGTAGCAGGGAAAATGTGAGGAACATGGAAATATTTTCCTTGAAATTCAACTTCTTTTTTGGTCCATAGAAGTTTCATTATTTCCATGGACTCTGTTAATCGGCCTACCCTTTCCGATTTCTGTACTCCAAATGCCATGTATTCTTCGTCTCGGTAACCTAGGCCGATTCCAAATATGAATTTGCCGTCGCATATGCTGTCCATAGTGGCTATGCTTTCAGCGAGTTCAACTGGATTGTGTAATGGTATTAATATGACGGTAGCTGCTATCTCCATGCTGCCTGATTCCGCAGCTAAACGTGCTAGTAACGGGAGACTCGATGACATCTGGTAAGGTGATGCCATGTAGTGTTGTCCGGTGCAGATCAGGTCAAATCCTGCTTGGTTTGCTAATCTAACTTGTTCAACGCTCTCTTTAATCATCTGGGGCATTGATTGATTGGGCAAATATTGATTGGTTACAAAAAACCCGAGTTTCATTCAGTCCTCTCAAGATTTACAAGTATGGCGCCAACAAGTTAACTTAAGTATAGATCAACTAAAAACATAGGGCCGGATAGTCAGTTGAATGGGGACCAACGTATCTGGTACATGGTACGTTGGTTTAGAATTGCAGTAATTCGAGTATTCCTTTATCGCTTTTATGCGGGCCGACTATTGCCGTTTTTAGATTGTCCTGTATCAGTATCCTTCTACTGACCCGGTCTATATCGTCTTCAGTAACTGCGTCAATTGATTGGATTACTTCTTCCATTGTTGGCACCTTGCCGAAAAGGAACTCATGGGTACACAGCCAAGTAGCAACTGAACTGCTGTTTTCCATCCTGAGCAGATTGGTATTTTTAGTAAATTCTTTAGCTCTAGTTAATTCAGATTTAGTTATACCCCGAGTAATTAAGCTGAACTGTTCCATTATGGCTTCGACGGCGGCTCTAATTTTTCTGGGCGCTACTCCACAGCAAACTACGAGGGATCCGCAATCACGGAAGTTGTCTACTGAACTGGAAACATCGTACGCTAATCCTAGGTCTTCCCTCAAATTGAGAAATAGTCGGCTACTCACGCCGCCACCAAAGATCCAGTTTAACAATAATAACGGGTATCTATCTGCGTCATTCCATGAAACTCCTGGTAGACCAATGCGAATATTTGATTGATCAGTTCGACGATACTCAACTTTGGCTTCACTTCTTCTAGGCTCTGTTTTTACATTTTCCCAAGGAAGAGACGTTCTAGGAGTCCATTCTTGAGTGGCTAAATCTATCAGTTCAGTGACTTCCTCGTGGGCTATATTTCCTGCTAGAGATATCACGGTGTTAGCAGGGTTATATTGAGTCGTCATGTATTCTTTAACTGCGTCAATTGATATATTCGCAACCGAATCTAATGTTCCCCCGGGATCTCTGCCCATTGCTTGATTTGGCCAAAGAAGTTCATCTATCAGGAGATCAACTCTTTGTGTAGGGTAATCATTGGCCATACGTAATTCATCTTGTATGACTGCTCGTTCTTTTTCCATTTCATCTGGATCTAGATTAGGATGGAGTATCATATCCATAAGAACAGAGAATGCTTGTCGAAAATGTAAAATGGATACCTTGAACCAAAATATAGTCCATTCTCTATCGGTGGTGGCGTTCATGATACCGCCTGCCCCTTCTACTGCCTCACTGATGAGCCTTGCAGAAGGCCAACTTCTTGTCCCTTTGAACGGAAGATGTTCCAAGAAATGAGATAACCCGGCCGTTTCGGCATTTTCGTAACGAGAACCTGCACCTATGAGTATCATCATGGTTACCGAGGATGTGTGAGGCATGTATGAGCTTACGACCCGAAGTTTGTTGTCTAATATAGTAGTAGTGTGCATATTTAGGTTACCCATCGCCATAAAGAGATGTCTACATGCCCCATTTTAATCGATTGAGACAGGTACCATCAGTTTTTAGTTATTATCACTGACCTTACGATTAATATAGAAACAACGTCTTATTGCCCTATTCAAGCCAAGCTACATCGCCATATAAATCATCGGGATGAGGTTTGGCAGCAAAGATTTCATATTGTCGTTTAGCTTCTTTTATAGTGGTGTCGTCCCCATGCCCAGGGTAGACCGCGGTTCCTTCATCTAAAACTAACAATTTCTGGGTAATACTTTCTAGTTCTTGATTCAGTGCTTCAGGGGAACGGGATTTGCCTGGCCCGCCTGGGAACAAGGTATCTCCGGAGAAAAGGTGTTTCCCTATTAAATAGCAAGTAGACCCATTTGTATGACCGGGAGTCGATAAGGCTTTTATAGTGTGGTTGCCACATTCGATTACATCGCCATCGGTCAGAACTATATTCGGTGGGATTGGCAGCATTTCTACATCACCTGTTCCTACTGCAACAGGTACGCTAACACTACCAGTAATTTCGCCGAACCCTAGGAGATGGTCTTGGTGTCCATGAGTTATTAACACAGCTTTTATCTTGAGATCACCTATTTCGTTTAGGAGCTTTTCCGGTTCTGCAGGGGTATCGATGATCACGGCTTCTTTGGTATCTGGGCAGGCTACTATATAACCGTTATTGTTATAAGGTCCCATATTGATTTTGGTTATCTGGATTTCACCATCGTAATGAAGAGGCATAACATCCCTCACTAAATTAATATCAGTATTTGGTATTCTAACAAAACATATTTTTCGTTACAAAGGTCAACANGGCAAATAAACTTGTTGGATCTTACGTTGTTGAAACCAAGTGTNGTACCTTGCCTTTCTGGAGTACGCTTNGAAGGTATTTACCGGTATGGGATTTTCGGTTGGAAATCAACGTTTCGGGGGGGCCTTCCGCTATTAATCTTCCTCCCGCATTCCCTGCGCCTGGTCCNAGATCAATTAACCAGTCGGCATTTTTGATCAGNTCCANGTGGTGCTCGATTAGNAATACGGTATTCCCGTTGTCGACTAGTCTATGGAGTACTCGCATAAGGGCTGCACAGTCTTCGAATGAGAGGCCAGTAGTAGGCTCGTCCAATAAATAAAATGTCCGGCCAGTCGCCCGTTTGGAAAGTTCAGTTGCAAGTTTGACTCGTTGAGCCTCTCCCCCTGAGAGAGTGGTAGCTGGTTGGCCTAGGCGAATGTAGCCTAGCCCAACGTCGCTCAAGGTCTCCAATTTTGAACGAATTCTGGGAATGTTCCAGAAAAAACTAAGCGCTTGTTCAACAGTCATATCTAGAACATCTGCGATACTTTTCTCTCTGAGGGTTACTTCTAGGGCTTCCCGATTGTATCGTTTTGCTTGACATATTTCGCAGGGAACCGTTACATCTGGTAGGAACTGCATTTCAATTTGGTTGTATCCAGCACCCTGGCAGGCTTCNCATCTTCCCCCTTTCACATTAAACGAAAACCGCCCTGGCTTATAACCCCGTATCCTTGCCTCCGGCAAATTAGAGAACAACTCTCTTATTGGTGTAAATGCTCCGGTGTATGTTGCNGGGTTACTGCGAGGAGTTCTGCCAATAGGCGATTGATCTATGTTTACTACTTTGTCTATGTTCTCTATACCTAGAATATCCTTATGTTGGCCCGGTAGATCTCTACTTTTGTTTAAGATTTGNGCCATTCGCTTATATAAAATCTCGTAAACTAAGGTGCTCTTGCCCGACCCAGATACCCCTGTGACACACGTTAATACTCCCAATGGTATAGTGATGTCGAGGTCTTTCAGATTATTTTCAGACGCTCCCAGTATTTTAATTTCATAATCTTTCGGTAATCTACGGNCCTCGGGTATGGGAATAGTCTTCTGGCCACTTAGATATTGACCAGTTAAAGAATTCTTGTTGGCCATGATCTCGTCTAAAACACCCGTAGCTACTACGTTNCCACCGTGNTCTCCTGCTCCTGGCCCCATGTCTACTATGTAATCGGCGGATCGCATCATTGATTCATCGTGTTCAACAACTAAAACTGAATTGCCCATGTCCCGGAGGTTCAATAAAGTGTCGATCAACCTCTGGTCATCGTGAGGGTGAAGACCGACAGTTGGCTCATCGCAGACGTATAGGACTCCCGTTAAGCCAGAGCCAATCTGGGTGGCTAGTCTAACACGTTGTGCTTCGCCACCGGATAGGGTACGAGCGGTTCTATCCATAGTTAGATAATCCAGTCCAATGTTGTCTAAAAATGCTAATCTACCCTCGATTTCTTTGAGGATCTGATTAGCTATTATTTTGTTCCTGTCAGACAACACTTTATCGTGGTCTGTAGTAAGAGGATCTGAGTTAATNCTTCTGACCCAATTTAGCCCATCACCTATATTTTTAGCCGCGACATCCATTATGCCAATNCCACAAACTTTTACCGCTAATGCCTCAGGGTTGAGGCGCTTACCGTTGCAGTCTGGGCACGGCTTAGCTGCCATGTATCTCTCAATATCTTGCCTAGTGTGGTCCGATTCTGTGTTCTTATAACGTCGGTTTAAATTAGCAATTACACCTTCGTATTTAGTGTCCCAACTATATTGTCGTCCTCGACGTGTTCGGTGTTTGATAGTAACGGGTTGATTTGATTTGCCGTAAAGAATCAAATCTATTTGATCTTTCTTTAAGTCCTTTATCGGAGTCTTTACTGAGAAGCCGTTTGCTGATGCAACAGAATCCATCAAGCTCAAGTACCAACTGTTAGATGGACCCGATCGGGTCCATGGGGCGACTGCTCCTTCNTTTAATGACAGATCTTTGTTTGGAATCACCAGATCGGGTTCGAATTCTAATTTATAACCCAAGCCTGTACAATTGGAGCATGCCCCGTGAGGGCTATTGAAACTAAAAGTTCTAGGTTCTATTTCTTGTAGGTTAGTCCCGCATTTCATGCACGCAAATTGCTCTGAGAACACTAGTTCNTCTCCAGATTCTTGNGTTACATGAATCAGGCCTTGACCTTCACTGAGAGCTGTTTCTACTGATTCTGATACACGGGTTCGTTCNGTCTCGGNCCTTATAATAAGTCGGTCTACTANTATATCTATGTAATGCCATTTGCGTTGGTCTAGGTTAATATCGTCAATATTTTCNAGTTGATAAACTTCACCGTTCACTCGGACNCGTACAAAGCCAGATTTCCGAGCNGAAGCGAAAATTTCCTTATGCTCTCCTTTTTTCCTGCGGATTTTCGGAGCCAAGAGGGTTATCCGACTTCCTTCGGGTAGAGTCAAAATAGAGTCTACGATTTGCTGAATTGTCTGTCTTTCTACNGGCCGATTACATTTTGGGCAGTGAGGNACACCTACCCTCGCAAACAGTAGTCTCAGATAATCGTATATTTCTGTTACTGTGCCTACNGTNGATCGGGGATTATGAGAAACTCCCTTTTGGTCGATTGAGATGGCTGGGGAGAGCCCTTCAATGTAGTCTACATCCGGTTTGTCCATTAGCCCTAANAATTGTCTGGCNTATGCTGACAGTGATTCTACGTAACGCCTTTGGCCTTCAGCATAGATAGTATCGAAGGCTAAGGAGCTTTTGCCTGATCCGGATACACCGGTAATTACCACGAGTTTATCTCTAGGAACAGTGAGCTCTACATTTTTCAGATTGTGCTCACGGGCACCTTTGATGTAGATGAAATCTTGGGGCATAGTCAGCACCTTAGTGGGTTAAATAATGGGTTAATTCTATCATCTTTGAGTTCAGATATTTGGGTGAAATTNCNAGNTTACGTTGTAGTGGTTCGATAAATTATATTTGTTTTATNCTATTCTAATTCCACNAGAGGATCATTGGCGTTGACTGAATCTAGGGGTTGCACATGAATGTTTTTGACTATTCCATTTCTCGGGGCCCTGATACTTTGCTCCATTTTCATGGCTTCGACCACACAAACCTCATCCCCTTCTGAAACTGCATCACCAGGTCGCACTGTAATCGACATTACTCTTCCGGGCATGGGAGAACGAAGTATGGTTTCATTACCTTGAGTGTGGGATTCAGGTTTATTGAGTGGAGTCCGTTCCGTCGCTTGTCTAATTGCCCTTTCTATGCTGGGATAGGGTCTTTGGTCTTGTTGTGCAGTCTCAATTTCTATGGAGAAGCTTTCCCCGTTGACTGTTACTTCAACGTTAGAGTTGGTTAAATCACCAATCTCAATGTCGTACCATTCATCTTGGATCTTGAGACGGAACTTATTTACCGCCACCCTCTACTCCCAATTGNATGAGAGAGCATTTGCTCCCTTAACCCGTGGGCGCGCCAAGGGTTCGGGGGCCGACTTGCATTNGTGAGTGGGNTTTTTAAGGATAGCGCAAGAGCAGTTCCGATAGCGGCTGCTATTTTAGCGTTAGATTGTTCTTTATCGTGGTGCCCCATGGTNTGATCCAANTCTTTAGATTTGCGCTGNTTTTGCGGCTCGTTTAGAAGTTGAGCTAGGGTGCCGGTATGGTGAGCNGACTTNACAAATTCTGGATATTTAAGTATTTTNCGAAGTAATTCCGCGTTGCAAGTAACCCCACTTATTCTAAATTCAAGCAACGCATTTTCAAGCCGATTGGTCGCTTCTTCTCGATTAGAGCCCCAGCTTAGAATTTTACCGAGTAGAGGTTCATAGTGTAGCGTAACTTCGTAGTTATTACCAATGGCTGTGTCCAAGCGTAAATTTTCGCCACATGGGAAATTTACATGCGTTATCTTCCCTGAATCGGGCATGAATGTGACAGGATCTTCTGGATATACTCTCGCTTGAATGGCATGGCCTTTTAGATTGATATCGTCNTGNAGTAATCCTAAGGGTTCGCCTGCAGCGACTTTTAACTGAAGTTCTACTATATCCAATCCTGTTACTAATTCCGTTACTCCGTGCTCGACCTGAAGCCTTGTGTTCATTTCCAGAAAATAAATCTGACCTTGTGACGTGACTAAAAACTCCACAGTGCCGGCGTTAGTATAANNAATAAATTTGCCGAATTTNANGGCTAGCTTATATAATTTTTTTCGGACCGCGGGTGTCAATTTAACTGATGGAGCTTCTTCGACCAGTTTTTGATGCCGTCTTTGTATAGAGCAATCCCTATCAAACAGGTGAACTAAGGTCCCNAGTTCGTCTCCGATTAGTTGTACTTCGATGTGAGATGCGTCTTTAAGATGGCGTTCAAAGAAGAGTCTAGTGCTACTGAAAGCATGTCCTGCAACCCTNCGTGTTCTATCCACTATGGGCAACAAATCATCCATGGTTTCCACTTGGTGGATCCCGATACCACCGCCACCGTCTGCGGATTTTACCATTAACGGAAATCCTAATGTCCATGCACTATTTATCGCTTGGTCATCTTCGACAGGCTGGTCTGTTCCTGGGAGTACCGGTAGGCCTGCCTTTTTAGCTAACTTTCTGGCCTTGATTTTGTCCCCCATCTTTTCCATCACATCAGGTCTTGGCCCTATAAATTTTATGCCTTGCTCTTCACATTTACGTGCGAATAGGGGGTTCTCAGATAGAAAACCGTATCCTGGGTGTATAGCTTCAGCTTTACTATGTTTAGCTATATCAAGGATATTAGTGAGATTCAGATAGCTCTCTTGGGGTTCAGCAGGCCCGACTAAATAAGACTCATCGGCTTGTGTAACGTGCAGGGCATTACAGTCGGCTTCTGAGTATATGGCTACAGTCTTTATCTTTAGATCCTTGCAAGTACGGATTATCCTACAGGCTATTTCCCCNCGGTTGGCAATAAGTATTTTTTTAAACAAGAAATCATCCTTAATCTATATCAAGTGAAAAATCGCTCGACAATCGATGAGACGGNATCGATTATTGGAATCGATGCGTCCTAATNTGGGTAATACAATANGAAATAACTAGGAATATATAATATCGGTCGTGGATCTGCGTAGGTATTCTAAAAACGTTTTAGAACGAATTTCTTTATCTAACCAGAATTGGATGGTGTTTCTTAGTAGCGAATCTAACTCTTCAGCGGTTGACTGGCTCATTTTGAGTTCGGGNAGTCTATTTACGTTTGCTTTGTGGAGCATGCGTAGAACTTTAAGGGCTGAAAGTGAGATGTTGCGTATGACTGAATCTGGGGGTTTGCACTGTAAACACAGTGTCCCTCCGTAATCTGAAGAAAATCGGTGGCATTCCGGTGAAAGTTCCTCGCGGCACTCAACGCAGTGATATAGCTCGGGCATTAATCCCGATAAACGGAGTAGATGGAGTTCAAAATACATCAGAGGTAATCTTGATTGGGAATAAGAGGTAAGTTTTTTTAAAACATTGTGGGTAAGTGTGTATAAATCATTATTTGAATGTGATTCTGGGGCAAAACCATCTAAGAGTTCATTGATGTAAATTCCTTGGGCCATTCCAATCAAATTGGATTTAAGGGAGTCGAAATCTTCGATGGTTTCGGCTTGGTTAATGATGTCCAGATTCGTAGACTTAGTGATCGATATATTGTTGATTGTTAAGGGTTCAAAGTGNCCGACTAATTTGCTGGTGGATTTTCGTGCTCCTTTAGCTACAGCTCTCATTTTGCCAATATCTTTGCAATATAAAGTTACGAGAAGGTCAGATTCTCCTAGAGGCATATTTTTTAGAGTTAACCCTTCGGTTCTGTAATACTTAGCTGATGACATGCTAAAATTGCTGTCGTCCTTGGAATGCTCTACTAAGCGTTANTGAATCCGAATATTCTAAGGAACCACCAATTGGTATGCCTCTCGCTAAATGCGTAATCTTGATGTTAGTAGACCCTAGAAATCTAGAGATGTACATGGATGTTGCCTCGCCTTCCAGAGTAGGGTTAGTCGCTAATATTAGTTCGGTTATATTTTGGGACGATAACCGACTAAAAAGTTCTTTNATTTTCAGTTGATCTGGCCCTATACCGCTCATAGGAGAGATTGCACCATGGAGGACATGATANAAGCCGTTATAGCAACGAGTTTTCTCTAAAGCTAGTATGTCGAGAGGGTCTTCCACAGCACAAATTAGGTTGCGTTGGCGCTGAGGATTAGAGCATATGTTACANGGGCTTTTATCAGTAAGATTCTGGCATTCGTCACAAAAAACTATTTTCTGTTGGACCATTTGGATAGCTTCAGAAAGGTCATATGCCTCATTAGCAGGGAGCCGTATTATNTGGTACGCCAGTCTCTGTGCACTTTTTGGCCCAATTCCGGGCAGTTTGTTAAGTTCTTGGATCAGTCGTGCTAAAGATGGTGCGGCGGACGGTATGTCATCTAGTGTCATTAGGTTGTTCCATCAATAATTTGCCAGAACTTAAAAATGGACATCGTTAGTGGTTAATCTATCGGTCATGTGAGGCCAGGTATATTAAGACCGCCCGTNACAGCGTTCATNTTTTGGCTCGCTATTTCTTGGGTTTTATTGAATGCGTCGTTCACNGCGGCTGCTATCAAATCTTGTAACATGTCTAGTTCTTCGGCNGCTTCNGGCTCTATAGTTACTGATTCTACGGTTTGTTTGCCGGACATGACTACTTTGACTACCCCACCNCCGGAACTCCCCTCTACAGTTAGTAATTCCAGCTCTTCTTGAACTTTTTGCATGTCGTCTTGCAGTTTTTGTGCTTGTCGTTGTGCTTGCCTCATCATGTTGCGGTTCATCAGGTTATTTCCTCCACTATTCTTGCACCCATTCCTATTGCTGCTCTCACTAAAGGACTATTTTGGGCTACTTTNTGGCNATCTTCTCCGTATCCCTTATCTTCGTTCAACGACAGTTCAAATTCTTGAGTATTACTGAAGTTAAGGGATACGGCTTCTTGTACAATCTTATNGGTTTGAGGGTCTTGCANCTCTTCTTGCATTCGTTCCAAGTTAGTGCGGTTACTGAAAGGCATGATTAATTTNGTAGTGTCTTTATAAACCGCTTCGACCTTGCAATCTCTTAGGAGGGCACCTAGATTATACTTCTTTCCCTGACAACGTCTCAAAGCTTTTACCATGTTTATCCATTGGCCTTGTATGGAATCTTCGGGGTATTGAACAAAAGAGGNGTTTTTCGCGTTGTCCGTGCTATGGGTTTNAATATCATTTACGGGCGCTTTAGGTTTCGGNTCAGCGGTTGAAACCTGAGGCGGGCTTGACGATATTTTAGGGGACTNTTCTAGGCCNCCTGNCNGGCCTTCGAGAGTTACTGACTGATCTATAGGCTTCGGGGATTTTTGGATATCTCTTGCTATATGTTGGNATTCTAACTCATCATCGCAAATTTCCACGGTAGCNAGTTCTAGTGGAAGTAGTGNNGAGGCATCGTGCCGAAGGTCGACGTTTTGCCATGTTTTGATAGCCTTAGATAGTCGGTTTGTTGGTATTTGTCCTAGCAGATCTTTAAGATGTTGGGTTATGTGTTCTGGTAGGTTAAGAGATGTATCGGCGCTCCACTTTAGCAACATCAAGGCTCGTAGTAGCTCCATAACCTGATTTTGTATTTGTTTGATGTCGGCGCCTTCCCATGCTGCCTGATTCAGAACCGTTAATGACGCCGAAGTATTGCCAACCATNAGNTAATCTACAAGTTCTAACCATCTCTCACGGTTTGATATTCCNAGNAAATCTTCTACTTGACTNANGGTAATNNCTTCGTCAAATGAAACGCTGAGTTGATCAAGCAAATTCTCAGCATCTCTGAGACTGCCAGATGCAAACCTTGATATAGCAGAAATTGCCTCTATGTCTATAGTTATGTGTTCAGCTTGTACGATTTCCGAAAGTCGTGAGCTAATATCGTGGGAAGACAGGAGCTTAAAATCGAATCTCTGACAACGAGATACTATGGTCGCCGTTATTTTGTCCATTTCGGTAGTACACAGGATGAACATTACGTGCTTGGGAGGTTCCTCAAGTGTCTTAAGAAAAGCATTTTCTGCTTGTTGAGACAGCATATGAACTTCGTCAAGAATGTAAACTTTCCGGCGCCCCTGGACTGGTGAGAAATTGATCTTTTCCCTGAGGTCTCTTATATCGTCCACACCGTTATTACTGGCAGCGTCTATTTCGATTAGATCCAGAAACGTTCCGTCATTGAAAGATATGCATGGATCGCAATTATTGCATGGATCGCCTGCATCCGGATGCAGACAGTTAACGGCCTTGGTTAGTATTCTGGCAGTTGATGTTTTTCCGGTTCCTCTAGGGCCGCAAAAGAGATACGCGTGTGATAATCTATCCTTTATGATCGCGTTTTGAAGAGTAGTGCGTACAACTTCCTGCCCTGCCAAATTGGCGAAGTTGTTGGGTCTCCACTTACGGTAATAAACTTGTGAAGTCATTCCACATCCAACTTGTTGGGGAACAAATTATTTAAAGCTACTTGCTCCTTATGTTTCATTAAGGCCGTCTCCTCAGGTTCTCCGTGGTCATGCCCAACTAGATGTAGGGTCCCATGAACTATCAGTAACGATAATTCTTGATCCAATCCAGATTTTTTCTCGATAGCCTGCCGCTCTGCTTGAGGTAAAGATATAACGATTTCTCCTAGATCAGGAGCACTGTTATCGGATTCTGGAAAACTGAAAGGATCTATGTTGGTTGGTTCCACTTGTAACGGATCAGGAGGAGGATTGGAGTCTGATTGCCAGTGACCTGAGTGGGTGGTTGAAAAAGATAAAACATCTGTGATTTCATCCAATCCCCTAAACCTTTCATTTAACTCCCGTACAGTAGAATCATCTACGAGTGCTATACTGAGATGCCCCGACTCGTTATCCTTTAATGCTACGTTCATCGCCTCGTATGCAACAGCTGACAACCAATCCTGAGAGATTGTAATATCGGAATCTATGAATACGGATATATCCGCTTTTCGTTGAAGCTTTTTTGGGGTTGGCAGCTTGACTACCTGCCTTTCGTTAAGTTACGTAGTCGATATTGACATAATAGCATTTGAATAGATCGGCTTCAAGGAAGCGAGTACGCGGATGGGGACATAAAACCGTAATTTCATATCCTTCAATATTCATGATAATTAGTAGTTGGTGATTAGTAGTTTTTTTTTCAGAAAGAGCATAGGTTTTTGACCCATGCTAGAATACTAGACAAGTTTTGTCTTAGATGGTCTGGGTAAGATATCTAACG
>PAMF01000038.1 GCA_002707185.1 Chloroflexota bacterium | reverse complement strand
TTGAGGAGTTAATCTGACCCCCAACGGGCGCAATTTATCCACCAACTGTTGCTGTGTGGTCATGGTTTCTCCGAGCCTAACTTAGCGAGCCTTCTAAAGCTCAACTGTAACACATAAATCGATCATAATGAAACGTCATGATTTGCCGATTAATAAGGTATGCACGTCGGACAGATAGACTAGAATGTCAGATTGACTGTAATAGTTCCCAATAGTATGCTTCTAGCACCCCAACCGAACCACTAAAGCCATTTTTCCATTAATGTNTCTTTTATGCCGAATCAAAAAACATACAAAGTTATTTACGAACCAAATGTAATGGTTCCGATGCGTGATGGTACACGGCTCGCAACCGATATATTTCGCCCGGATGCACCTGGAAANTTCCCTGTGTTAGTAAATCGTGGTCCATACGGTAAGGATCAATACATAGCAAANCCTGAACATTCAACCTGGTTTTTCCCTGCTCACGGTTACGTTGTCTTGAGCCAAGATTGTAGAGCCAGGTTCGGNTCCGAAGGAGATTATTACAATCCTGTCTTCCAAGAAGCNGCAGATGGTTATGACACAGTAGAATGGGCTGCAATCCAAGAGTGGTCCAATGGAAGGGTTGGGACAACAGGGCAATCCTATCTNGGTGCNACTCAATACACTTTAGCCACAACTAACCCTCTACCACCACACCTCCAAACTATGGCACCATTCTCCGCTTCTTCTGATTTCCACCAAAGTTGGGTATATCATACGGGAGGAGCTATGGAATGGGGATGGACNGTTCCATATGCCATCCATAAAGGCCGAAACACGTTAGAACGCCTCGGTCGAGAAGATCTGCTTTCTCAAATGGATGAATACGTGCTTCCACCCGGTAATTTCGCNCAGCCACTCAAAGACAATTGGTATAATCATCTGCCTCTAAGAGACTGGATTGATCGTCTGCAAGAAGCTGCACCTTATTTCTCTGAATATTTTGACGAAGAACGCGATGGCCCTTACTGGTGGAGAGCNAATGTACTCAAAAANCTAAGCGGCATCAAAATACCCATGTTTCATGTTAGTTCTTGGTACGACATATTCTTAGAAGGGGCTTTAAATAGTTACCAGGCAATCACAACTGGCGGTGGAAATCGCCTAGCCCGCGAAAACCAAAAATTGCTTGTGGGACCTTGGGCACATGTGCGTCCCTTTACCCAACCTCATACCGGAGGTGCCGGTGATATAGACTTTGGGGACAACGCAGCTATAGAACTTCACGATTTTCTGTTACGCTGGTTCGACTACTGGTTAAAAGATACCGATACAGGGATAATGGATGAACCTCCAGTGAGTCTGTTTATCATGGGAGAGAATNGCTGGCGGCAAGAAAAAGAATGGCCTCTCGCTCGTACTCATTATACAAACTACTATCTTCATTCTCANGGATCAGCGAATAGTAGCTCGGGTGATGGCACTTTATCCACAACCCCCTCGATAGACGAGCCAGTCGATCAGTTTATATACGATCCAAATAAGCCTGTTCCTACCCTGGGCGGTAATACTCTAATCATCCCTTATGGGGTAATGGACCACAGAAGACTGGAAGAGCGGGAGGACATTCTAGTTTACAGTACACCACCGCTGGACAAACCTATTGAGATTACTGGACCTGTCACAGTCACCCTGTTCGCGGCGAGCACCGCTAAAGACACGGATTTTACCGCCAAGCTAGTCGATCTTCGACCCGACGGGTATGCTCAAAATTTGCAGGATGGGATTATACGAGCCCGTTTCCGTACTTCGGTTGCTGAACCCTCGTTTATCACACCGGGAAAAACTTATTGCTTTGAAATCGACCTTTGGTCAACTAGTCACGTTGTCCAGATAGGACACTCGATTAGACTCGAGATTTCCAGTAGCAACTTCCCTAGGTTCGATAGAAATCCCAATACTGGAGCAGCCTTAGGCATGGATAGTGATATGGTTGAAGCTCAACAAACTGTTCACCATTCTTCCAACTTCCCTTCCCACATAACCTTGCCTATAATACCTAGGTAAATTAAGAAGGTTTCGCTCTATATAAGGAAAACTATGTCCCAAAATCAACAGTTATTGACAGATAACCAAAAGCTTCTGCTAATACAGGTATTTANTCGCCTNATTCCATCGGAAGGTAACTTACCAGCCGCCGGTGCACTTGGATTACACGATAGTCTTGAAGCTAATATTGCGNGATCGCAAAATAGCATACGTNTTTTTCTTGAAGGTTTGGTTCAAATTGAAGTTACAGCCATTCGAGAAAANGGTCAGGNNTTCTNGGCATTACCGGCTTCCGATCAAGATTCCGTAATTTCGGCNNTTNAANAATCCAATCCCGTTTTTTTTNCTGATCTACGGCGTCATTGTTACAACAACTACTATACACATCCGACGGTTCAAGAGCTTATCGGATATAGCCGATCTGAGCCCCACGAATACAAGCCTGAGCCGTTTGATGAATCCCTGTTGGAACCACAAAGAAACCGACAACCATTCTGGAGATCCGTTTAAGACTCTCAAATCTTACTTGGCCACGAGTTAAGAGTTAGAGGATATATAACATGCTGAGAATCGATCTAGACCGTCAACTAGGACAACTTCAACAAGAAGTAATATCGCTAGCCGAAATCGTCGATAAGGCAACAATGAGATCCGTAGAGGCTCTTAAACAACGAGATTTAACAGAGTCACAACAACTAGTTCAAGAAGACGATTACATAGATCAGAAGAGATATGAGATCGAAGATCGATGTGTTGACTTAATAGCTACTCAACAGCCGATGGCGGGGGATCTTCGAGCTATAATAGCCTTATTACATATTACTGTTGAATTGGAAAGGATCGGAGATTACGCAGAGGGCATAGCCAAGATTAGCTTACTAATGGGAGATGAGCCTCCACTTAAGCCATTAATCGATATTCCTAGGATGGCAGAAAAAGCAACCACTATGTTGAGAAACAGCATGGATTCATTGGTAAGCCGTGACACCATCAAAGCAAATCAAGTGCTTAAAGACGATGATGAAGTAGACCTATTATATGACCAAGTATATCGAGAATTGTTAGTTTTTATGCTCCAAAATCCTCAAACTATTCAGCGCGCAACCTACCTACTCTGGGCAGCTCATGACCTAGAACGAATCGCTGACAGAGCTACTAACATAGCAGAACGTGTCATATTTCTAGTTACCGGTAAGATGGTGGAATCCAATAAATCAACCGAATAAAATTTTACATTCCTAGAATAAGCGCCCCTGGACGCTCTTGATCTCAGTCATTGGGACAGCCAATGATAATCCGTATCTTCGCCGAGCATCCTCAACCAAATTTAAAACCTTATTCGTTTATCGAGCAAGTGCGTATACGTGGTTATATAACCTATCGTAGCCGTTCACAAGATTAGCATAACTATCTTTTAAAAACGGCATTAACCATTCTTTGAACCCCTGATTTAGAAACAAAACATTCGCGGATATATGCTCCGCACCAGGTTCAGAGGCCATTTTTATCAGGTCGTCGATTTTTGCAGCTCTAAAAGACATCCGGGTACATCTATTTTATTTATAAGGGTTTTACAAACGATTTCGCGGACATCTGGGGCACTCACGGCTATACTCATTAGTTGATTCCTTCCATCTTATAGCCGGAGGACTCACTATCACAGTAGCTAGGGTCACAAAACCAGAAATCTAGCAATCAACAGGTATTGCTGCATATACTAGCTGCGATATCTCAAACCAGTCCCTGTTTTCTCGCAATTTAACCGCCTGTTAAGGTGCAACCCTTCTAACACAAATTCAATGGCTGAGGCTACCGCCTCGGGATGGATATCGGTAGTAAGCTTTGCAACAGCAGCCGGTAAACCATTTATCTCGCCTAGCAGTGATTGGTAGACTTGAGCATTTTTCTCACTTCCTGTTTCAACTCTAGTACCTTCCTCAAAAGATACCACAACATCCTCTAAATCTTGACTCCCAAAGTATTCGCTGTAGACCTTCAAAGTAGCTCGCTTCGTAAGATCCTCCATCACCCTAGTCTCTCTACCTTCCTCAAACGTTTCAAGTTCAATCTTTCCACCTAGTGAAGCCATTATATAAGGCAAGTCACTTATCCTAGGACAAGCCACTTCATCTCCCTGCCTTATGGACCGGCGAACCGCATTACTCAAAAGGGTTTCATAATTAGCTATAGATACTCGGACACTTACTCCTGAACGCTGATTAATCTCACTGCTCTCGCGAGCTTGGAAAGTAACCTCTCCTATGACCTTTTTCATGAAATCCGGTACTAGGAGATTAGCTTCATCTGGGAACCGAGCCCTCTCTTGATCCATAATCGAAATTTCTTGTTCGACTAACCTGGGATAGTGAGTATGAATTTGAGCACCATACCGATCTTTGAGAGGAGTAACAATTCTACCTCTGTTGGTATAATCCTCTGGATTAGCTGTAGCAACAACATATACATCAAGGGGCAAACTCAGACGGTAACCTTTGATTTGAACATCACGTTCTTCCATAAGGTTAAACAAGCCAACCTGTATTCTTTCGGCCAAATCAGGTAATTCATTTATGGAAAAAATACCTCTATTGGTTCTGGGCACTAACCCATAATGAATGGCTAATTCGTCGGATAGATGGAGCCCTTCCGCAACTTTAATTGGATCAATCTCTCCTATGAGGTCAGCAATAGAAATATCTGGAGTAGCTAGTTTCTCTGAATAACGACGGTNCCTAGAGATCCATTCAAGGCCTGTATCATCGCCAGAATCCGCNATCTTGTCTCGGCANGCCCTACAAACCGGTTCAAATGGATTGTCGTTTATCTCGCATCCCTCAACTATGGGCACAAACTCGTCCAACAGATTCACCAAGCTTCGAACCAACCTAGATTTGGCTTGGCCACGCTCTCCGAGCAAGATAATATCCTGCCCTGCCAGAATGGCGTTTTCTACTTGTGGTAAAACCGTATCTTCAAACCCTACAATGCCTGGAAAAACTATCTCATCGGCCCGTATCTTGGCCATCAAATTGTTCCTTAGTTCTTCTCTAATAGGTAAAACCNGATATCCGATGTNATTTAATTCTTTTATATTTTTGGGTANCGATTCTGGTACCATCACCATTCTCCCAATTAATTNGAGTAACGACTCCGTTAGGCGAAGATGTTATAAGAAAGGATAACGCATTGCGCCAGTATAGCATGATCNTTTTTGCCTCCTGAGACCGTTATCGGAACAAGCCAAGATTTCGGCATTAACTGTTTCCAAGTCCTNTTACNATCTAATATAATGACTTAAGCAGTTATCAGATGGAGCATAATATGCATCGGCTTCTATTCCCATTGGTAATGATGTTGATTCCCAGGGTGATGCCTCGGTTGATCCCTAAAGCATTTTTGTATCTTCGTCTTGCTTGGAAGCTCACTTTCGACCGCAGNGTCAATTTACTGGTTNGATCTGTAATTCCAATAGCATTNGTGTATTTCTTGTGGCCCTGGAGGCCATTCAACTTAATTCCCGATCAGCTTGCTTATCTGGGTAAAGTCGATGATGTNATAGTNTTGGGTCTATCGCTCTTATTACTCATTAAACTATCTCCCAAACATATAGTTGACGAGCATAGGGGTACAGGCCCGAAAACCAATCGTCCCGAAGATAGTAATCCTTCGAATGTAGTTGACAGTACAGCCAAGTTTACNGANGATNAATAGGAATCCTTNATNTAACTAAATCNANATATGATGAATACTCCAACAAGCAAGAGCCTTTTCAAAAACGGAATATCTTTATATATACACATACCTTTTTGTCAAACCAAATGCTCTTATTGTGACTTCAACACTTATCAGGGGTTAGAACACCTTATATCTCCTTTNCTGGATGCTTTGGTGACCGAACTACATCTTTGGGGTCATAGCCTTAACCACCCGACAATAAACACCATCTTCTTCGGTGGGGGAACCCCTTCCTATTTGCCGCAGGGCGCCCTTGAACGAATATTAAAAGTAGTTTCTCAAGTATTTGATGTCAAAAACGATGCGGAGATTACTGCAGAGGCTAACCCGGATGATCTGGACGNACANACTTGTGNCAGCATGCTNGCACAAGGAATAAACCGNCTCAGCATNGGGGTACAAAGCTTGAATAACGCNNCATTGCAACTNNTAGGCAGACGGCATAATTCAGAGAAAGCCATTCANGCATATTTGACTGCCCAAAANTCAGGTTTCAACAATATCAACCTTGANCTAATGTATGGTTTGCCCAAGCAAAGCATCAGTCACTGGCATCATACGACCCAGGTAATTTCCGAGTTGCAACCCTCTCACATTTCCATGTATTGTCTAACACTGGAGCAAGGTACTCCGCTATTCACCTGGGTAGAACAAAAAAAATTGTCTGCTCCGGACTCAGACNTAGCGGCTGATATGTATCACTACGCNGAAGNGTTATTAGAAGNGCAAGGATACGTTCACTACGAAATTTCTAATTGGTCCAAACCGGGTCTGCCTTCCGAACATAATTTAGCATATTGGACCGGNCATCCGTACTTGGGAGTTGGNCCAGGAGCTCATTCATATCTGGACCGATATAGATTCTGGAACGTAGACTCTCCCAAATTATATATATCGCAAGTGAAAAATTGGGAGGATTCTCAACCCCANAAGTTGACNATATTAGATAATCAGGCGTTCAACAATATCAAACAAATCGGCGGGTCCGAGTACATTGACTGCAATCTCTATGCAGCTGAGTCAATGTTCCTCGGTTTACGTATACTTGAAGGGATAGATCTCGCATCTGTTTCTGCTGATACAACNTTGGACCTAAAAGAGCGATACAAAAACGAGATCAACGATCTTCAAAATCAAGGCCTCCTAGAATGGAGTGATTCAAAACTTCGATTGACCAAGTCTGCATACCTAATTGCTAATCAGGTGTTCACTGAATTTCTTGTTTGAGCAGAAGCCATATTAACAAGGCCGGTGTTAAACCCCTATCTTGATACCCCGGAAAANCNGNTTGATTCCGNCGTTCNCTTCAGGTATCCCTGTTCAAAAAACAATGCTATTCTATGGAAACTTCAAATACTTCTACTCGAGTGAACAATCATGTTCGTGATAGGCACAGCCGGACACGTAGACCACGGCAAATCAACTCTGGTTAAAGCTCTTACCAACATAGACCCTGATCGTCTCCCTGAAGAGAAGGAACGCGAGATGACCGTGGACCTAGGTTTCGCCTGGTGCACTCTTCCTAGTGGTCGGGAAATCAGCATAGTAGATGTGCCTGGGCATGAACGATTCATCAAAAACATGCTGGCTGGTGTGGGCGCCATAGATCTAGCACTTCTTATAGTTGCCGCGGATGAAAGTGTAATGCCTCAAACGCGTGAACANCTAGCTATTCTCGATATTTTACAAATCAATCGAGGTTTAATTGTAATAACTAAGAGCGATTTAGTTGATGAAGAATTAGTAGAACTAGTTCAAGCTGAAATAGAAGATACTGTCAAAGGCACTTGTATGGAAGGGAGAAACGTCGTATCAGTATCCGCATATACTGGAGAAGGTCTTGATATCCTCAAACAGGCTATAGACGAAACATTAAATGAAACAGACGTCCGTCAAGACCTGGGGCGACCTAGATTGCCCATAGATCGTTGTTTCTCAATATCAGGATTTGGAACTGTAGTCACAGGAACTTTGATAGACGGAACGTTAACTGTTGGACAGGAAGTGGAATTGGCTACCACGGGACAGCGATGCCGTATTCGAGGACTACAAAGCCATAAATCCCATGTGGACAGCACCGATCCCGGGGTCAGATTGGCAGTCAATTTATCCGGTGTGCCCAGACAAGATATCACCCGAGGAGAAATTATTACAGTTCCCGGTTGGCTTACAGCTACTAAAAGGATAGACGCAAGGTTAAGAATGGTCAAAAGGGCGCCACATCCTCTACGCCACAATCATGGAGTAACCTTTCACCTGTTTACTAGTGAGACAACGGCAAGAGTTAGGTTACTAGATACGGACAAGTTAGAACCCGATACTGAAGGATGGGTCCAAATACTGTTGGATGAGTCCATCCCAGTAGTTAAAGGTGATTTTTTCGTGATTAGGTCCGCCGAAGAGACTCTCGGTGGAGGACAAATAGTAGAACCTTATCCCAGAAGGCGACACCGTAGGTTCGATTCGAATGTACTTGAACAATTAATGATTCTGGACCAAGGCAGCGGAGAAGATATCCTAGTTAGCGTAGCTGATCAATGGGGCCCGTGTACTTTGGATAATCTATCCCAACGTTCTAATCTCGCTAAAGAGGAAATAATAGATCGGATCTCCACACTTGAAAGAGACGATCTCATGATAATCCTGGGAGACTTAAGTAGTGAGAATGACGCAGTAGTCTATTCAGCCCAAGGCTGGACCATCTTGGCCAGCAAAATCCGTTCCATATTGNAGTCTTACCATANCCAATATCNTCTCAGAAAAGGGGCTCCAACCCAAGAATTGCGAAGCAGATTGGATATTCAACAACAAGTTTACCTAAAAGTATTAGGNCGCNTGGTGGAAGATTCAGTGATAGAAGAAAAAGATCAATATGTTCACCTACCTGATCACCTAGTNGTNCTGAGCCCCGATATGGAAATTAAATCTGAATCCTATTTAAAGATCCTCGAAAAAGATTTATATTCACCNCCGACTGACCAAGCGCCCGATCCAGAATTATTAGCCGCAATGGTTGAAATGGGNAANGTAGTTAAAGTTAACGAGTCCGTCGTGTTTTCTGCATCGGCATACGNACAATTAGTGGAGAGCATTAAAAACCATATCATTTCTCAGGGCAGTATCACGGTGGCAGATGCTAGAACAATGTTTGATACCAGTCGAAAATATATCCTTCCTTTACTAGAATATNTAGACCAACAACGCATAACACAAAGAATAGGTGACGAAAGGGTTCTNAGGTAGGATATATATGGGATTAGATTTTNATCAAGCGATCCCTCAACTAGATACCGTGGCCCGTGATATAAGTGGCTCTATAGCTAACCATCAAGTTAAAGTTGATAGTTTACTAAANTCAGCGGCTTTACTGACTGAATCCGAGATAACAGAAAACCTGCTGAATGTGAAAGACCGTCCTTTNATGGCCGCCATGGTTCNTGACACNCTAGTTGGAAATCACCCTCCNCAACCTCCTCCGACAGATTGGTCNGTAGTNTCTGTTGATGGCTCTCATATTGATATCGACCGACATTTACCTCTCCCATGTTACTTGATTAATCTGGGTGGATGCGTTTTAACTTACGGGGAATCATCAGATGCTCAATTCTTTAGCGAGCCTACGTTGGGAGGAACTCAAACCGACATTTATTTAAGAGACCCCAATTCCCCTAATCAAGAAGAGCTTATCACCGGTCCATTATTGGGAATCATACGAGCAATTCAAGAACTTAAAATGTTGACCAAGGTAGTTGAGAATTGTCCTCCAGAATTACCGGTTTTAGCGTTGGTCGACGGCACCTTAGTTTTATGGGGATTATCGGGACAAGGTTACCGGCCATTCGTACGNAGAGAATTGCTCCAAAACGGTCTGTTTCCTGCTCTACAGGCACTTCGTGATTTAACCGAAACCCGCACAATTACCCTAGCAGCGTATGTATCCCTTCCCCGAACAACAGAGGTCACGAACGCTATACGAGCCAGCTTATGTCCGCATCCTATCTCGCTGTGTCAGGGTAATTGCAACCATAATAGAGCGAATCAANCACCATGCGATATTTCCAATAACGTCCTTGATAGAGANCTCTTTGCCAANTCACTTGGCAAAGGNGANAGATCTTCTNTTTATAGAACAGACCCTCAAGCGGCACAAGAATATTACGGGGATCATCAAGTATATTTCTACTATTTAAACGCCGGTGAAGAAATAGCCCGGATAGAGATCCCAGCCTGGGTTGCGGAAGACGAACGATTATTATCATTAGGGCAGAGCCTTATTATGGAACAATGTNAAAAAGGAAATGGCTATCCGGTAGCCATATCGGAAGCTCATGAACAAGCNGTCATAAACGGATCTGACCGATACTTATTCAGAGAAATGGTTAACCAGGCATTAGAAAGGCAAGGTATCAACACTTACACCTCTCAGAAAGACCGNTCCAAAAGAATGCCCTGGTTATAACTAGTTNTANNCAGNGTTTNAGATTTATATGCTTATCTTAATTGAGTGACTCNATATAAATAACAAACTCTTCATAATCTCTGAACTCCGAAATTGATCTTAGGAATTCCTGAAGAGACGATGTTTTGGATCTGAAAAACTTAACCTGTTCACCTATAGGACTATCAGAGGCCGCAGTCGTAGCATAGATCCCGTGGAAAGCAAAGTAGGCTTGATTCANTTTACGAATATAGTATCCATTTTCACGAAAGAGTGCTGCCCGTTGATCCATGTAATATTCAGCCTCCTCTATATCCCCTTCGCCAAGTAGAACTAATACATGTTTNCGNGTTTCCTGCATTATNTTGAAGAAATCAAACGAGTTGCCGTCTGAAGTTTCCTCCCCACCCTGAACGGATAAACTAACATCCTCCTCCACATCATGATTGATACGAGAATACAATAGTTTCCCAATTTCTTCTCCGGCTACAGTCGCGACTGTTTCATTCAGGACAGTCATCTCATGGCTGGTCCAGAAATTTTGGCCCAAAGGCTTGAAGAACAACCAATGATGAAGCCATTCATGGGCTGCAACGATTAAAGAAGACTCTATACTTAATTGATTACTGATCACACTCGGATACACCGCTACACCGCCTAGATCTTCGACTAGGACAGAATGATTATCCAACAATCCCACCTTTTCTTCGATATAGGATTTTTGGGCAAGTGTCAGACCATACCTTAACAAAAAAGTATTTTTGAGGCTGATCTCATCTCGCGGGGATATCACGAGGATATGGGGTGCTCCAGACAACACGATGTCTACCGGAGGCCAGAGCCCTAACCTAGAGTTTAATTGCAAAGATTTTAGTACCTCGCTAAGTTCGGTCTCAATAGTTTCTTCTACCCTATCTCTCAAAATTGCCAGCTTGCTTAGAATTAACTCGTCAACCTCGCTATTTGGTCCGACTTTCCTACCATGATCCAATAGACGAGATGTTTCAGCATGATTATCAATTATCGGGGGAGTACGTTGCCTCAAAGCTTCACCTAACCGAAAATATTCGCGGACCTCCATCAAGGCGGTCTTGCGATCTTCTGTATGGTTTTTAAATACACTGTTTTTTAATCGATAGAACCATTTATCACTAAGATGACCCAACTCCCATTCGATAAAACTGTATTTTAAAGGAGCTACCACACGGTCAACATACGACGGTCGATAATCACCGATACTGGAGACTAACAAGGTAAGAGCAACCATGAGATATACGAAATATCGAAGCACTACTGTCACTAGCCGAAGCCGCATTTTTTTAAACTGTAATTTGTCCAATGCTACCATGCATAATTTATTGATCAAAACCATTGATTCAACAAGAGGTTTTCTTGACACTGTTCTTCCAGAGCTGTAGACTTTTTTCGCATTGGTATAGGTACAAAAAGTGACAACACCTCCCTCTTTTTTAACCGCTGAAATGCGGGAACGAGCTATAGGCACACAGAGTAGCCCTCTTACTATGGAAGTGGAGAAGGGGGCCATAATGAAATTCGCCGAGGCAATAGGAGATAGTAACCCTCTTTGGACTGATGAGGTAACAGCCCGAAAGAGTAGATACGGTGGTTTGATTGCGCCACCAACCTTTTTGAGATCCATCCGAATAGAGAGGCCGGAATTACCGTTCGATCTACCCTTCACAAGGTTATTGGATGGCGGTAGCGACTGGGAATATTTCCAACCTGTGCGGGTAGGGGATCGCATTACAGCCATAAATGAGATGATTGATCTCCAAGAAAGAGCCGGAAGAATGGGGCTTATGATCATCATGACCAATTTAATAACCTACGTAAATCAATTCGAAGAAGTAGTAGCAACGCAAACTAACACTTCGATTCGGTATTAATTCGGACTGATATTTAAGGAGTTCAATTGTCAAACCAACTTTTCTGGGAGGATGTTAAGGAAGGGTCAGAATTAACACCTGAATCTCATCAACCCAGTACCAGACAGCTGGTCCAATATGCCGGTGCCTCCGGTGATTTTTATGAAATACACTACGATAAAGACTACGCCATAGGAAATAGTTTGGATGGTCCGATTCTCCATGGAGCACTCAAAAACGCATTCTTAGGCAAATTCATGACGGACTGGGCCGGACCACTAGGAAGTCTGAAAAAACTGTCTTGCCAATACAGGGGAATGGACTTTCCTGATCAAGTGATAACAGCTAAAGGTACGGTCAACAGAAAATATCAACTCAACGGTAATTGTTTAGTAGATTGCACGATATGGCTTGAAAATCCAGCCGGACAAAACACAACTCCCGGAACAGCAACAGTAGAATTACCATCAAAAGGAGATTCAAATGGCTGATTTTTTGCAAGATAAGGTAGCTATAGTGACTGGTGCTGGCAGGGGAGTGGGAAGAGGAGTTGCTCAGTTAATGGCCAAGGAAGGGGCTAAGGTAATTGTAGTTGACCCCGGAGTTAATGTCGACGGATCTGGATTCGACCAATCCATCGCTGAACAAGTCGCCCAAGAAATTAACCAAGCCGGCGGTATAGCTATCGCATGCACAGAATCTGTAGTGACAATGGATG
>PAMF01000037.1 GCA_002707185.1 Chloroflexota bacterium | reverse complement strand
TAAACGAAAATATTGAACCGTGTATCTGAATTCTAACCTCTAATATAAGGAATTACTAGATGGACGAGATATGCGAATATTCAATTGATGATAAATATTCGTGATAAAATACCTTTGCATTTGTATTTAAAAAGGTTGGAAACATGCAGTATCGGGATTTGCCGAGTGTCGAAGCAGTTTTGACGGATCTAGATGATATTATCCGGACCTACGATCGTTCATGGATTGTAGATNTGGTCAGGAGTCAGCTAAAAACTGCCCGCGNATTGATCCAGTCTGGAGATCAGNATATAAAGGGTCAAGATATTGCTGATGGCGTTAGGGACTCAGTTAAATGGCTTACTCAACCAGTNCCAAGGCAANTCATTAATGCTACTGGTGTAGTGATACATACCAACTTGGGCAGATCTCCNTTAAGCGAGGAATCTATAGANTCNATTAAGCAAGCCGCCATAGGATATTCCGATTTGGAATTAGATTTATCCACTGGTAGGCGGGGTTCGCGACAGGCACACGTTCAGCAATTGTTNTCCCAACTAACCGGAGCNGAAGCATCTTTAGTTGTTAANAATAACGCCTCGGCGATTTTACTTGGATTATCTGCGTTAGCATTCGGTAAATCAGTGGTAGTCTCCCGCGGCGAAGCGGTTGAAATAGGTGGAGGNTTNCGGATACCAGATGTACTTCTCCAAAGTGGGGCATCTCTGTCGGAAGTTGGTACAACCAACAGGACCTACATTAGTGACTACGAAAGAGTTATAAACGATAATACAGGGGCTTTTTTGAAGGCTCATGCTAGTAATTTCCGAGTGGAAGGGTTTACAGCTTCAGTGGATCCGCTGGAACTGGTAGCACTGGGAACTAAACATGGGATTCCAGTGCTTCATGATGTCGGTAGTGGTTGTTTTTTGAATACTGAAGATTACGGCATGGCTCACGAACCGACACCACAGGAAAGTGTACGTGCCGGAGTTGGTCTTACTTTCTTTTCGGGCGATAAGTTGTTGGGTGGTCCACAGGCTGGAATAGTGGTTGGAACTCGTAGTCTGATTTCNGTCCTAGAACGACATCCACTCGCTAGAGCAGTAAGAATTGATAAGCTCAGCTTGGCTAGCCTTACCATGACTTTGCAGCATTATCTGCTTAACGAGAGCGAGAAAAAGATACCGATATGGAGGATGATATCTGCAAGTGCCGANGATATAAAGGATAGAGCTAATCTTTTGAAAGAGGGATTGGAAGTGCACTCTACGGTTGTAGAGGCNAGGTCTCCGATAGGCGGTGGGAGCTTGCCAGGTGAGACGTTACCGTCTTGGGTATTGGCGATACATTGTGAAGAAACAGTAGGTGGTGCTGATAGAGTTTTGAATAACCTGCGTATGTGTGATAAACCGGTGATCGGTCGTATTGCAGATGAACAGGTTTTGTTGGACCCTAGAACTGTTCTACCGGAACAGGATGCCGATTTAAAACGATCGCTAAGGCTAGCNTTATCTACCGAATAGCCCGCATGGCGACCGAAGGTTGATCCTAACNATTNGAATCTGACTATAGGAGAAAGAGAGCACTTTTGACAGATTACCTTTTAGTACATGGCGCTGNTCAAGGGTCTTGGAGTTGGGGCAGAGTTTGGGGATATTTGACTGCTCCTTCCGAACATCCACCGCGACTAAATTCCAGCCCCAAGATTAATAAAGTAATCACGATAGATCTTCCAGCCCATGGAGCGGATGCGGGGAAGGACACGTCAGTTGTTCTCGCTGAAGAATGTATCAACGCGATAGTAAANTCGGTTGAGAGCGAGAANATGTCTGATGTTGTGCTNGTNGCCCATGGTTCCTCTGCTCCTCTCGTATTAAAGGCATCTCTTGAATTGCCTCGTCCTCCTAAGAGGGTGATCTTAGTCTCCGGCGTAATTCCTAGCCCCGGTAAATCTATGATCAGCGTTTTACCATTTCATCTTCGATTAGCGTTCACTTTGTATCAGCTGTTCACTTCGTTCATAGGAAANGATATGTACTTACCCAAATCACTTATTTATCATTATATGTGTAACGGGGTTGATCCTAAAGAGATGATACAAACAATCGGTTTTTATGGAGCTCTGCCAACTCGTATGTTGAAAACTTCGTTCGATTTTAGTGAGGATCATTTTACCTGTCCTGTTACATATATTACGTTAAATGAAGATAAGATATTGTCCCCTAGTGAACAAAGTAAAATGGCAGGACGAATACCCAATGTCGATTTAGTGGATTTAAAAGGGTGCCATCAGTCGATAATTCACCAGGCCGACACGGTGGCAACGTTGTTGGCTAAATATGCGTAAGATTGTTCTAAAGTCTAATTCTGGTGTCAATCTCATCTCAAACCGATTACGATGTCAGCACGAGCCTGAATGCGTTATTCACTAAATCGATGTGTGCCTTGGCATGTCATGATATAACATGTTTATCGCAGATCTACACCTTCACTCAAGGTACTCCTATGCCTGTAGTAGAAATATATCATTGGAGTCGCTGGCGCAGTCGGCCCAACTAAAGGGATTAGATCTTATTTCTACTGCCGATTTCACTCATCCCGGATGGCTTCAGGAGTTAGAAACACACCTGGTTCAAGGCGATGAAGGGTTGCACGAATATAGAGGNGTAAAGTTTCTGTTAGGTACTGAAGTTAATTGTGTGTTCAGACAAGGAAATACCAATCACAGAATCCATGTTTTGATGTTTATGCCAGATTTTGGCTCTGTTCACCNAGTCAATGAGAAATTGCAGAACTTCGGCGNNCTATCTGGCAATGGCCGTCCTAATCTCAAGATATGTCCTAGGGATTTAGTTGAGATGCTCCTTGGTATTCATTCCGATGCCATAGTTATTCCAGCCCATATTTGGACGCCATGGTACGGATTGTATGGTTCAAGGTTTGGGTTTGATGATTACAAGGAAGCTTTCTGTGATATGTCCGATTATATTTATGCGTTTGAATCGGGTTTATCAAGCAACCCTGCCATGAATTGGGGGATCAGTGCATTGAGTAATAAAACTATAGTTTCATTTTCTGATGCCCACTCAAGTGTTCGAATGGGGCGTGAATTCACTGTATTTGATGCTGAGCTCACTTATAAAGGATTTGTAGATGCTCTGAAGAATGGATCCATAGCTTACACTGGGGAATTTTACTCTGAGGAGGGTAAATATCATTACGATGGACACCGACGATGTGGTATTTCNCAGCATCCAAATATAACTACTCNAATGGGGCCTGAATGCCGAGTGTGTCACAAACCCTTGACGTTAGGTGTTCTTAATAGAGTTATTACATTGTCTAATAAGAAGCTAGATCTGCANCGTGGATGTGATGGCTTTATTACGGTTTCAAATCGGTATCCTGCATTTATNAACCTTATACCCCTGAGAGATATAATTTCTGAGGTAATCCAAAAGGGACCTAATACAAAGGCAGTTAACAAGGAATATCTTCGAATTTTGTCTACACTTGGAAGTGAAATAGAAATATTGGTCCNACNGGNAGAAGATAATCTGATTNCATACGCTGGTGAAGATGTTGCTACTANGATTATGAAATGTCGTAAGGGTNCTNTGTCTATTGAACCCGGTTTCGACGGCGTCTATGGCAAGATTNCCTTCTGAGATNAAATAGCAACTCTCGGGCAGTGTTTNGTTAACGCCCAGTACCGATATCATCGANNTAGAGAAAAGAGTATCANNCGCCNTATGCTAAAATGTGNTCNATCTAACGAACAATGGATTATCGTATGGACATAGCCTTGCGTAGGTTGCGGTCTGAAGATCTAAAAGAGGTCATAGAAATAGAACGGGAAGCATTTGCCCCACTTGGGGTNGGGACCCCATTCAAGAGAGAGTTGAATAACAAATATTCGAGGTACTTGGTGGCTTATTTCTCCGATAGGGGATGCCCAGACATACAACCCNCTCAAATTGATTCGCCTAACAAAACAAACATCTCGATCGGTTCTCTAATTGCGAGATTTCGTTCATTGGTTTTTGGGAAAAATTCAACANNCGTTAACTTNCAGCCAAATATCGCGGGTTATCTGGGGGTTTGGTTTCAGGGTAGCGAAGCCCATATAACCGAAATAGCCGTAAGAGAACGATATAGAGGCGAGGGAATCGGCGAGCTGTTATTAATTGGCTCTGTTCGTGCAGCCATTCAATATGGTTCTAATGTTGTAACATTAGAAGCCCGAGTTTCTAATTTTATAGCNCAACGNCTATACGAAAAATATGGTTTCACGACTACCGGTATTAGGAAGGGGTATTATGCTGATAACAGAGAAGATGCAGTAATTATGACTACTAGCCCCATTCACGGNGAAACTTTCCAGCAACTTTTCAAAGATTTGCAATATAAATATCCTGAACGGTGGAGAGATATAACTATACTCGATTAATAGAGAATGTAATAAANCCTGTTCGGTTGACCGCTTCTGNACCCCTTGATAGAATGGTNCGGCATTCAGNATCCAGAGGATTTGATGATCGTTATAGGCTTAACCGGGGGAATAGGTACCGGTAAAAGCGAAGCTGCGAGAATACTCGAAGAAATCGGCGCATATATAATAGATGCTGATANNTTNGGACATTCCGCTTACCTCCCGCACAGCGAAATCTGGGAGGAAGTCGTGAAAGAATTTGGAGACGGAGTGTTGCTGCCCGACGAAGAGATAGACAGAAAAAANCTGGGTAGTATTGTATTTAANGATCCAGTACAGTTAGCTAAACTTAACGAGATAATGCATCCTCGNATGGGGAAGATGGTCGCGAATCTCATAGAGGGTNCAGACGCTGAAGTGGTCGTTGTGGAAGCGGCCTTGTTACTAGAAGCGGGTTGGGATGCTTTGGTAGATGAAGTGTGGTGTACCGGAGCGTCGGAAGATATAGTTATAGATCGTCTTAAAGCCCGGAACGGATTAGATAAGGAAGAAGCCCAAAAACGAATCAAGGCGCAAATGTCCGTNGACGAGAGAAAGTCGCGGTCACAGGTCATGATCGAAAACAATGGGGATCTAGCGCAACTTACTACGGTTATTGAACNAATCTGGGAAAACCGAGTTATAACAAAAGTTGAGAAAGAAAGATAATGGTAGAAGAGGCTCAAACTTATAAGCAATATGCAATTGAAGAGTTTCCGGTTCGGGGAGAACCCTACTANAGACCAGTTGGAGATGAACTGGAGCTATTTAACGCGGCTTATAACGAACATATCCCTCTGCTGCTGAAAGGTCCTACTGGGTGTGGTAAAACAAGGTTTGTTGAATGGATGGCGTGGAAGCTAGGCAGGCCTTTAACTGTAATTAAAGATCAAAAAGAGCCAGGTCCGGACGATGAAGTACGGGTCCCTCTTGTCACAATAGCCTGTCATGAAGATTTAACCGCCAGTGATTTAGTTGGCAGGTATTTATTGGATTCAGACGGAACAAAATGGATTGATGGTCCNATGACTAGGGCTGTAAAGGCCGGAGCCATATTATATCTAGATGAAGTCGTGGAAGCCCGAAAAGATACCACCGTTTTGATCCACCCTTTAACTGACCATAGACGCATCCTACCGGTAGAAAAGACCGGTCAGGTAATNGAAGCAGATGACAGATTCCTCTTATGCATATCGTATAACCCGCATTATCAAAGTGCTTTAAAAGATTTAAAGCATAGTACTAGGCAGCGTTTTATCTCCGTCGAGTTTGATTATCCTCCTGTAGATATAGAGNCTGAAATCATACTCAAAGAGAGCGGATGCTCTGAAGAGCAGTCTGTATCCTTAGCCAGATTAGGTGAGAAAGTACGTAATCTGCGTGAACATGGTCTTGCTGAAGGTGCTAGTACTCGATTGCTCATATATGCTGGGAGGCTAATGACGCAAGGTATCTCGGCTAGAAGGGCATGCCAGGTGGCAATAGTATGGACCTTGAGCGANGAACTGGAATTACANAGAAGTATAGAAGAGGTTGTCTCATCTATATTTGAATAGAGGTATAGATGGTCCTATCCACACCTGCTATGTTGAAGCAGGTACTTGCAGAAAGAGTCAAGGTTGACATAACTGACTCGGATCTAATGCCGGCAGCTGTTTTGATCGTACTCTATGCCAAGAGTGGATCATACCATGTATTGTTAAATAAAAGATCTGAGCTCGTTGAATACCATAAGGGAGAGATCTCTTTCCCAGGTGGAGCAAGGGATCCGGAAGACCAAGATTTTGTTGATACCGCCCTTCGGGAAACAGAAGAAGAGATGGGAGTAAGTAGGGGTGATATCACTATTTTGGGTCAATTGGACGATATAATTACTCGCACTAATTTTGGCGTGCGAGTTTACGTAGGGACTATTCCATACCCGTATCCGTTCAAACCAAGTGCGGATGAAATCGCTGAAGTATTAGAGATTCCGATATCCGTCCTTCAAGATCCTACAAATTTGTTGCAGGATGCACGATTAGTTGATGGAGAATTGAGTATTACTATCTCATACGCTTGCGATGGTCATGTGGTGTTTGGAGCCACAGCAACTATTTTAGAACAGTTTCTAGATATATATAGTCAGTTACCGTTGGAATAGGGAGGGTAATGTGAGTACGGATTCTTTTCCTGAGATTGAATCAGAGCTATCCAAGCTGCCTGCCGCAGTACTTGAAGATTATCGAGTAGCCGCTGAAGCTATGGAAACGGCTTTTAATAGCGAAGAATTTGTGTTGTGGGCTAAAGAAGGGATCGCTATCGCTAATCAGACCGTTCGCTCATGGGAATCAGCAGTTGAGTATTTCCGCGTTAGCGCGCAGGTTTCTAGATCGTTGGCTTTCCCGTCTTTCATGCAATGGGCGAGGTGCGGTACTTACTTAGCACAGGATTCTCCAACTCTCGCGGTTGCGTTTTTCCGTGCCAGCCCGATGATCGTCTCTAATTTACGCCCTCAATATATACCAAGATGGGCTGGTTTGGGACGAAGTTTATACAAGGGTACTTGGAAAAGTAGCACTTTATCGGCTAAGTTTTTTGAAATTAGTCCTGATTTGATACGTAATTTGCCTTTTTGGGATGTGGAAGTCTTTGCTTCATTGATAGAGTCTCTATCTTACAAGTCCTATGACGTAGCTGTGGAATGCTTATCTCTTGGTAGAGATGTTTTGCCGTTGATGGGTCGAGAACGCGAAGCTTTTCTTTCAATGTGTAGGGTATTGACGGAAGGNAGTTGGAGAGAGGTTAAGAGCTGNTTGGAACTTGCNCCTAANGCTCTTCAGCAGGTAGANGAAGGGCAGACGGGTCGNTTCCTTAAATTAGGCGAACGGTTAGCNAAGGTAGGTATGCGTGACACGTCTAGGTTTTTATCAGANGGAACACAAGCCCTAACTCAAGTTCCAGCAGGGTCTCAAGCACATATCTTAGATCTTTGTGAAGGGTTGCTTGCAACTTCTCCGGACGCGGTGCCGCATTTTCTCAAGAGTTTATCAGGAGTACTAAATCGGGTCACTATGAGCCAGTTGGAAACATGGTTTGACCATGGAGTGGAATTGCTGAAGGAGAACCCTGAAAGTGGTCTNGCGTTTTTCAAGATTGAATCTAACACTTCTGAAGCATTGTTAGAAAATCTCTCATCTAGTTTGGAATTAGAACGTGTAAAAGGCATAGTACGGTTATATTGTAGTGCNTTAGCGGGCAACGCTATTGATGTTTTAGATACCCAAGAANTAGTCAGTAAGAACATTGGTTGGGTTGATGAAGACTCGGCCTCTACAGATGGTACTAAGGTATTTTTNCCGCCAGTGATTGATCATTATAACAACAAGGACGAGAATTTCTCGTGGTTTAAAGTAGTCGCTACGCATCAAGTAGGGCACTTAGAATTTGGNAGTTTCGAATANGATTTTAACAATAGNGCATCGCAATTCGAGGATCAGAGAAGATTTGAATTAGAAGCTGAACGAAAAGCTCAGATGGCAGATCTAATCGATCCCGAAGAATCCGANGGAAATCCCATAATGGGAGCTCAACAAGTCGAATCTTATACAGATATAGGTAGGTTACTGTCTTTATTTGATGATCGGAAACTTGCNTTCGATCTGTTNACAGTCTTAGAGGATTGTAGATTAGATTTNCGGATCAGGGTTGAATACCCAGGTATTCGGCAAGCTTCAGAACGGGTCCAAATCGAAGCTCGATCAGGTAGGCCCAACATTCAAGACCTTCCGNTACAAGAAGCATTGCTGGAAATACTTATTCACATGAGTTTAGAACAATTTACTGNTNTGCCGGTACCAAGTGAATATCAAGAAGAAGCCGAGATGCTAGCTAAGATACTGCTGCAGCTCAGAGTNAGGGAGGCTACAGTTGAAGATACNGGTGAGGCCGTATTAAGGGCATATGANATTATATCTAGGGTAAAGAACGAGGAACAGCCAGAGGAAGATTGGGATCCGCAGGACCTAGACGATCCTGGTGATTTCTCAGAAGAAGAATACCAATCCCTCTTGGATAAACTTAAAGCTTCTCAGGAACAATCTGGAGAAGGTGGCGAAGGAGATCCATATGANTCTCCTGAGCCTGTTGATTATCGAGGGGATTTNAAACCTGAAATGGTTCAACTATTAACNAAGTTACAAATGGATCAAGATCAAGAGGGTGAAGGTCAACCTCTGTCCCAAGAACAAATCGAACAATTGCTTGAGGACAGCGCTGAGTTAGAGTTGGATGCTGAGGAAGGTGATATTAACAATAGCATGAGTGCCTTCGCCCAAAATATAATGAAAGAGGCAGGAACTCCCCCTCCTAATGCTCAGCCCGGCCAGGGATATGGCCCCTTGCTTAACGACGATGATCAAGGTGGGGAACTGGAAGCCAGAGAACCCAAAACATACGTTTATGACGAGTGGGATTTCCGGGCAAATGATTACAAACCGAGATGGTGCATAGTTAAAGAAAAGGTCCTAGAGGAAGGAGAGCCTACATTCTATGCGGACTCTTTAAAAAATTATGCTTCTGTGATGGCTAATGTTAAACGTCAATTTGAATTAATCATGCCAGAAAGATTTCGCAAGATTGACAGGTTGCCAGACGGTGAAGACTTGGATCTGAACGCAGCTTTAGAGGCATACACAGATTTNCGCATGGGTCTTCCTCCTGACGACAGGATATATTGGCATAGAGATCGCATCCAAAGAGACGTGGCNGTTGTATTCTTGTTGGATATGAGTGCATCGACTGCAGAGGCAATAGATGAAGGTCGTCATACAGTNGATGATCGGGATGCCCCAGATGATCCTGTTGAATATATGGTTTGGCTGAGGCGGCGTAGAGAAGGTTTGGTAAGGCGACATTACAAGCGGATAATAGACTTAGAAAAAGAAAGCACTGCCTTATTGATCAATGCGCTTGAATCTTTGGGAGATACTTATGGTATTTATGGTTTCTCAGGCTATGGTNGGGANAATGTGGAATTTTATGTAGTTAAAGATATTAACGAAAACTTTAACGATAAGATTAAACGNCGGATCGATAAGATTACGCCTTTGCACGCAACTCGTATGGGATCCGCTATTAGGCATTGTATTACTAAGCTGGAAGGTCAGGACGCCAGTACTAAAATCTTGTTCTTGATAAGTGATGGAAGACCTCAAGATCGAGGCTACAGTAGAGAGGGCGTTGAGAAGGAATATGCAGTCCACGATACTCATATGGCTCTTATAGAGGCGAAGAGGAAGGATATAACTCCCTTNTGNTTAACAGTTGACAAGGCCGGACACGATTATTTGCAGACCATGTGTGGTGATATGGGATACGAGGTCTTGGACGACATATTCACATTGCCAGAGCGCCTTCCGATGTTGTACCGACGGCTGACTGTATAAGAAATAGATGAGACTTTTCGTAAGTCGGTTTTATCGCATAGGTAATGTGAGCCAAATTTAAGGGGGTTTTACAGGACGTAGTGGGGCGTTGAGCGTAAAAGTTACCCAATCATCTTTATCAATTCAGTTATAGCAGTATTGGTTCCTCGTCTTTTGATAGTCAACCTGCGAGATGGGACCCTAATTTGAAATTCTCTTAGTTCTTCCGTGGAGCTAAGAGCAATATAAATTTGCCCTGGTGGCTTGCCTTGTACTTCTTCCGGCCCGGAGACGCCGGTTATTCCTATTCCGAAATCTGTATTGTTTCTCTCGCGCGCGAGGGTTGCCATTGAGTTGGCTGTTTCCTGGCTAGCCTCACCAAATTTGTTAATTACGGTTTCCGGTATACCGTTTTCTAATTTTGACTCCGTACTAATGGCAACTATTCCTGATTTGAAATATTTTGAGCTTTCTGGCACTTCACTGATAGCGTTTGCCAAGAATCCACCGGTTACGGATTCCATGGTTGCTAGAGACATACCTCGCTCTATTAAAACGGACCCTAATGATTTCTCAGGAGTTTCGTCATCATATCCCCAGATGTANATTCCTAATTTTTGATGTATAACATCTTCTATCGGTTGTATTAATTTGCTTGCGTCAGCTTCGGTTGCTGCTCTGGCGATTATCCGTAAATGGATGCCGTCGGCCTTGGAGTAAATNCCCAAGTATGGGTTTTCTTGCCCNAAAAGTTCTGATATTTCCTCGTCTATCGCAGCTTCGGACATGCCNAGAGTCTTGATATTTCGGGTGATAGTTATTTCTTCATCTACGATTGTTTTTAATTTGGGTTCAATTAATTCTTGCCATAGCGGCTGGGTCTCACCGGGAGGACCGGGCATGCATATAATAATCTTGCCCTTATTTTCGACCCACCATCCTGGAGCGGTCCCATTTCGATTAGGGATGAATTGAGCAGACGGGATTAGATGGGCTTGCTTAATATTGTGTGGAGGCATGCTCATTCCGCGTCCCGCGAAATATTTTTCCAAGTCTTCAACTACTTGTCTTTGTACTGAGGGGGTNTCACCTAAGGCTTNTGCAATGCCCTCACGGGTCAANTCNTCTTGAGTTGGGCCAAGCCCNCCNGTNGTAAAAANTATATCTGATTTATCCATGCTGTTNCTAAATGCTTCGGCCAACATATCNANGTTGTCACCAATAATAGATATTGATTGTAGTTGTATACCTAAAGCTGGCAACCGGCTTGCTATCCAGGATGAATTGGTGTCGACNAGNTCACCCATTAATAACTCTGTGCCAATCGAAAATATCTCGGCTTTCACAANACTACTCCTACGGCCCGATAGTTCACAGAAAAACTGTAACGCTGTACCAGTCTAGTTGGGTATGAAGTATGGAATCTCTGTGATGGTTTCTAATCACTTGGTATCTTCTGTATCCGGAGGATATGGCGGCTCATAAGCTAGTCTGTTGATGACTTCAGCCCATATTTGAGGTACGGTGAATAAGGTCGGATCTCCTATCAAGTAGGTATATTGATTTTCACCATCAGGTGTTACATTTCCCATGTGAAATTCGTATACTATGCCACTACGCTCCGTTACTTTTACGATAGTCTTAGGTGGATCCAATCCATATGAAGCAGCATTATCAAAANTNGGAGAGACTATCCTATTAACTTGTGGACCGCTTAATAGAAGAGGAGTNCCGCTCCACTTTTTTTGGAAAACTTCAACATCAGATTCTCTATCGTTTCCCTGNATAAACCAGGTTGTACTGCCTGGTTTTTTATCNTAGTCGACAGTATCGCCATCGTAGGTTATCTGGATGTGNTNGATAGAATTGTCGTCCACTTTAAAGAGCCACGGGCGGTGAACTGGTTTACTTTTAGAAGAATCCGTAAATTGGAACACCAAATATGTGCCACCAAAGAGGATCAATACTATTACTAGGAAGAAAGATAATCGGATATTCATATGTAGATCCGCTGCCTTCTGTTCTTTACTTGAATAATTTGAGTGTGTTTATTGAGATTTATCGACGGAACCACCAGACCAAAGCAGCTAGTAAGGCCATCAAACCTGGCAGAAAAAACCAAGAGGAAAATCTAACGAATTCTAGTTCATTTTGGTCTAAATTCCATTCCCTGAATATGATTTTGCGATCCCTGATTGATACTAAAGAGTAATCTCCTAAAAGATAATTAGCTGAATTCAAGAATAAATCGGCTCCGTTCCCTTTATTAAAAAAACTATTGGAAGCGAAATCAGCATCCCCAAATATTACGATCCCTGAAATTTGACTGTCGGGTGGCGCTGATTTAGGGGCTGGTGTACCTACTGGCCCCACCGCTTGAAGGTACAAGGCTGGTATAAATGGNCCCTTGATATCGTCGTTATTGCTACCATCCTGAATAGGAGTTGTCCGTTCGATATCGTCGANCAAGAAACTATTTTGGCTAGTCCCTGCTAGGGGCAATGGTAGGCGGATCTCATCCGGTATTGGAAGNGGAGACAAAGAGGCAGCGCCGGCCATAAAAGATACGTCAAGAGGTTTTCCACGGGGTATTACTATTTCCGGAGGAGCACTTGGGTTATACCTGTTAATTCTTAGAGTATAAGGGCTTCCTGGTAAAGAACTATCTAGGTCTAAAATGTATCCTTTATTTACTACAACCCCCCAATTGGCCAGAAAAACTCTGAAGGANTCTGATAAATCAGGTTCAGCTAAGAAAATCAGTCGAGCGCCTTCTCGTCTAGCAGTGCCATCTGGCTTGATCCCCGATAGGTACTCATGTAATGCTTTTGCGTGGGCTTCAGGTAATTCCCCNTCTGGATTTGCGATAACCAGGAGGGCTGTGCCGGAGGGGCAAGAGTCCGACGGATCGCACGGCATCCCATCTAAATCAGTGGTGCCATCTGGCACAGTTACTGATTCATCGGATGCTGCCCATCGAAGTGTCTCAACTTTGTAATTATCTCGTTCAAGCCCATCTTTGAGAGAAGTGTAGCCTTCTCCTACTGTAGAATTGGTGCTCCGCTCCCCGTGACCACTTAAGAAATACACTGTTCTCTGTTCNTGTCCTGTCGCGACTAGAATAGCTGTGTACAAGTCTTGTTCTAGTTGGCTGTAGTCTGCGTCCGTCGCTACAATAATATCGGTGATTCCAGACTGTTCTCCTATGATTACAATTGATTCATATTGAGTTATCCCGTAACTACGCGCNAGATCTGGTTCAATCTCAGGATCTCGGAATTCATATGAAAACTTACCGGATTCGTTTTGTAACTCTTGTAATGTATCGTTAACCTTGGATCTGCGGAGAATTTGCTGTAATTCCCCGGTGTCTTGACCGGTAACATCTTCTCGATAGAAGGCGATTGCATGGACGGACTGGTCTAGGTCCCCCAGCAGGTTCTTGGTACTGTTATCAAGGCTAAACTGGTTGGTAGCGGTGGTGTCCATTCTGGTGTTGTTTGCGAATGATATGAAGTTTAATACTACGAGTATTCCAATGAAAGCAGACAGCATTATTAACGTGTTTACCCCGTATTTTCCTGTCCTACTAACAAAGGCTGCCAATACACTACTCAGAAAGATCAATGCAATGACCCCGATTAAGACTACTCCAAATGCGATCAATACTGCACCATACAGTCTCATAGATGTTACAAAAGTAGTTAGGGCAAGTCCAATGAAGATAGCTATAACCCCAGCGAGTACCACCGGCTTGTTGAAAGATCCAATTGTGTTTAAGGATGGTTCGAGGAAACTAAATAGGGTGCGAGATCCACTGGTTTCGGAGATACTTGTTGGATCTTGCTCTGTTGTATCATTAGCCCCGTGAGATTCCTGATCCATGACGTTAGGGTTTGAAGGCGACGTCCTGCGGCGTCGCCTTCTCCAGTCGCGTGGTTGCTCATCGGATTGTTGGGTCATTTTATCTCCATCGCCTGTATTCCAGGGCTCTAATAGAAAGGAACAGGAAGAAGGCGGTCACGCTTAAAAAGTAAATAATGTTTTTGGTATCTATAACGCCTTTCTCAAAATCATTAAAGTGGCTGCTCATACCAATTTCGGTTACTAATTTTGACCAGGTTCCACCCATCACGCCTGTCCCAGTATCGGCAAAGTACAACAGTAACAAGATTCCTGATGCCACGACGAACGCAACGATTTGATTATTGGTAAGAGTAGAAGTCAATATACCGATTGCAAGTGCTGCGCCACTGTAGAGGATTAACCCCAAGTATCCTGAATAAATTGGGCCCGGGTCTGGTTGACCGAAAATGAACAACAAGATTGGGTAATACAGCGTCAAGCCTATTAGAACTAGAAAAAAGACCAGAGATGATAGGTATTTTCCTATAATAACTTCCCAATCTCTAACTGGAGAAGTTAATAGTAATTCTATGGTACCTAGCTTCTGTTCTTCCGCTAACAGTCTCATCGTAAGGGCTGGAGCCAAGAGAACAATCACAAGGCTTGCCCCAAAAAAAAGATTGCTTAAAGATGCCTCAGGGAATGGATCTGTTAAGTCTTTAACAAAAAAGAATCCTGTTACAGCTAAAAATATCAGAGCTACTAGGTACGCAACTGGACTGCTGAAATATATTTGAATTTCTTTCCACGCTACTGCCTGNATGGTTCTCATGGNTATAATTCCTCGTGGGTGGTGAGTCTAAGGAATATGTCTTCNAGACTCATGCTNACAGCGTGCATGCTTAACAGGCTCCATCCNTTACTGACTATAGATCTCGAGATTTCATCACGTAGGTCTTGGCCGCTATTTACTCTAATCAAATAAATGTCTCTATTCTGTTGTGGACGGTGTGTGACCTCGTTAACACCNGCTACTTGTCGTAGTACGGGTATAACTTCGGCCGATGGCCCGCCCACTTCTATTTGGAGTTGTTCAACTCCTTGAAGGTTTTGAGCTAAATTCTGTGGAGTATCTTCTGCNACTATTTTACCTTGATGTATGATCAAGACTCTNGAACATATCATGCTAACTTCCGGTAGTATATGACTGCTAAGGACTACCGTCTGCTGTTTACCTAGATCTTGTATCAGTCTTCTAGTTTCGACCACTTGAATAGGATCAATACCAATGGTAGGTTCATCAAGTACTAGCACCTCGGGCTCATGAAGTATAGCTTGNGCTATTCCTACTCGTTGGCGAAAACCTTTCGAAAGCTTCNCAATATGTGTTTTACGGTAATCTCCTAGTTGACATATATCTATAACCTCGCTGATGCGATTCTTGATATTNCGACCACTCATACCACGCAGTGTTCCCATGTATTTTAGATAGCTATTAACTGGCATATCCGTATACAGCGGAACAGTTTCCGGCAGATAACCTACCCTTTTGCGAACTTCTAAAGACTGCTCCACNACATTGTAACCGGCGAGAGTTACCTCTCCTTGGGACGGAGGCATGAAACCGGTTANAATCCGCATAGTAGTGGTTTTCCCTGCTCCGTTCGGTCCCAGAAACCCCAATACTTCGCCTTTTTTCACGCCGAAGTTGACGTCCTCTACAGCTATTTGAGGTCCATAGTAATGAGTTAATCCTGAAGCTTTGATCATTAGATCATCGTTATTATTATCGTTAGTCACTCCAATCAATCTCCGACTTAACGCTATGTCTACCTGAATATGCGTGTATAGTTTAGTCCGTAGGGTCCAGATTGTGTCAGAACAACAGTGATGATATTCTATACGCTTAGTTTTGCCAAGGTATCTAATCAGTAGTTT
>PAMF01000036.1 GCA_002707185.1 Chloroflexota bacterium | reverse complement strand
AACATATGGTTGTTTCCCAATCGTATTATCTGAGTTTGTTAGAGCGGAACAGCATTTGCGGCTACCAGAGGCAATACGTAAAATGACATCTTTCCCTGCNCAACGNTTNGGATTACCAGACAGAGGGCTTTTGANAGATGGNTTCAGNCCAGATATAGTAATNTTCGATCCAAANTCCGTAAAAACNTATGCGACNAAAGACGATCCTAAACACTACCCNGTTGGNATCAATTACGTGATAGTTAACGGNAACGTANTNATACGTAATGGAGANAATACCGGAGTNTTAGCTGGCCGAGCTCTCANAAGAGGACATCACAACACNTAGTAAAACAAACGCTTCACTATCATTCNCAACATCNAGAACTCTAATCGACCTCGTTGCAAACCTCACTATTAATCATTTGACACCAATTCANNCTGGTAGTAACCTGCNTNAAGCCGTAGNAGGANNAGTTCATNNCNNNAACCTGCNACAGATAACANNGGACAAAGGAGGANCACCNNANATGAGTTACGAAGGATTAATTGCAGAAACAGTTCATATCAACGGTCATAACGGAGACCAGATAGACGGCTACNTGGCAAGACCGTTGGGATCCGGCCCCTTCCCAGGCGTAGTGTTAATACATCATATGCCAGGTTGGGATGAGGCATCCAAAGAAATGGCTCGCAAATTTGCCTATCATGGTTATGCTTGCATATCCCCAAACCTCCACTTCAGGGAAGGGAAAGGCAATGCGGTAGATAATAGTACCAGCGTAAGGGAAGCCGGAGGAATGCCGGACGATCGAACCCTCGGAGATGTCGCAGCAGCTAATGCTTATTTAAGATCTCTTCCTTATCACAATGGTAAAGTAGGGGTCATTGGCTTCTGTTCTGGCGGACGACAGACTTACCTAGTTTCTTGTAGACTGGATGGCTTCGACGCCGCGGTGGACTGCTGGGGTGGTGGAGTCACCGCGACTGGAGATGACCTGACCGAACGCCAACCCGTCGCTCCGGCGGATTACACATCAGATATGAAATGTCCAATTTTGGGACTTTTTGGAAATGAGGATGCACGTCCTTCACCGGCAGATGTGGATGCAACCGAAGCCCTGCTTAAGAGTAATAACAAGGTCTATGAATTTCACAGGTATGATAACGCAGGACACGGGTTCTTTGCTGTAGATCGACCTAGTTACAGACAGGAAGCCGCTGTAGAAGGTTGGTCTGAAGTTTTCAAATGGTACGGTAAATACTTGGCATAGTACTTAATCAGACAATATTCAAGTTACGATAAGAAGATGCCCCGGTTGATAAACAGGCCGGGGCATTTCAATTTGGAATATATTGATATAATCAGACAACCACTAGCTGGCAACTCGGAAATACATAATAGAGGTGCTGCCTTGGGAGCCACAGAAATTCTAGCAAACTATGGTATTTCTTCCGAATCCGATCAGATACCACAAAGCGTTATCCATGAAGGGAAACGTTGTTTTATAAATTTCCTTGCAGTCTCTCTATATGCTTCTCGAGATCCGTCTCTCGATATATTGCTAGATGTTTTCAAATTGGAAGGAGGAAAACATCAGTCTTCCATAGCAGGCGTACGGGCAAGAACAACTATACAAAATGCTGCGCTAGCTAATGGGTACCTAGGACATCTCGAAGATTATGACGACACACATTTCCCAACCGTTATTCACCCTTCCTCACCGACCTTACCTTCATCTTTGTCAATCGGTGAACACCTTTCAGCTAGCGGTAAAGATGTCCTCGTAGCTTCCATTTTGGGAATGGAGCTATGCTGTCGTATAGGGATGGCAGTACATCCTCATCATTACAATGAAGGTTGGCACATTACCGGTACATGTGGAGTATTTGGCTCAGCTATTGCTGCAGGTAGGATCCTTGGATTATCCGCAGACCAGATGATAGCGGCATTGGGTATAGCCGGTACCCAAGCCTCAGGGATAAGGGAAGTATTTGGATCAATGACCAAACCTTTCCACCCTGGGCGGTCTGCCCAAAGTGGTCTACTAGCAACCTTGCTTGCCCAGAGGGGATTCACTTCTGCTGAAACCATTTTAGAGGGTAGAAGAGGCTTCGGTGCAGTCTTATCAGATAAATGCGACTGGGATGTAGCAACAAACGCCCTTGGAGAGCGATGGGAACTCCAAATGAACGGACTCAAACCATACGCCTGTGGAGTAGTTATTCACCCATTAATTGATGCTATGATCGCGTTTAGGAATAATCAGGGCATTGATTACAGAGACGTCCGTAGCATTAGTGCCAAAGTACACCCGTTGGTAATTGAACTCGTCAACAGACCTAACCCTAGAGTCGGACTAGAAGGTAAGTTTTCTTATCAACATAGTATGGCTGTTGGTTTAATAGATGGCTCTGCGTTTCCCGATCAATACACGAACAGTAGAGTACTCGATCCAGATGTAGCAAATCTGCGGGATAAAATTGATGCAACCATAGATCCACGGATGGGCGAAGATTCGACAGAGATCAGTATAACTTTACAAAACGGGACATCCCATGAAGAAACAGTCCTTCATGCCACAGGAGCGCCAGAAAATCCTTTATCAGATTCGATGCTCAATGAAAAGTTTAGGGTACTGTCCGAAGGAATTCTCCCAAATACTCAAATCGAGCATTTATTGGATTTACTTTGGAACATGGACCAAGTACCTGATATTGGCGAAATAATGGAGTTAACCCGTCCCATTCGTAGATCAAAACGAAGTTGAACCAAGGTTATATGCCATCGCCATATAATATCGAGGTGGCAAAAATGTTAGGGCGTCCGCCATGGGCTAGGCCATGGCTCAAAAGACTAGTCCAAACCACGATTTAAATTAAGAGGGATTATTTGTATGCCGATAACAGAAGTAACATTGATGAGGATCTGCGGGAACTGTAATCAAGTCATAGAGACATTTACGGTGAAGAAAGACAATCTTCAAATGTTTTCGGACGCGACTGTATGGTGTGATAACTGTCAATCTGAGCAACCTGAGCACTTAGATNTTNCTGGGAGAAAGGATGCTATAAAAATGGAACAGGAGAGTTACCCCCCTAACCTACCCATCATAATTACCCCATAATTTTTTACATTATCCAAAAACAATAAGTGGTTTCATGACCTTAAACAAATCCTCGATCATGCAGCCGAATATTTCTAACTAGATCAACTTTCTTCAGTAACTTCAATCTCTTTAGTGAGTTGACCCGGTTTTCTTATAACCACGAAACATATGCAGGCTACGCCGGCNCAAATCGCGCCCTGTATTATCGCTAGATCATAGTTGCCAAAATTATCAAATACCCACCCAGCGAAAACAGGGGAGGCGATTAAAGCCCAGCTATGGGAGAATGTTATATAACCGCGTAGGCTAGCAAATCTATCCCTGCCAAAATATTCGCCCATTGCCGCCCAAACTATAATTCCAGCACCATCTCCTAAACCCTGGAATAAAATAAAAAGCATCAATAATACGATTCCAACTCCAGCCCATTCCCCGAAATACAGAAAACATAATCCAGCAGTTTCGAGCAATAAGCTTACAGATAACAAATAAGATTTCGGGATTCTATCTCCTAGATATCCGACGATTAATCGTGATACGAAATTTATCCCAAACATAAACCCGGTTAGATTAGCTGCTTCCTGTCTACTCACCCCTTTCGTCTCTAAAATGGGGACTATGCTCACCAAAATTCCAAGAGTCGCCACCTGGCGTAGACCAGCCCCTACCAACAATAACCAGTAGGCCTGAGTTCTTAAGGCTTCTTTAACCGTATAATCACGGAGTTCTCTCGATTCCTGTAGACCTCCCTCCCCAGAAACCACTCGTGTCGGAGGTCTAACGTCCCCATCCGGCAACAAACCCATGTCTTCAGGCCGATTACGNAAGAATATAGTTAGAGGCAACAGAAATACTAAGTAAGCGACACCACATAATAAGGATGCATCTTGCCAACTCCGTCTAGCAATCACAAAATTGAGCGACGGGACTAAAAACAAACCCCCCAAAGAAGAAACCGCCGCTAGCGTAGAAATGGCAAGAGCGCGTTTTCGATTGAACCATTGATTTATCCCTGCAAAAAGCGCGTGTTGAAAAGCTATACTATTCCCAAGAGACACGATAAGCAGGTAGACCAATGTAAAAGTTAGAAACGAATCCACAAATTGCGAGAGAACAATATACCCGATTACAGTCCAGATTAATGCGGGTATCAATAACTTTTTATTTCCAAACCTGTCAATNAGCCATCCAGCTACGGGTCCTTCTAGTCCTCCTTCAGCCCGAGCTATAGAAAACACCAAGTTAGTCTGGGCCTGACTTATCCCGAGAGAATCCCTGATAGCTGGTACAAAAACCGTAAATCCTCGAAAAAAAACCCCACTGGCAAAAAATGCCATCGCCGACGTGATGGCCACCATCCACCAACCATAATAAATNCGGGGATTCTGCCGTTCCGAGGAATTGTAATCGTCTTCAATCATATAAATTAATAATCATCGATATGTCTCGGTTGATATTTCCTAAGGTTAGTATCAGTTAACGCTACCACAACCCACAAGTTACGTTGACTTTAGATGGTTTTTAAGAAACAAAGAATAGCATAAAATCTAGCCTGGGTAGTTGATCAGCGCTGGTTCATACTGGTACATTCAATACATACATCCTCTGAACATATACTAGTTTAGTAGCAAATATTAATACCATGAGTGAACGCCACATAATTCACGCCGATCTAGACGCATTCTATGCTGCGGTAGAGCAGCTCGATAATCCCGAATTACTAAACCTACCCGTCCTCGTCGGAGGACGACCTGAGAAACGCGGGGTAGTAGCTACGGCTTCTTATGAAGCCCGTAAATACGGAGTTCACTCAGCCATGCCTATGTCTACCGCACAACGACTATGTCCTGATGCCATAATCATGCCTCCACGATTCGATCGTTATAGAGAATTATCTAAACGCGTAATGCAAATATTTTCGGAGCTAACGCCTTTGGTAGAACCCATGTCCTTAGATGAGGCTTATTTGGACATTACAGACCAAGTCCATCAGGGGCACAAGGCATTGCAAATAGGTATAGATTTAAAAAACAAAATAATGGGCGACACTGGATTAGTCATATCCATAGGCATCGGAACTACCAAATCAATTTCAAAGATCGCGTCCGACTTAGGAAAACCCGACGGCCTAGTTATCGTCTCGCCTGGCAACGAAGCTGATTTTTTATCTCCCCTTCCGGTTGGTCGTATCCCGGGAATAGGACCAAAAACCATAGATCGTTTGAAGGACGACGAGATTAATACGATAGGCCAATTAGCAGCCCAAGAACCCTATTGGTTCTTAAACCAATTTGGTAAACGCGGATTTGACATTCGCGCCAAAGCTCAAGGTAAAGATGATGATGCCGTTCACACCACCCGGTCAACTAAATCTATAAGCGCTGAGACTACTTTCTCCGAGGACATAGATAACTTTGAACACTTAAAATTGGACCTTTTCCGGCTCGTAGACAAAGTAGCTAACCAGTTAGAATTCAAAAACCTAAGTTGTAAAACGGTCACCGTTAAAATACGATTATCAGACTTTACAACCTTCACAAGACAATCAACATTTAGTCTGCCGACGAGATCGAAAGAAGAATTAAGAGATTCCGCTTTAATTCTATTAAAAAAAGAGAGCCTTCCTGAACGTTCATTCAGGTTAATAGGTTTTGGGGCTTCGAATTTTAAATCGGAAGAACTCAACAGAAGCCTGCCACAACAGCTATCCCTATTCTGAGATAAATATTACGGGAACATAAAATTACCGAAATAGATCTTTATCAGGAGATCGGATTAACGAATCGTGACTAGCATCNTCCATAGATTCGTAACTATATCCTTTGATCAACGCCACAGGAATCGCCAGGACTTTACCTGTAACCAGTTCTGCCGCCGCTGCGATCTCATCCGCAACGGCAATCGTCGTGGTATACATCATATTACCAAAAGAGTCTTCCTCTCCAACGTAACTTAGCATAGGATTTAAACCCGCCACACCAATCGCCACATTGACTGCTCCATTTCTCCATGGCCTGCCGAACGTGTCGGAAATGACTACTGGAACCGAGATTCCTAATCTTCTCCTGATGGTGCTAACTATTTCTCGTGCCGAGGCATCCGGATCTACAGGTAATAAACATACCTCTTCAGACCCCGGTATGTTAGATGCATCGATTCCAGCATTCGCACAATTAAATCCATGATGGGTTTCGCTAATGATCACTCCGTCCAACATTCTAACGATGCGCTTGCTCTCCCTAAGAATGAGTTCGGTATGTCTCGGATCTCTCCGGTGACCCTCTGATATGGATATCGCGAGAGGCGATGGATCTACAGAATCAATTCGGACCACTCGGCCTTCAGCTTTTGACACGATCTTTTGGGTTACAACCAATATATCGCCCTTCTCGATCTCGATTCCTTGCACCGAACAAGCATCCATAATTTGTGCTGCTAGATCATCACCTTCAACCGCTTCAGGCATACCTTCAATGCCAATCACACGAATTTCGGAACCCATATCATTACCTCCACCTCCGAATGGACTATTATCCAGTATAGCCCGCCCACAACCCCTATGCTACAATTAGCCAGTACCAACTACGATCGGCTAACCGTTTGAATATTACGAGTGATACTCCAGATCTATTCAGCTAAGTAGGGAGCAAACCGTGAGCTCATCATCTTCTTCATCATACCGAAAACGAGTCTACACCAAGTTCGGGGACAAAGGTGAAACAAGCCTGTTATACGGGGGAAGGATATCCAAGAATAGTCCTCAAACGGAGGCATACGGTATAACCGATGAAGCGGTATCAGCCATGGGTTTGGCCCGGTCACTGACAGAAGACCAACGAGTTAAAGATATAATACGAGATTTACAAAGNGACTTGTTCACCATAGCCGCAGAGTTGGCGACTGATCCAGACAAATACGAACTGTTCCAGCAGCATTTCACTCCAGTTACCGAAGCGATGATAGAAGACTTGGAAAACACAATAGATTCCTTGGAAGAAGACTTCGAAATGCCTACTGTTTTTGTATTGCCCGGAGGTACTCCNGGATCTTCAGCGTTAGATATGTCCAGGACATTAATCAGAACTGCAGAAAGAAGAGTAGTCGCATTGGCGGAAACATCTGGATTGACCAATCCCCTCATAGTGAACTATTTAAATAGACTGGGAGATTTGTTGTTTGTTCTTGCGAGATATCACGATAGGGATTTGCCTATTGAACGCGCGACGGGAGACCGAAGCTAACTAAAATATCTCCCAAACATCAATAGCAACAACCCAGAGAATCGCATGCCCAAANNACCTAAAATCGCTGTAATAGACTACCAGTCCGGCAACCTNCGTAGTGTCGTCAAAGCATTNGAAGCCGTTGGATTGGAGTCCANAGTTACATCAGACCCANTTGAAGTAANAAATGCAGNCGCTTTANTTCTTCCTGGTGTAGGATCNGGGCAATCTGCTATGGAAAGCCTTAGGAGTTTAGAGCTGGTCGATCCCCTGATAGATTTCGCAAGTTCTGGAAAGCCATTTTTAGGAATCTGCCTTGGTTTACAATTACTTCTTGAAAACACAGAAGAAGGAAATGCAGCCTGTTTGGGTATAGTTTCAGGCAGCGTAAAGAAGCTGCCTGACGGACTAAAAGTACCTCATATGGGCTGGAATGACATTACATTTTCAAGCAATCATCCGATCTTAACCGGCATCCCTAAAGACAGCTTTTTTTATTTTGTTCATAGCTACTATGCTGAACCCAGAGACCACCAAGCGATTGTAGGAACCACCCATTACGGGCTGACATTTTGTAGCATATATGCAAAGGATAATTTGGTCGCCACTCAATTTCATCCCGAAAAAAGTGGGCCGATAGGATTAAAAATATATGACAATTTTCGAGATATGACTATCCGGAATACCTGAAACCCAATTTTGTTTGGTAGGGCAAGTAATGTCACATCACTACGGATTCCACTACTCAAATAGCGTAAGCAAATGGAAATAATACCAGCAATAGACATCAAAGATGGGGCTTGCGTAAGACTTTATCAAGGGGATTTCGACCAAGAAACCATCTACTCGAGTGACCCTGTATCAGTAGCTAGACAATGGGAGGAAATGGGGGCTTCGCGAATTCATTTGGTAGACCTAAATGGTGCCGCTAACGGCGACTTAGCTAATCTCAATTGCATTAACCGAATCGTTTCCCAAAGTAAAGCAAGCATCCAGGTTGGCGGTGGTATCAGAAGCACAGAGACAGCAGAACGAATGCTTGACACTGGTGTAGCTAGAATAATCATCGGTACATCTGCAATAGAAAATCCGAATATGGTAGAACAACTCTGTATAAAAAGGGGATCTGGCTCTGTTATAGTCGCCGTAGATGCCAAGGACGGTCTAGTTGCGATCAGGGGGTGGCAACAAACAACTTCTATCTCTGCATTGGACCTCGGAACGCAGATGGCTGATTTAGGGGTTAAACGTTTACTTTATACAGATATCAGTCGAGACGGGACCCTTTCTGAACCAAATTTCGATGCTACCAAACTACTAGTCCAGCAAACTGGATTACACATTGTAGCTTCCGGTGGCGTGGCTTCGCTATCACACATAACACGGCTAATCGAAACTGGGGTGGAAGGAGTGGTTGTAGGTAGGGCCATCTATACTGGAGACTTGAATTTAAAAGAAGCAATCACGATATCACATAACAATATACAAGGAACCGCAGATTAGAGCCGACACTAGTTACTAAGTCAGTACCTAAAGTGAAGAGGATCCAGAAGTTTCAGGCAAAACTTCCTCTCCTCCTTTCTCTCTCAAATAACGCCACCTATCGTCCAGCAACTGTCTACCCTTTTGTTGCCAGTCAGTTCTCAACACTTCCATGAGAATAAAATCATGACCCATACGGCGTACATTTCTCACTGGTTTAAAACCACATCTTGCAAAACAGCTTTGTGCTCTGGAATTCCATTCTAGAGTATGGAGATAGACACGTTTTAAATCTCTGACTATAAACATATGTTCCAGCAAAGTCACGACGGCATCAAAGCCATAAGATCCACTCCAGTAGTCCCTGTCACCAATGACTATCCCCAATTCGGCTTCCTTATTGACACTGTCCAAATCATAATACATGCAGTTACCTATGAACTTTGAACCCGCTACCTCTATACCATAATGATGGGATCCAGGAGTGGGATATTTTAATTGGTCTTCAAACATCTTGACGTATCTGTCGTAGTTCATAGTCAACGGATACGCAGCATCCAATTTTGCTAATTCAGGATCTGAACGCCATCTATAATCGAGCTCTGAATCTTCAATTTGCTTGTCTCGTAGGATGACTCTCACGCCTTGTAACTGCGTCATATCAGATGTCTTCCCCAGTAACTGGGATTAAGTCCTTAGCGCAACTCAGGACATCGGCTTCATTAGTATATTGGAGAGATGCCAAGGCCTTATTGAATGGGAACCATTCCACGACATCAAACTCCGGATCATGTAAACTTGGATCTCCGCCGGTAGGCACCATCAAATAAAAATGAACGGTCTTGTGATACCTAACTTTGCCGATTCGGTCGGCAAACCAGTAATCAATGCTCTTAATAGGTTGTTTAATCTCCACATCCAATCCAGTTTCTTCGCGAACCTCTCTGAGAGCTGTCTCCTCTAAGCTTTCACCAGGATCCGGAGTACCTTTAGCTAAGCTCCACTTGATATCATCATTTTCCTGTAAGCGGCCCAACCTGTTCAAATCAGGTCCACTCCGGGACGTAATTCTCCCGCATAACACAGTTTCTAAAGACCCGTCCACCATTCGATAAACGACCCCTCCAGCCGAAACAGGTTCTTCTATTCTCATTTTGCGGGACCTGTTAATTTCCTTGTTAGAAAACGACCTATCCCCCACTCTTCCCTTCACCATAATCCCCTCAGTCACTTCCTTTGTATAATTCATTGCGGGAATTGTATGCTGACCAAACGCTACCGTCAACGAAATATCATCGAACCAAAAACGCTAAGGCTTGGCTCTAGGATCCACCACCGATGGCAGGCACAAAATGTATCTCCCTAGCTTCGCCGATTTTCTCAAAAAGGCCCATCCTAGCCACTTCTCCATCCACTGCTACAGCCAGGTTGGAGCGGATTTGACCAGATTCAACTAACCTATCCCTCATTCCTGGATAGAGGGTTTCCAAATGGTCAATAACTTGTCGAACATTATCCGCTTCCATCTCAACTTGTTTGACACCACCAGTCAATGTTAGAAGCATAGTAGGAACAAACACAGTAAACAATTTATTCACTCAACTCCTAAAATGCGCTTAAGCAAGACGAGGTTCTAGCTCTTTTGAAAAAGGGGCGACTCATAGTCGCCCCTTTTTCACCTGAAACCAATCATCCGTATCGCCAAGCAGGTTAATATCTAATCCTGCTGATACCTACCAAAGCGCTTCTAATATGCTACCAGGGGTCACCGGTAATTTTTGCATCCTTACACCGATCGCTCGCGATACAGCACTTGCAACAGCAGGCAGCGGAGGTACTATAGGAACCTCTCCAACTCCCCTAACCCCATAAGGATGTCCTGGATTAGCAACCTCTACAATGACAGTATCTATCATAGGGAGATCTAACGCTGTAGGCATACGATAATCAAGGAAGCTAGAGTTCATCATATGCCCATTGTCATTAAAGAAGTATTCTTCGTTCAATGCCCAGCCAATACCTTGAACCGCACCACCTTGCATCTGACCTTCAACATAACTTGGGTGAACTGCTTTACCTACATCTTGTATGGCGGTATAACGAAGGACTGTAGTTTTACCCGTATCCCGATCAACCTCAACATCGACCAAATGTACTCCAAAAGAATTACCTTCGCCAGACGGGTCGACATTCGCTTGACCCGTAACGGTTCCACCGGTACCGTTTAACTGCCTTGCAAGCTCGGCAAACGTAAATTGAAGTTCAGGATCTGATTGATGAGATATAACACCATCTTTGTATTCAATATCATCGACAGATGTTTCCCAAATCTTGGATGCTCGTTCTCTCATCTGCTGTTTAACATCTTCCGATGCTAGGATCGCTGCCCAACCGGTAGCAAAAGAAGTTCTACTTCCACCTGTAACCATCGTATAACCAATGGAATCTGTGTCAACTATGGTTGGCTTCACATCCGCATACTCTATACCCAAAGTCTCTGCAGCCTGCTGTGATATTGAAGCTCTAGTACCTCCAATATCAACCGAACCCATGGTCAAGTTAACCGTACCATCCTGATTCACGGTTATATTGCAGCTAGAATGGAATCCGCGATTCATCCAAAAACCGGCAGCTATACCACGAGCCTGATTTACGCCAGTTAGAGGAGTTTTGTAATGTTCATGATTACGAGCAGCTTCCAAGCATTCTATCAAACCAATCTTCCCAAATACCGGACCTTCTACTTTCCGAGTACCTTCTTTAGAAGCATTAAGCAAACGGAATTCAATCGGATCCATATTAAGTTCCTGACAAAGCTCATCAACCACAGATTCAACTGCGAATGCGGCTTGAGGCGAACCGGGGGCTCTGTAAGCGGCTGTCTTTGGTTTATTTACCACAACATCATAAGCTTCGTTAAGCCCGTTAGGGACATCGTAACAAGCCAATGAACATGTACTGCCCGGTAACACGGGAGAGCCTGGAAATGCTCCAGCTTCAAACGCCAACGTGACTTTCCCCGATATTAGCTTGCCATCCTTGTTTGCTCCGAGTTTTACTCTCATCCAAGAACCAGGCGCTGGACCCGAAGCTTCAAATACTTCGGTACGAGACATTACCAGTTTCACCGGTTGACCAGTCTTTTTCGATAGTACAGCCACGACCGGTTCTTGATAGCAAGTTACCTTGCCACCGAAACCGCCGCCGATTTCCATCGGGGTAACTTTTATCTTAGATATCGGATATTGTAGTACTTCGGATGTAGTGGCTCTTACGACAAAGGAACCCTGAGTGCTACACCATATATTTAACTGACCATCCGCATTCCAATGAGCCGTAGCAGTATGGGGTTCTATATATCCCTGGTGAACAGATGCGGTTTCGTATTCGCGCTCAATCACTATATCCGATTGGGAAAACCCTTGCTCAACATCACCTTTCTCGAACAACATGTAAGAGGCCACGTTACTCGGTTTTTCAGAAGTTTCACCCAGAGACGACGTATGAAGATTCTCATGAAGTAATGCTGATCCCTCTCCCATTGCATCCTTAACGTTAATAACTGGGGGAAGTTCTTCATATTCNACTTTAATCAAGGCAAGAGCTGCTTCTGCTGAGTTAGAGTCAACTGCCGCTACCGCCGCTACTGCATGACCTTTATAAAGAACCTTATCACCAGCTAAAAAGTTATTAGCTTGAAACCCCATACGCTGACGATCAGAATCGGAAATTTCTCCAGNNGCCGCGTTAGCCAACTTAGCTGATAGNGGTANGTCTTTACCTGTTATAACGGCTCTAACCCCTGGATGAGNCTCAGCTAACGAAGTATCAATGGATTTAATCTTCGCATGGGCATGAGGNCTCCTAAGTATCTTAGCCTGTAAGGTACCGGTCAGTCGCAAATCCGAGCCATACTGAGCTCTTCCGGTGACCTTATCAACACCGTCAGGCCTGATTGGGCGTTTTCCTACAACTCTATACTCAACTTCTGACAACACCTGATTGGCTACCATAGTAGCTATCCTCCTATGTTACCTCGTACCCAACCCAGCCAAGGGTGTATGGACATTAAGATTTCATTTTTTCTTCGGCATCTAACACCGCTCTGACTATTTTGTCATATCCGGTACATCTACACAGATTACCGGCTAGCCAATGTCGTATTCTGCCTTCATCAGCGTCGGGCTCTCTATCTAATAATGCTTTAGTGGCGACTATGAAACCAGGAGTGCATATTCCACACTGTAAAGAAGCATTTTCTAGGAAAGCTTGTTGAACTGGATGTAGTCCCTCTGCCGAAGCGATACCCTCTATGGTTGTAAGTTCTTTACCCTGAGCNTCAACAGCTAANACGAGACAAGAAGTAACAATCCGTCCATCCATTAAAACTGTACATGCCCCGCAGTTACCATCATTACACCCTTCTTTTGTACCAGTCATACCGAGAACATCTCGGAGGCATTCCAGCAGACTCTGGCGGGGTTCGCATAGGAAATTAACCTGGTTTCCATTAATTGTAGTCTCTACATGGACTAATCCTGGCATGTCTACTCCTCTCCCCTGGCGCGTTTAACGGCAGTGTTTAAAGTACGTCGGGTTAATACTCCCACCAAGTGCACTCGCTGCTTGATGGTGCCTCTCATATCGGTTATNGGCTTAGCATCGGCCATAGCTTTCTCAGATGCTTCATTAATCGTAGCCTCTGATACAGGTTTTCCTGCCAAACTATCCCCGGCTGCCTTTGAGAAAACGGGTGTCGGTGCTACTGAAGCCAACGCGATGCGGCCCGAAACAAAATTCTGGCCTGAAGCGTCCAAAATCACAGAACTGCCGACTCCGGCCACAGCAATATCCATTTCGTTACGCGGTATGAACCTTAAGTAATTGGCTCCAGAGTGAGCCTGAGGTGCCGGTAAACTAATAGAAACTAATAGCTCTCCAGGCTCAAGAACACTTCGCCCGGGAGCAGTACAAAAATCTTCCGCAGCAACTTGGCGAGCCCCATTAGGCCCTACCACATTGGCAACACCACCCAAAGCTATAATGGAAGGTATGCTGTCAGCACTAGGTGCTGCGTTACAAAGGTTACCCCCAATAGTNGCTCTACCTTGAATCTGTATGCTACCGATCAATGATGCACAATCAGTAAGACCCGGGTAGTTGGCTTCAACAGTTTGGTCTTCGTATATTGTGCAACAGGGCACAGCCGCTCCTATTGTTAAACCTTTCTGGGCATCGTATGACAATTCATTCAGTTCCGGGATAAATTTGCTATCTACCACAATATCTGCGCTACGTCTGCCACCCCGGAGTTGCACCAGTAGGTCAGTACCACCGGCTAGCACACGGGCCCGGTCTCCATGGTCGGCCATTACTTTTAAGGCTTCATCTAGTGTCTTTGGTGCCGTATAATCAATTGCTTCCAAATCGACCCACCTCCTTGTCGTATCGAAATTATAACATCCGACTCGTAGCCTGTCAGCTACCGCTCAGACAGGCTGAACAACCCTGCCCTTCCCTCCATACTGCCCTAGTATATCAGTAATACAAACTAAGCTAACCTAATTACAAATTGGCTAGCACATCCTCTAACAATTCCTTAACAGATCCATGGGGAAAGTTATTAAAGTCCGTAGTATCCCAATCACTTCGTTTGGCCTGAGTTCCCACACCTGCTAGAACAACATCCCAAGCCCTGGGAGTTTCACAGTAGGACTCACTGTCACCCGCCCCAGCTGGCAATTTTATTTTTTTTAACAGAATTGAGTCCCCAGCCGCGAATACAATCAAACACGGGACCCAATCTGATAATAACTTTAANCTGCTTAATAAACCTAATTCAGATCTAGAGATGCCATGCTGCCCTAGGATCACTAAATGCTGAAATCCAGCCCCCGATTGCTCAAATTGACTACGGAACTTCCGAAAAATATCATGGGCATATTGATCACTTTCAGATACTAAAAACAGCGCATGTATCGGAAAANCATTTAAGCTTTCTTCTAACAAAGCGCTTAACCATCGCTTTAATTTATCTTCGTCGTGTTGATCTGCCCTATTGAGAGACATCTTTAATAAAACTCAAAGAANNTGCATTATGCAATTATCCCTTAAGCACTCCCTGCATCAAATTGGACTAGGATCCCATCAGGNTCATAAACATAAAAACTACTGACATTTCCGTCAGAACCAGTCCACACATCGGGAGCTGCTGCTAAGGGAATACCCTTTTGAGCTAACTCAGACATTAAGGCCTTGGTATCAGGTACAGTAAATGAATAATGGCTTATCCCTATTTGATCAAGTTTGATAGGGGAACCGTCTGATTCCTCGTTAGGATGACTGGTAACAACCAACTTAGGGTTTGCAGGATTCCCTGAAAATTGCAAATGAACAGTACGCCTCGTCTTNCGAGAATGCTGATAGACGTGAGGCAACCCGCCCGTAGTAGTATCTTGAACTTGATCAAACACNACCTGCATCCCCAAGATGTCTCTATAGAATCCTAATGATTTATCCAAATCCCGAACACAAAAAGCTATATGCGAAACCCCACTAGCGTCCAATTATTTACCTCCTGATTAATTGAAGAGTGTATGTTAAAACCGCNTTATTTTATCCTCCACTACCCGAATCAAATTGGACTAATATACCGTCTGGATCAAAAACAAATATACTACTGACTTCTCCTTGAGGGTTAGTAAAACCGTCCATAGGACCAGCCAACTCGACTCCTTTCGAAATCAACTCTGATGCCAGGGATTTAACATCTGACACGGTAAATGATATGTGACTGATTCCAATCTGATCCAACTTGATAGGATTCCCATCGGGATTATCACCCGGGTGAGAAGTCATAGTCAGCGTAGGCTTAACATTGCCCTTCCCNTACGCCAAATTAACCTGTCTCCTAGTATTTCTCTGATGCTTGTACACATGGGGTAGTCCACCTGTCGTAGTATCTTGGATACGATCCGCCAAGACCTCCATACCCAGGATGTCCCTGTAAAATTCCAAGGATTTATCCAAATCGGCTACACATATGGCAATGTGNGAAATAACAGATGCATGCATGGCCTCTCCCATATACCGTGGGTTTATATTCCAAGCTAAAGCCATCCTAAAACCGCCCTAAAAGTTTGTCAAAGATATAAAATACGGAACGAGTCCCNGGAAAATAGTTTGAACCATNGAGGAAACCTTTCCCGACTCATTATCTATACAGATATAAACTTGGTTCACGTTCTTGACACAGTCATTTACAAACCAATAGAATTGTCAGGTTGAGGTTTTAGGAAAAATGGATTACGCAATAATTAAAACTGGTGGAAAACAATACAGGGTCAAACAGGGAGACGTGTTAGACGTGGAACTGCTGGCTTTNGACGTAGGCTCTATCGCGGAATTTGACGAGGTCCTAGCGGTATCCGAGAACGGCCAGGTAAACTTCGGATCCCCTACATTGTCAGGGGCTAAAGTTACGGCCGAAGTACAATCCCATTACAAGGACCGTAAAGTAATAGTCTTTAAATATAAATCCAAGACCCGTTATCGTCGTAAGCTAGGTCACCGCCAAAACTATACGAGGCTCTTGATTCAAGGTATTCAATCGGGAGGTTAAATAATGGCTCATAAAAAAGCTGGTGGCAGCACAAGTAACGGCAGAGATAGTAATGCTAAACGCTTGGGCGTTAAAAAATATGGTGGGCAGAAAGTTACAGGTGGTTCCATAATCGTACGGCAAAGGGGAACCAGAATACACCCCGGCACCAATGTCGGGCTAGGACGAGATTTCACTCTATTTTCCACAATTGACGGCGAAGTAAAATATGAATGGGCCGCCAAAGGGAAGCGCAGAGTAAGCGTTTATCCAGTTGAGCAGGNATAGAAATTTCTGAGGTACTGAACGTTAAATATGAAAGCAGATATACACCCCCAATTTTATAACTCAACGGTAACATGTAGTTGCGGCCATACTTTTCAAACAGGGGCAACCAAGCCAACCTTAAGAGTAGAAATCTGCAGCAATTGTCACCCTTTCTACACTGGGCAACAACGAGTAGTCGATACTCAGGGTAGAATTGAAAGAATGCGCCGCCGTTATAATCTCCAGTAAGTTTATCCGTCGATTAAAATGAATTAGGAAACCGATGGCCTCGGCCCTCGGTTTTTTTATGTAAAGTCGATTCAATTGGTTAATATCAGTAATTGGTTAAATACTAAAGGAGCAGATGGTGTCGAGACAACCTGANTTTTCATACGGTGGCCAAGCTGTAATAGAAGGNGTAATGATCAGNGGCCAAAATCATTATAGTCTAGCGGTACGTAGAGAAGACGGAACCATCACTCATCTCCAGGAACCTTTAAACACTTACTTCACCGGTAAGTTACGTAAGATACCTCTAATTAGGGGTTTCCTAGCNCTGTTAGAAACTTTGATCCTCGGTATCAAAGCATTGAATCAATCAGCAGCCTTAGCCATGGTAGATCAAACTCCTGAAGGCCAAAAGGAAATGTCTCCATGGGTGCTTGCAATGACCCTGGCGATCTCATTAGTTATAGGCATAGGGATCTTCTTCGTAGTCCCACAATTAATCGTAACTCCGATTCATCACATTCTACATTCAGATATCTTAATTAACGTGATAGAAGGACTACTAAGATTGGTAATCCTAGTGGGATACATCTGGGTCATCAGCTTCATGGATAATATTAAACGAGTATTTTNCTATCACGGCGCAGAGCACATGGCAGTCCATACCTACGAGGCAGGGCTATCATTAGAAATAAGTCATGTTAGGCAATTTGGCACACCCCATCCCAGATGCGGGACTGCTTTTCTGCTCACTGTAGTGCTGGTTTCAATTATTGCCTTTATGTTTCTCGGCTGGCCCGAACTCCATTGGCGCATTATCTCTCGAATAGCGCTCTTACCCGTCATAGCAGCAATAAGTTACGAATTTATACGGTTCAGCGGGCTCCATCAAACTTGGTGGATAGCACGTCAGATNGCAGTACCAGGNCTAATTCTTCAGNGACTCACNACAAGACAACCNGACGATAGCCAAATTGAAGTTGCTATCAGTGCTATGGAGGCAGCGATAGCGGCAGATACAGGTCAAGAATACGTGGTACGTTTTAACAAATCAGCTGAGAGTGATTCCCAAGCTCCACCCCTAGTAGACTAATATCTCTAGTTTAGAGCACTGGAAAATCTATAGTACAACGAGATATAACCGGATTGCTTCAAATAATAATCTGTCAATCTAGCATTAGGTAACTCAGATTTGGCTTCGGTAACTCTAAGTGGTTTATAGTATCCTTGAATCGAGACATCATTAGAAGGCGCCATTTTTCTAACCATCTCAATGTGGCGAGTCGGAAAGGGTAAATAAAATACGAATTCTTAATTCATCTGCTTGTTATGAAAAAAGACAGCCCTTATGTAAACATCGTCGGGATGATAGGAACGCAAAGAGAATCTGCTGTAAACGCAGGAGCCACTGTTAGTGTCTTTGGCGGAGGCATTAACCCGGGATCAGAAATACCACAAGGGATAGATCCAGATTATATTTTAGAATTTGCTCAGGTCCATGAAAACAGTGGGTTTGACATGGTTCTTACAGGATACTCCTCTAGCACAGCAGATGGTTTTGAAGTCACTAGTTATGCTGCTGCACATACTCAGCACATAGGTTTCCTCATAGCACATAGGCCGGGCTTTGTGACACCTACCTTAGCTGCAAGAAAGATCGCCACTTTGGATCAACTAACCAGAGGTAGGATAGCGCTTCATATTATTTCCGGCGGCAGTGATAAAGAACAGAGGAACGACGGTGACTGGGTTAACCATGACGATCGTTACCGTAGAACCGACGAATACATGGGTCTATTAAGAAGAATGTGGGATGAATACGAGCCCTTCAACCACGAAGGGGAATTTTATAAACTTGAAGGTGCTTACAGCCAAGTTAGATGTTTTCAATCGCCAAGAGTTCCTTTATTTTTCGGCGGAGCCTCAGATATAGCCCTTGATGTCGGCAGTAAGAGAGCTGATGTGTTTGCCCTCTGGGGAGAACCATTATCTGAAATTAAAGACCGCATTACCAATATCAGAAACCGGGCCCAATCCTACAATAGAGAAATAAAATTTAGCCTATCAGTACGACCTGTTTTAGGTAAGACCGAAGCTATAGCCTGGGACCGTGCTGAATCCATCCTGAACCATGTTAANCATGCGACATTCGGAAAGATTGAACCAGGTCAACCTGCTCGNCTNCAATCAGAGGGAAGTAGGCGTTTACTTAGATTTGCGGAACAANGAGATCTACACGANGACAGNCTCTGGATGCCAATTGCCGCTGCAAGTGGCGCAGCTGGNAGCACAACTTGCTTAGTCGGGACAGCCGAACAAGTAGCAGATTCGTTATTAAAATACTTCGAACTGGGGTGCGATACCTTCATAATCCGAGGATTCGACCCTATAGCAGATGCCAAAGAATACGGGGAGGCTCTTATACCCTTAATTCGTCAGAAAGTATCTAATTTGCGGTAGTAACCTTTCGGAGAAAAACTACGGAGCAGTTCAAGCTCACAAGTTATAGACTCGAGGAATTAGAATCATGATCAAACTAACTGATGAAATGCACCAGTTCCTGGATAATCCTCCGGGTCACTTGAATCCATGCATTATCGCAACGGCAGACCTCAGCGGCACTCCCAATGCGGGATTTATTGGTACCGTTTTTGCCATAGACGAGGACACGTTGTGTTACCGAGACAGAAGCGGTAAAAATCCACTGGATCACATCGAGTCGAACCCTAAGGTACTGGTATTGTTCCGAATACCTGGGGAGGATACTGGTTGGAAATTCCGATGTGAACCTGAAGTGTACCGTGACGGCCCCCAATATGACCAGGCTATCAGCCGCTTGGTTGACTCAGGTGTGCCATCTAATCCATCAATACAATCTGCAATCGTTTATTTAAAAATCGACCAAATCTTAAGTTTATATGGTGAAATATTACAAGAACGAAACCCAGGATCAGAATGGTAATTCCACTCCGTAACATCAGAAATTCACGGCAATTCTTAAACAGTAATAACTCGATTTGTAAACAAGTAATTACCTGACTAGTGATCCTAACAAAGAAATACACGAGCGAAACTAGCCTAATTACCGACTTACGGTTATCCTGATACCAACATCTCATTTAATTAGGAGTCAAGATGATATACGAAGTTCGAACTTACGACCTTAAACCTGGAGCAATTCCTCAAGCGGAAGAAGCGTTTGCGGAAGCTCTGCCCCACAGAGAAAAATATTCACCAATTGCTGCCTTTTGGCACACAGATATTGGTCCACTCAATCAGATTATCCATGTTTGGGGATATGAAGACCTCGGCGAGCGAACAAAGATACGCGAGGAAGCTGGAAAAGACCCGAATTGGCCACCAAAAATTACTCCCGGTAATATCATTAATATGAATTCCGAGATTTGGAATCCGGCTCCGTTCATGAAACCCATGGGTGGTGACCAAGCTTTAGGTGGGATATACGAAATGAGAACATACACCTATGAGCCAGGATCAATACCAGAGCTTCTAAAACGTTGGACTGAGGTACTCCCAGCCAGGGAAGAACTATCCCCTCTGGCTGCAGGCATGTACACGGAACTCGGTGCTTTGAACCGATGGATGCACATATGGCCGTATAAAGATTTGAATCACCGGACAGAAGTCAGGAATACCAAATTACCTAACTGGCCTTCAGGAGCACCCGGCAGAGTTCGTCAAGAGAATAAAATTATGGTCCCAGCTAGTTTTTCACCAATGCATTAAGAAGAGTTAAGATTTAAATGAAGAAGGGCACCCCGGATTAATAGTATACCGAGGTGCCCTTCTTCATTTAGAGGGATCCCTGGTATCTTAATATCGTGTTGAATATTTTTTGTTGATAGCACTAATAATCAATTAATCGCGAACGTTGCCTGAATGGAATGGTGGATGTCAAGTTCACCCCCGCTGACTGATGTCGGCATAGACTCTGACATCGCCCTCATTCCAAAAGCCATATCTTTTTGAAAACTCTGGATAGCCGGAGAGCTAGTTTCACTCAAAGAAATGAGCGGACCCAATGTAACTCCTGATTCAGCAGCATAATGGTTGGCTTTAACCAACGAATCTTCCACTGCACCCTTCCGGAGTAGGACCTTGTACGGGGAAAGATCATCGACCGTAAAAGAAATACCATTAATACGGATGGAGTCGCCACCAGCTGATGCTGTTCTATCTATAACTTCGCCTGCTTTTTCGAGTTCTCTTATACGAACCTTGACAACATTATTAACAAAATAGCCTGTCAACACCTGGCGGCCAGTTCTTTTTCCCCTTACCATTATCTCCTCATAATCGTAACTTGGGGATATATTTAGCCTACTGGTCTGAATATCTGAATCATCTACACCTTGTTTTTTCAAAGCTGATATAACCGAACCCATTTCTTTTGCGGCAAACTGTCTAGCCAAGGCAACTGATTCGGCAAATGTCTCGACTCCTATATCCAATATAGCGATATCAGGCTTTACCGATATCGTACTCTCCCCGACAACGCTAATTCCCGTGCCTGCGCCAGATGATAACGTCATAAACTTAGACTCAGGTGGGACAGGTGGCATGGGATTTCCTGACGATACAATATGTGAATCTGAAGCTTCTAAAGACTTAACAGAAGTGGAGCTTACTGATAAGCCTACAGTATCATCATTACATCCAGATATTAAAAATGCCAATAAAAGAGCCATTGAGATAAATATAAAATGATCACGAATTTTATTTTTGTTAGGTAACTTCAATCAAACCTCTTTCAAGCAGTCCGCTATCGTCCCATAAGTACCTTGATTTCAGACACAATTAACGAGATTAACTTAATTTAATATTATAAATAACTTCCTGTAATCTTTCCCAATAATGGCCAGTAGAAATACCTTGATTGGTAATGAGACATTTCATGGCTACCTACCAATTAATAAACAAGCCACGATTACAAATAAGTATAGATTTAGTCACTTTGTGGATCACTGTATATATCACATTTTCCAAACCACTTATAACGCCGCTTAGCAATTTGATCATAAACAAAGTCCCTA
>PAMF01000035.1 GCA_002707185.1 Chloroflexota bacterium | reverse complement strand
CAAACGTGGAGTGTATTCCCGTTTGTATGCTATAAATTATGGTCTAGACAATGACGACACGGATGAGGCCCCAATGAACAGCAACATCTCGTTGTCTTCAGCGGATAATGATTAAGGGTTTAATCATTATCTATTAACATATCGTAAAATGACGTCAGCTAACTCCTTAGGCTTATCGTAGCCGATGTCATGTATGGTGTCCATAATCCATTCTACACGGACATCTTTAGCAACGCCGACAACCGCCTCCACCATTATTTCCCTCATACGTGAGAACTCTGTATGAGCTCGCTCAGGTTTTGGACCCGCGGGGATAATCAGAATTGGGCAATTAATTCTAGGGATTACGGTTGAAGGAGGTTCATTCCACATCGCCGTAAGTATTTGGCTATGATGAGAAGGTTGTAAAATATCTTCCATTAAACCATCAACATTTTCGTAAACCATGCTTAGTACTATTTTCTCTAAATCGTCACCCCAACAGTTGGCAAGTTGTTCCTTAAGCCGTCCCAAAAATTCTTCCCTATCTCCCGATACATTCCGGGGCTTAAAGCGTTCTCTGAAAAATGCCTCCGTAGCATTCGGCAACAAATGGCCATCCTGAAAACCACCGTCTATCATTATGAGAGAATTTATGCGATCAGGATGGCGCGCTGCTAAATTACTAGCTACGTGCCCTCCCCACGAATGACCGACTACCGACACGCGATCTAATTCTAAATAATCAAGCAACCCAACTAAATCCATTGCCAATGTTTCCCAATCATATCCGGTAGAAGCTTGTGCAGTTTGCCCGTGGCCCCTTTGATCCGGCGCTATAATCCTGTGGTATTCGGATAGATGATTCGCTACCCTTTCATACCAGTAGGCTGAAGATGCCATACCGTGTAGCGCCAACAGGGGTGATCCACCACCAGACCAATCCAAATAATGGACGTTAAGGCCATCTATATTAACCCAGTGCTCTTCTGGAAGAATCAAACCAGTTGAATAATCCATAAAATCCCTACCACCTATGATAGAGTCCCATCTAAACCAATAGCGCGGGGCAGATTATAACATGTGTTCAACTGAAACTAGAGATATATTACCTCTAACAGATATTAGAAATAATACTAGACAATTATCAAGGGGTTGTTTAACCTATTTGAGTCCTAAGCAGAACCAATCAGGAGGATGTCAGATATGACTACCAACTCACAAACTATCGAAATTTTGGATCCCAGACTTGAATTAGTCCCAGAAGAAATAGGAATAAGTTCTGACTTACCCAGTTTGAAAGGCAAGGTAATAGGATTGTTAGAAAATCGGAAATATCACGCAGACGTTTTCTTAGAGGAATTAGAGCAAGTTCTGACTACCGATTACCAGGCAGACAAAGTAGTTTACCGTAACAAATTCAGTTTCAGTGCTGCTTGCTCTGATGAGACTATAAATGAGTTGACCGACCAGTGTGATGCAATAATCCACGCAATTGCCGATTGAGGTTCCTGTACAGCGTGGGGTCTCCACGACACAGTAGTCACAGAATCACGAGGTATCCCATCGGTAAGTGTAATTACAAGTAATTTCACTAAAGCCGCTTATGCAAGGGCCACATCGCTCGGAATGCCGGGTGTACGGATAGTAGTGTTACCCAGCCCACTGACACCTAAATCTATACCAGAAGTCAAACAAATGGCTCACGATTACGCTGGGGAAATCGTCGGTTTATTGACTAGTACATAAACCCAATGGCAAATTGCTCAGGTTAAGTTTCCGAGGAGATTATGGTCAACACGAACGCGCTTACATCCCGAAGAATTGAAGTTTCTAGTTCCTTTGATGATATTCAAGACTATTATGAGGAGCTAGGATGGACAGATGGACTTCCCGTAGTTCCAGCAACTCCAGATCTCGTTAGGAAAATGCTCGGAGGATACGGGGAAGATCCATCGTTTTCACTAGGTAATATACAACCTCAAAACGCAAGCGTAACTCTAGAGAAAGTAGCTATAAACGCCGTGATGGCTGGATGCCGTCCTGAACACTTCCCTGTAGTCGTCGCTGGAATACAAGCTATTTTAAAACCGGAGTTTAATCTGGCAGGTTGCCAAGCAACTACTGGAGGGGCAGCTCCTGTCACGATTGTTAATGGGCCCATAGCTCGGGATCTAGACATTAACGGGGATGCAGGCTGCTTCGGACCAGGGCATCGATCTAATGCCGTAATAGGCCGTGCTATTCGGTTGGTGATACGGAACATTGGAGGGCTCATACCGGGAGAAATGGACAAGGCGACACTAGCGCTACCCGCCAGATATACTTTTTGTTTCTCAGAGAACGAATCCAGAAGTCCTTGGGAGCCCCGCCACGTAGAATTGGGCCTAAAACCCAGTGACAACATGCTCACGATCTCAGCTATACGCGGGTTGTACGTGGTAATGGAAAGTACAGTCCCCACAGGACTGGAAGTTTTAAAAACATTGGTAGAATCTACACAGACCACCGGGTTCTCCAACTACTATCAAATAGGAACCGGAGCCCAAATTACGTTGGTGCTGTGCCCTGAACATGCCAACGAAATTGCTCAAAGCGGTTTCTCTAAATCTGATGTAAGGGAATTCATTTTTCAAAACGCCCGGATGCCATTGAAAAACCTAGTCAACATGGCTCACTATGGTAATCGTAATTGGCCTCAATGGGTTGATGAGACTAATCCAGAAACATTAGTTCCAATAGCACTCAAGGCAGATGATATTATCGTCGTTGTTGCAGGGGGTGATGGTAGACACTCAGCCTGGCTTGCGGGATGGGGCGTTACACGAATCGTAACTCAACAAATAATAACCAACCCGTAATCGTGGTAACCTCTCACTATAGCTACTAAATTTAAGCTTACGAGTAACATTGCGTTCAAAACGTAACGCCTCAACCATATCATGCGCCGGATTATTCCCTGACAGCCCATTCTTCAGGGAATCAGGCTGCCGTACCCTAACAATGAACTATATTCCGCCTCACTCAAGGTTATGTTTGGGGCTTGATGTAACATAGATGCAGGTGTATAGTTCACTGTTACACATATCGGAGGGACGATCTAATGACCCAGTCGGCACCGATGACCAATCCAATCGATGAGAATGAACCGCCTAGTTGCTGTCACCACTGGGTGATCCAGCCTGCCACTGGGCCGGTTAGTGCGGGAGTATGTCAGGTCTGCGGAGAATCAAGGGAATTTAAAAACTACGTGGAAGCCTCTACATGGGGAGATGATAAGTCAGCTTCCCGAACACGTAACCAAGTTGTCGAAGAAACCGTAGCCGATCACATCGAAAAAGATGAAGAAGAATAACTCCCCTTCTTAATTAACATTGTAATAGGTCCAAATAAAAAGCCCTGTATAAAATACAGGGCTTTTTATTTGGACCTATTACTCAGAAATTCGAAGATAACAGTTGGATTTCCGTTTGGTTGTTGTATCCCACTAGAATCCCCTACTGAATATTGAACTTACCCTCTTGCTATTCATCTTATTTTAGATTATCTTTGGATGCCCAAAAGGGATCAAAAACGGGAGAAAGATACAACCGGTGTTCACTCACTTACATGTACATACCGAATACAGCATGTTGGATGGTATCAGCCGGATTCCCGAACTGGTATCGCATACCAAAGAATTAGGCATGCATTCCTTGGCTATAACTGACCACGGTTCATTGTATGGAGCCGTAGAATTTTACTCGGAATGCAAAGAAGCCGGGATCAAACCGATAATAGGATGCGAAGTCTATGTAGCGCATTCCAGCCGAAGAGAAAAGAGCAGTTCGGAGCGAAGCCCTCATCACCTAGTACTCCTGGCCAGAAACAACGTAGGTTATCAAAATCTGATGCAACTAGTGACCCTAGGACATTTGGAAGGATTCCACTACCGCCCACGTATTGACAAAGAACTGCTTGTCGAGATGGGGCAGGGACTAATTTGTCTTTCCGGTTGTCCTTCAGCTGAAGTCCCAAAATTAATATCAGATGGTAACATCGAAGGTGCCAAAGAAGCCGCCATCTGGTACCAAGAATTGTTTAAAGACGGTTATTTCCTAGAACTCCAATCCCATCAGCAGGTTCCACAACTAGACGAAATTAACCAAGGGTTGGTAGAACTCAGCAAAGAGCTATCTATTCCGCTAATCGTAACCAATGATTCTCACTACGTTGAACAAGCGCACTCGCCGTTCCAAGATATTTATATTTGTATCCAAACCAATACTAATATTGATGATCCTAAACGTCTCCGGATGGAGGACGATTCGTACTACATTAAAAGCCCTGAAGAGATGTCTGCCCTCTTCCCCGACTTTCCCGAAGCCCTAGAAAACACCAACTTAGTTGCGGAGATGTGTAACGTGGAGTTGGGGTTCGGAGAAACTCATCTACCCAAATACGATACTCCGGGTGATTTAAGCGCAGACGATTACCTTGCACAACTTTGCTGGGAAGGATTTAGACAAAGATATTCTGATGCTTCCGAAGAGTCGGAGAAAAGGCTCTCATACGAGCTCGACGTCATACGTAGTACCCAATTTGCAAATTACTTCCTAGTCGTTTGGGACATCATGCATTTTGTTCGAAGCAAAGGAATTCTATCTGCTGTGAGAGGTAGCGCAGCCGGAAGCGTGGCCCTATATTGTTTAGGTATCACAGATATTGACCCAATGGAATATCGTCTAATATTTGAGAGATTCTTGAATATGGAACGTAAGGAAATGCCAGACATTGACATGGATTTTCAAGACGACCGTCGAGATGAGGTTCTTCATTACGTTATAAATAAATACGGCAGTGATCGAGTTGCGCAGATTATTACCTTCGGCACCATGGGGGCCAAAGCCGCTTTGCGGGATGTTGGTCGGGGGTTGGGTATGGGCTACGGTGAAGTAGACCGCATTGCCCGCATGGTGCCTTTCAAATCCAGAACAATTACTGATGCTCTGAAAGCCAATCCCGAATTCCAGTCAGCGTATGAGAGCGANATTCCTGTTAACAAATTAGTCGACAACGCTTTAGGATTGGAAGGTGTAGTACATCACGTCAGCACACATGCAGCCGGGGTTTTGATCGCTGACGAGCCTCTGACTAATACAGTGCCACTCCAGCGCCCGAGTAAAGGCGATGAAACAAGTCCGGTTATGATGACTCAATACGCCATGGATGCTGTCGCGAAATTGGGTTTACTTAAGATGGATTTCCTTGGATTGACTAACCTCAGCATTCTAGATAAAGCAATAAAACTTGTAGACAACAACCAAGGAATAAAAATAGACCTGAACCGCTTGCCGCTTAATGATGCTGATACTTTTGATTTGCTTTCCTCTGGAAAAACGACCGATTTATTCCAGCTAGAAAGCTCGGGAATGCAGCGTTACATCAAAGAGCTTAAACCCTCTAATCTCGGTGATATTGCTGCAATGATCGCCCTATATAGACCCGGACCAATGGAACATATAACGTCCTTTATAGATGGCAAGCACGGACGCATCCCCATCTCGTATCCCCATGATAGCCTAAAAGAATTACTGGATGAAACCTATGGAGTCATAGTTTACCAAGACCAAGTATTGCTAATCCTTCAAGGGTTCGCTGGATATTCGCTAGGCGAGGCCGATATAGTCCGGAAGGCAATGGGGAAAAAGATATCCTCCTTAATGGCCCAAGAAAGAGACAAATTCGTTAAAGGGGCTCAAAACAAAGGATTTACAGAAGATTTAGCCATCGAAGTATTTGACTTAATAGAACCCTTCGCGGGCTACGCTTTTAATAAAGCTCATAGTGTTAGCTATGCCCTGATATCGTACTGGACAGCGTATTTTAAAGCCCATTATCCGGTCGAATACATGGCTTCAGTCTTGAATTCACGACTAGATAATACTGAGCGTATGGTAAGTAGTATAAATGAATGCTTTAAATTGAATATCCCCGTTCTTTTGCCTGACATCAACCATTCAGAGGAATTCTTTACTATAGATAAAGATACATCCTCCAATCCCGTTATACGGTTTGGATTGTCAGCAATCAAAAATGTCGGCGCAAGCGCAATTTGCCCGGTTGTGGAAGAACGCAAGACAAATGGTGCCTTTAAATCAATTGATGATTTTTGCCAGCGTGCCGATGTCAGTAATCTAAACAGAAGGACTCTTGAAAGCCTCGCCAAAGCCGGTACTTTTGATTCGTTAGGACCAAGAGGTCCGATGTTAACCAACCTAGAACAAATCGTAGCTTCAGCTCAACTTGCTACTCGAACTAGAAATAGTGGGCAAACGAGTATGTTCGACTCGATGACTATGGCGAATCCAAATGCTACCGTTGCAGGCATCTCCCTATCGGGACCTGATATAACAGATCAGGAGAAATCTGACCAAGAGATTGAATACATCGGTCTATCTCTGTCCTATAACCCTTTAATCAAGCTAGCTGGGCTTGCAGACGAGGGTTACATAANTAACTTAGAACATCTTGAACAGAGTCCTCAAGACCAGAATCTTACTTTTCTTGGCCATGTTTCTAACGTAACGGAACGATACACTAAAGAACAAAAAAAATTCCTTCTGGTTAATCTGGACTTGCTGGGCGGCCCGGTGGAGGTGGTTGTTTGGCCAGATATTCTGGACCGAACACAGAGTGAGTGGGTGGCGGGCCGCCTGGTGAGAATCACAGGTAAACTAAGATGGCGGGGTGACCAATATTCTATTGTTTGCGAGCAAGCTCAGGAGTTTTCGCCAAACCTTGAACCTATATCNAAGGTTAACACCCAACACAACCCCGATACCACATCACACAAATGGCAAAAGCAAAATGTAACCCGGGACAACTCCAATAACCTAGGACGAAAGGGTCAGTCACCAANTACAGATATCAGTAATGTAGTTTCAGAATCTAGGACAGTTGCTCTCAAGATAAAAGAATCATCCGATGCAATAGACGACGCCTATTTACTCCGGGAAGTTGTACAGATCTTACTAGAATATCCAGGCAAGGATCGAGTAAACCTCAGAATCCAAACAGGGGGGAAACAAGTGGTGATGGAGTTACCAGTAATCAGCACGGGTTACACTGAGGAGATGAAATCAAGGTTAGAAATCCTTCTAGGCCTGAATAGTGTTGAGCTCCAATCTCCTCACCTAGTATCAGAGAGCAGTATACCCGTTTAGAGATTATCCTGGCGGTATCAAATTCGATCTATCTTAGATCCATGATCTCTCAATATAAACAGCCTACGCTGTACAATGCATCCAAAGTCGGACCTCCGCTTAAGATTAATGTTTCTGCAAATAATCCTCAGAGGTGAAACATGAGCCTACCAGAATTCGATGTCACAGATCAGAAAGTGATNNTAGTGGGAGCTGGGCGCGGTATCGGCAAAGGTATAGCTNTGGCTTTTGCTGAAGCTGGAGCAGATATAGCGATTACGGGATTGACCTCAACTGGTGTTAACCAAGTCGCAAAAGAAATAGAGGAACTGGGCAGAACAGCTTTTCCAGTAACTGGCGATGCAACGAAAGCGGCTGATATGGATAGAATTGTTCAGGAAACGTTAGATCAGTTCGGTCATGTAGATACTTTAGTAAACTGCGTGGGAGATGCTATAAGGAAACCGGTAGTAACTTTACCAGGATCATCATCGATAGGTATGACTGAAGAAGAATGGCATTTTATAGTTGACATCAACCTTACCGAAGCATACCAAGGTTGTCATGCAATAGGACCTCATCTGCTAGAACGAAGACAAGGATCAGTCATAAACATTACTGGCTGGGCAGCCTTCAGGGGAAGACCTGAATCTGCAGCCTATGATGCTGCTAAAGCNGGGATAATGAGATTTACCGAATGCTTAGCTCAAGAATGGGCTCCCTTTGGCATTCGAGCCAACGCCATCGCTCCCGGATCCTTCCCTGATCCGGAACAAATGAGCAAAGAAGCCTATCAGCAGAGACAAGAAACAGCAAAGGGACAAATACCTTTGGGGAGGACAGGCCACCTCAAAGAAGTAGGATATCTTTCAGTTTTTCTAGCTTCACCCGCTGCAGCATATGTCACTGGGCAGACTTGGGCAGTCGATGGCGGTATTAGTATTAANCACCCTTAAGACAATNCTATATTCCNTTCACTCNACCATCAGNCAGCNAACATACCTTACTNCAACAGATATGNCACAACATTAGTNAGAGCGTTNCGCTCAACAAGCACNGATACCGAGGTGACAATCTTCCAAGAAGGTTAATCTGAAATCGCCCATCCATCTCTTTAAAGTATCCTGCTGTAACCGTAACTATTGCACAAGATGAACACCACCTTTAACATTAAAGAGTGATGTGTACTGTTCGATTCCTCTGTTATCCCACTGGAACTATTAAGAATCATTATGGCTAAACACAACTCTGGAACTGCGATTAGTATAAAAGGTTTAAAGAAAAGTTTCGGAGAAAATCCTGTTATCTGGGATTTAGATCTTGAGCTTGAGTGGGGNAAATTTCTCGCTTTATTTGGAGCCAATGGTAGTGGCAAAACTACATTGCTTAAGATACTGGCAAGCCAAATTCNGGCCGATTCCGGTCAAATCATAATATCCGGATATGATCAGGCAAAAAATCCCAGGTCCATCCGTAGAAATATTGGGGTTGTAGGACACCAGCATTACCTGTACGACGATTTGACTTGCGCGGAGAATCTACAATTCTATGGTAGGTTATATAATCTCNGCCAAATCTCTAAGAGAATCAACTCAGTACTATCAAGAGTAGATNTAGAACAGTATTCTGGTAGGAAAGTTAAATTTTTATCACATGGTATGCAGAAACGATTGGCCTTAGGTCGAGCTATTTTACATGAACCTGACATATTGTTACTGGATGAACCAGAGGGAGGACTGGATCAAAGATCTCTTGGGATACTCCATGATATCTCCTCAGAATGGACCTCCAGCAATAGATCTATCATTATGACTACTCATAATCATGATCTGGGGAATCGTTGGTCAGATAACGTAGGNATTCTATCCAACGGTATACTGACAACCGGCTAATACGTATAGGCTATAGGGAATCTTATTAAATACTGGAAATGCCAAGCATTATCAGCCGTTCTAGAAATCTTATATGAACTCAACTATTCAACCTTTACTAATAATAATATGGAAAGACATCCTCTTAGAAATCCGGTCAAAAGACACCGTAATATCAGTATTAGTATTTGGGGTGTTATTAGCCATAGTGTTCAATTTCGCGCTTAACATNAATCCTCGTCAGATTTCTGAAATAGCCGCTGGAATTATTTGGGTTTCATTCGCTTTNTCAGCGATCTTGATCATGAACAGGACCTTTGTAAGGGAACAAGAACAAGGCTCTCTTGAAGGNTTACTGCTTAGTCCAATCAGTAGAGATGTCATATTCCTCAGTAAAGTTTTAGTTAGCTTCTTATTCATGATAACGATTGAAGCTATTTTATTACCTCTNTTCGCAGCTATGTTAAACATTAACAACTTCTCTTGGGTATTGTTAGCCACAATGGTACTAACTACATTAGGGTTCGCAACTGTTGGAACGTTGTTTTCTTTCATGGCTGTGAAAACCCGTTCAAGAGAAATNATGCTACCAGTGCTGTTTTTCCCGATTATTCTACCCGTAATTATAGGAGCTATCGAAGCCTCTAAGGGTTCATTCGGAATCGGGTATGAACCGAGCTGGAACAGATGGTTACCGTTGATAGCTATTTTTGACGCGCTGTTTCTGGTAGTCTGTCCGTGGATTTTTTCTCACCTTGTAGAGGAGTGAAGTACATTGTCGATTCGAACCGANCCGAGGAATACTGATGAGGAGTTCCGAATCAAAGAACACTGGACCCTTNTTCACCTGCCTAAGTACTTAGCGATTCTTGGGCTCGTTTTAATGACAATCAACATGTATCTGATTTTTTTAGTAGCACCTACAGATNTAGTATTAGGCCACATCCAACGGATATTTTATATCCATGTTCCAATGGCTATTTTGTCATTTTTATGTTTTTTTATCGTATTCATCGGGAGCCTTGGATATTTTGGCGTTTTCAAAGTATTAAAACTTAGACAAATAAAGCAGACTACCTGGGACTCTATAGCACATTCTGCTGCTGANGTCGGCGTAATATTTGTTACATTAGCGCTTATCACTGGAGTGATATGGGCTAAACCGGTTTGGGGAACATGGTGGACATGGGAACCTCGACTAACNACTACACTAATCCTATGGCTAATTTACGTGTCATATTTGATGCTCCGGAGTTATGCTGGGACTACAAAACAGGGGGCTCTTTTTTCCGCAGTCATAGGNATCGTAGGCTTCATAGATGTTCCAATAGTGTACTATTCAGTTGTATGGTGGAGATCTATACATCCATCTGCAGTAATAGGACCTTTCTCAGAGTCGAACTCATTGGATCCAGTAATGAACCTTATACTTTGGTTTTCTTTCGGTACTATTTCGGNGCTATTTNCCTACCTGTTATTGGAACGAATTGCTTTACGGAATACCGAAGACGATCTGTTACAACTCAAACTTTTAAGAGAATTGAAACGAATACGGTGATTAAGAAATGTTATTATTAAAAGTATTAATAGATAGCCACTCTGCCTCCACTAACCTTATATATCTATTTGTGGCATTCGCAATAACATGGATTATTTTTTTCATCTACGCGTTTTTCGTCTCTAAAAGGCGCCAAGAAGTACGCGATGAAATCACTGAACTGCATGAAACAATCACGAGGCCTCAAAACGATGTTTAAGCGAAAATAGGGAGTTAACAGGATGACTTTGCTTCAACTCAAACTCCGTCCATTTCTNGGGCCTAAATTTCGTGAGATATCCTTCCACAGTACTACTGTGGACTAAAAAATCTAACTGACTAACATGTTATGATTAAAAGTGAAGCAGCTAACAATAGGAAGCGTACACACTCTTGCAAGAAGAATCCCAAAATAATCACAAGTTTAAATTTATAATATTTGGCGTAGTACTAATACTCGCTATAGGTTACATGGTGTACGCGGCATTCCCGGGTAATGTCCTCTATTTCCTCACAGTTAGCGAATTTATGGGATCAGATGAATATCATGATGGTAGAAGAATCCGGGTNTCNGGTACCTTGGTAGATGGAAGTTTNCAGCGAATCGANAATTCAACCCAAAGTAATTTTCAATTAATTGATAAATCTGGTAGNTCAGTAGACAGATTGGAAGCTTCATATGTAGGTGTGATGCCAGACTTGTTCTTTAACCCTCACTCGGAAATCATCTTAGAAGGCAGATACGAAGAATCAGATATCTTCCATGCTGAACACATCCTGGTTAAGTGCCCTTCCAAATACCAGGCCATGGAAGAGGAAAAAGGGACTCCTAGTTAATACTTTGATTGATTGAGTCAACAAGTTATTTNTATCTGCTATTCATGGACAACCCGTAAGCAATAATCGAGAACATCCGGATTTATTCGGCTCTATTAATCATAAGGNATTTATGAAGGCTGACTTAGACGGTCTTTTCACCAGATCTTCAAACAACACAAAAGTTCCGGGGACTTATATACTGCTGATCGAACTGACTGAAGCTAACCCGATAAATGTGGGGAAATTAGGAATACATATTTTTTAACCTGGCTACTATCTTTATACCGGTAGTGCGCTAAACGGATTAGTATCCCGGATATCTAGACACATGAGACCCTATAAACCTTGTCACTGGCACATAGATTACCTAATACAGGTTGCGCGCGTCATCGGGATATTTTGGTCTGTCTGCACAGAAAAACATGAATGCGGGTGGTCCAGCCAAATATCATCTAGTAAAACCTCAACATCCCCTGTGCGAGGTTTTGGTTCGTCGGATTGCAAATGTAGGACGCATTTATATTTTTTTCACGTTTATCGAATGTTCACCAGATGATAAATCAAATAACTCTCGAATATTCAGTAAGCTCCCAATATCGGTCCCATTAGGGTATTTATTAATTTATAAAAAAATCACCTGAGACTCAATTCTCCTTGACACCTAGAGGTGGAAATGTAAGACTGACCAAGCCACACCGGCGGCTCTCTTATGGGAGCCATTATGTTGAAATTATTTAGGAGATTTGTTATGCCAGATGTAAAAATAGAAATTCGTAACAACGGTCCCATGCGTGTATATGGGCCTTTCGAACTAGTTGATCAAGAAGGTAATGCTTACACTATCCCTGAAGGAGAATGGGCTAGTCTCTGCAGATGTGGTCATTCTGCGAACAAACCCTTCTGTGACAGCGCTCACCGTGATGCCGGTTTCGAAGCCCCCAGCAAGGCGAGCTAATCGAGAATTAGTTAGGATTAACAGCGATCTCGGATTATCGATAGTCGAGTCCAGATCGCTGTTAATCATCAGTCCTAACGAGCTGAATAAATCTTTTTAATGCCCTGAACAGAAGTCAACCGCTCCTCTGCCATAAGGTCTGCAGCCCTATACGTTGGAATATCTTTAGTTTTAGAAAGGGAGATCACATTCTCCATAATATCGTATATCCTCTCAGTTCTTTCTCGAGCACGTTCAGGATTATATGGAGAGCCGATTTCAGCTTCAACGTTTATTATGCCTCCCGCGTTTACGACATAATCAGGCGCATACAAGATTCCTCTACGGTGTAATTCATCGCCATCCGCATCGGTTAACAATTGGTTATTTGCCCCGCCAGCAACTAGATCGCAGGTCAGTTTGGGTATAGTCGAGCTATTCAATACGCCACCAAGAGCACAGGGGGAGAAAATATCGCTTGGCACATCAAAAATCTCTTCAGGTAGCACCACTTCCAATCCCATTTGTCTCGCTTTTTCTATTGCCCCCTGATAAACATCAGTAACAATCAATGTCGCATTCTCTTTAAGTAAATGGTGGGCCATGTTGAAAGCAACTTTGCCAAATCCCTGTATAGCAATTCTCCTACCTGACAGGGAATCTGTTCCCCATATCTCTTTAGCAGTTGCTTTCATACCCATATATATACCTAATCCAGTCATGACCGACGTGTCGCCACTTCCCCCCATAGTAATAGGCAACCCCACTACATAACTGGTTTCTTGCCGAACGTATTCTAAGTCCCTGCCTGTACTACCTACGTCGGTCGTAGTCAAATATCGGCCGCCCAAGGTCTCCACAAATCTGCCGAATGACCTCAACATGGCTTCCGTCTTTTGAGTATGAGAATCCGCTATTATGATAGCTTTACCGCCGCCTAAAGGAAGATCAGCGACTGCAGATTTGTAACTCATTGCTTTAGCCAGCCTTAAAGCATCTTCAATAGCTTCTGCTTCCGTGGCATAAGGCCAAATCCGTGTACCACCACATGCAGGCCCTAAAGTAGTATTATGAATAGCTACAACCGACTTAAAGCCTACGCCAGAATCCGTAAACATCGTCAACTGTTCGTATCCCTGATCACTCATACGGTCCAATATATCCATCTGAATACCTCCAACCTCTATCTTAACTATATTCCATTTGTTGCCGTGGAGAAAACTAGGAACACTCGGATTGCTTAATGCCGATACACATTAGAGTCGAGCTATCACAGGGTAATACTGATATATGTCAGTGTCAGCGAAAAAGAGTATAATGAATTCCCGTACCACGGAGCCAGTTGATTTGAATTTGAGGAGGTCCCCAAATGACTCAACAAATGCACGCCCAAATGGGAGGAGAAACAGCAGGCCCTGAGGAGTTAATTAATGCAGGGGCTGTGACCTTTGGATTAGAATACAGAACCAATGTCGGTGGAGTAGACGAGGGGATCTGTATTCACGTATATGGTAACGAAATGGAAGGTAACGATAAAGAGCTTTTAAGACTAGATTGCTTTAGAATCTCACCCCATTATCACTACCGCAATGCCAACATCAAACAAAATATCCGTCTAGAACTAGACTATACGGCAGAAGGTGACCCCTTATCATGGGCTTTGGACAAAATCCAAAATAGACTNCCTATTATGCTGCTTAAATGTCAAGCAGAGGACGTAGCNCGTANTCTAGACCAAAGAGACGTCAACGCAGTAATTCCCANAATTGTAGCTTGGGCAGAAACCAAAACACATAATCGAANTTAAACTNATTGATAANTTTAAGTTGTATCATNTATCTCAACACTAGGGTGATCAGAAGGGCCTCGTAGTTGTTCGAGGCCCTTCATCTATTCAAAGTAATAGGAATGCCACATAACATGCAATAGGAGATAAGATGCCAGCGAAACAATACGAGAATTCACCAAATTTAATCCTNGATCCTACAATGAAATATTCAGCCACCATCGAGACCGACCAAGGCACCATGACGGCGGAATTATTTCCCGCGGANGTACCAATAACCGTTAATAACTTTGTATTTTTAGCGCGGGAAGGTTTTTATGAAGACGGATGTTTTCATAGAATAATATCGGGATTTATGATTCAAGGAGGATGCCCCAAGGGAGACGGAACCGGTGGACCTGGTTATCGTTTCCAAGACGAAGAGGTCACACGATCCTATACCAAGGGAACGTTAGCTATGGCAAACGCAGGACCCAACACTAACGGCAGCCAATTTTTTATAATGCATGGTGATACAGGATTACCGCCCAATTACACAATATTCGGTAAATTAACGGATGGAGAGGATACATTAGACACTATAGCTAGCTCNCCCACAGTATCCAGCGGTAGAGAAAATTCCAAACCGGCTGAAAGACTACCTATCCATAATATTACTATTCACGAAGAACCTATCAATCCATAATTTAATTCTCTGCTGGCTAGCCAGCTTCTAGCTATACTGTCTCAGACATAATGCGAGGACGTCTAGCCAGCAAAAAACAAATCCCCCCAATAAAATTGAATAAACCTAGCAACAGAAAAGCGTTCGTATAAGAACCTTGAACATCCTTGATATACCCAGCAAAAGGTGACGCGAATAGTAATAAAACGTTCATTGGTACCGTGGATAATCCCAGTATTTTCCCAAAAGATGCTCGACCAAAATATTCTCCTCGAATCGAAGTAGTTAAAGGATTTCTACCACCGAAACCNGCTCCAAACAATACNGCAAACAGATAAATAGTTCTGAGACCGCCCGAATAGGTAAGAACTAACACTCCAACGGCCTGCAAAGTTGTAAATAGAAAAAGTATTCGATTTTTCGGAGCTATATCCCCNAGATACCCACCCACCAACTGAAAAACCATAGCCACCGCAGTGTAAACAGCTACAACCCATCCTGTAGTCTGAATATCGAAACCTTTATCTTTAAGAAGCAATCCCAGATGGGCCATNATAGCCAATATGACCATAGANGTGAATCCGTGTCCGAAAGAAATCAACCAAAANGCAGGTGTCATNACTGCTTGTCTGGCAGTGAGATCAACAANGGGTGCCGGATGGTGGGTATAATTAGATGGACTTGCANGACTAGCATCAATTAATTCGTTGGGGATGGGATCACCATCGGTTCCTTGCCCGTAATCCTGAGGCTTGTCTCTAATGGCTTTAGACAACGGAACTGCCATTATAAGAGTGACTATGCCAAGGATGAGAGCAGTTAGTTCCCATCCGAGNCGATTATGTTCTGGATCAATTGACCAGGCAATAGCCGGCACAAGAATTAGAGCACCAATTCGGCTACCCATGTTTGAAAACCCCATGGCCTTGGACCGATTTCTAACAAACCAATTATTCAACGCCGTCATTAATGGTAACCAGCTGCCTAATCCCTGCCCCAGGGCCATCACGANAAATGCCAAATAAAACATCCAAAGTGAGTTAACCTGCCAAAAAATAAAGAATCCTATGCTCAAGATTAAAAGTCCGATTAGGATCATTCGTCTAGGACCCAGCTTATCAGTCAAGTACCCTTCCAACGGTCCCATAAACCCGCCTTCAATCCGGGTAAACGTTAGGGCAAACCCGATTTGTGTACGAGACCATCCAAAGCTACTTTCCAGAGCTACTGCCCAGACGGCCATGGCATGATATAAGGGCACGGTTGCCAGTGTCATAACCAAACCACTGACTCCAACCAACCACCAGCCGTAGAAAATATTAGAAGGTTTAAATCGCTTCACTATTAATTATCCAGTAAACATCATTGATCGTTTAAATCGTTGGCAAATNATTTGCCAAGAATATGGATGCGAAATCAAGCCCAAAGTATAACTCAAAGAAACCCAATAATATTGGATGCAAATGGTTTAATATCACCTCTCGTGGCCAAGGGAACGAGCCTAGTTTCCGTCTTTTTGAGGTCAACCTCCCTGTTTAAGCCAAAGTTGGTAAACAGTTTTTCTGGGAAGCTCATATTCTGCCGTTACCTGTGAGACCGCCTCCCGAGCGCGGTAACCAGATTTTTTCAATTCAATCAATTCTAAAGCAACTGCCTCCAATTTCGACTCATCCGATATCGGATTTAGAATTGCCTCAGACCCCGAAACNACCAANACAAATTCGCCCCTCGGGTTATTAAAATAGTCAATTGCCTCGCNAATCAATCCATGGAATATTTCTTCATACCATTTCGTGAGTTCTCGACAAATCGCAATATGTCTATCTCCAAAAATATCCAATAACTCNTTTAATGTCGCTAACAACCTGTGTGGCGCCTCAAAAATAACTATAGGGTCCATAAAAGTTTTTATGGACCGTAACTTCTCAATCCGGTCTTTCTTCCTACGGGACAGAAACCCTAAGAATAAAAAGGAATCTCCGCTAAAGCCAGAAACTGATATCGCTGTCGTAACCGCCGATGGTCCGGGAACAACTGAGATGGTGTGTCCGGCGGAACGAGCATCGGAAATTAGTTGGCTTCCGGGGTCACTAATGACAGGCATGCCAGCGTCGGAAACAAGAGCGACATCTCCAGAATTGAGACTTTCTAATATGGNAGGGATTCTAATCTGCCAATTGTGAGCATGGTAACTAATCAAAGGNGTCCGAACTTGAATATGGTTTAGCAGTCTTCTAGTCACCCTCGTATCCTCGGATGCCACTAATACAACAGACCCGAGAACTACTCGCGATCGTTCAGTCAGATCCCCTAAATTCCCTATCGGTGTTCCTACTATATAGAGTGTTCCCATAGTTCTTAGTATACCCTCATAGACCGCGGATCAAGACGACAAATTGTGGCACTATTGCTCATTCTTAAATCTATTGCCCAATCAGCCTACAAGCATTAATCTTAGCTAATATCCAAAGAGCAATCTAGATCATCATTTTATTCACAAGGAGAGACGATGCCCAATCTCAATGGAGGCCACCTTTTCATAAGATGTTTGAAACAAGAAGGGGTAAAGCGGGTATTTACCATCGTAGGTGACACCATCTTACCCTTAGTAGACGCGGCGGCTGATGAAGGAATTGAATTCATTGATACCCGCCATGAAGGGGCAGCGATGCATATGGCTGATGGTTACGCCAGAATAACTGGTGAGCCCACTGTAGCCATGTTCACCGGTGGTCCTGGATANTCAAACGCTATATCTGCGCTGCCGGCCATTTACACATCCGAAAGCCCNGTTATATTTGTTGCAGGATGTGCTGAATTGCCAGAAAAAGGCATGACTACCTTTCAGGAAATTGACCAGATCAGTATGGCAGCGCCGGTAACTAAAGGCTCATGGCTAATCCACGATAAAAACCGTATCCCGGAGTTCGTAGCGACAGCATTTCGATCAGCGATGTCAGGGAGACCCGGTCCAGTGCATTTAACCTTACCTATTGATATACAAGAGGCATCTGTATCAGAAGATGACCTACCTCCTTATTTACCCAATGAATACCGCAACATGGGTAGAGCCCAGGGAGACCCCGAACTAATTAGACAAGCCGCCAATCTTCTGAGTGGAGCACAAAAGCCAGTGATCATACTGGGAAACCCTGCCAGATATTCTGTATCCTCCGACCAAGCCAGCGCTTTAGCGGAGAAAACCGGAGCACCTGTATTTACAGTTGAACAAGCACGCGGGCTAATAGATGATGATCATCCCCTATGTTTCGGGTATGCTGATGGAGCGCTGAATGCCACTGCAAGACGTTTTAGAGAGGCGGATGTAGTACTTCTCCTCGGAAAAAGGCTGGATCACCGTTACAGGTACGGCGGAATATTCAGTCCTACTGCCAAGATAATTCAGGCCGACCCGTCAGAGGCCGAAATCGGGCGTAATCGCGGTGTAGCAGTCCCGCTCCTGGGGGATCTAGGTGCAATCACCGAGCAATTAACATCTGCCTGCCAATCTAATCCCAATTTGGCCCCCTGGTTGTCCCAATTACAAATTGACAGACAAGGCTGGCTTGATACATTGGCAGCAAATGCCGTGGGAAATCAACCACTTCACCCCATGGATGTCTATACAAGCCTCGAGGGCATTATAGATGATGATACCTTTATCATCATGGATGGTGGCGATTATGTTCAATGGGGCCGATCATTCATGAAAGCTCATAAACCCGGTAGGTTTATACGCCTTGGACCCTTGAGCCACCTCGGGGCTGGTCTCCCTTATGGGATGGCCGCTAAATTAGCCCATCCAGAAAGTAAAGTCCTAGTGTTCACGGGAGACGGGGCCTTTGGTTTTTATCCCATGGAGTTTGATACCTGCATCAGGCATAACCTGCCCATGACCGTCGTCATGGGTAATGATTCGACCTGGGGGATAGACAAAACATTTCAGATGGCGTATTTCGACAGAGCAATTGGGACCGATCTACGATCGGTGAGATACGATAAAGTAGTAGAAGCCATAGGTGGTCATTCTGAATACGTAGAACAAAAGCAAGATATCGCCCCAGCAGTAACACGGGCTATAGAGTCTAATTTGCCTTCATTAGTAAATGTAGTCATTAGCTCTACAACCAGCCCTCTTGCGGAAGCTATGATTGCTAGGCGAACAGGCCATTAAATTGAGATTACGATACTCGTCGATTGATACTGGAAAGTTGCTTAAAAAAAGCGTTGACATTTGGTTCTCCGAGGTTTATTGTAATCAGACCTATTGACGGGCTACCCGTCATACGAAAAGATAAATGGGAGGAAAAGCCATGCTCAAGATCGGCCACGAGATTGTCCGACCTGGTAAGAGTGCCCAGGATGCCGATGTAACCATCGCAATTCCAGAGGAATTGGAAACCACCCCTGGTGTACCGCTTAATCAACGCGAAGTTGACTGGTACGCCCGAGAATACCCATTAGAAAGCATGAACGTTACTGAACGAGCTTCACGTGACTGGGCGAACACAATGCGAGACCAGCACGCTGAGATGCGAGAGATTCGTAAAGAGCACGAAAAGTTGAATCGCCCCCTAATCATGGCTTGCAGAGCTACTGGTGACATGGAACCCACCGCTGAGCCAACTGGCGAAGANGTCAGCGATGCCATCAAAGCCAAGGCCCGAGAGTTGGGATTCGTAGAAGTAGGTATAACTGCCTTCGACCCACGTTACACTTATGCAAGTAAAAAAGACCAGTTNACACTCTATGAGCACTTCGTTGCTTTAGTATACGAACAGGACTTTGAGCCCACACAAACAATTCCTAGCATCGACGCAGAGATCGTTCACTCCAGCACATATCGTACAGAGGGTGCAGCTGCTTTAGAGCTGGGTAATTTCATCCGATCCCTCGGTTACCGTGCACAGGTCATGGGTTCCGGAGACTCCGTAGCACCCTATAAGCCCATGCACGTACAGGCCGGTGTCGGTCAACAGGGAGCCTGCGGCTACCTGCTTACCCCACACGTAGGTTCCCGCTGCCGCTTGGTAGGTCTAACTACCGATGCCAACGTCACCTATGACAAGCCAGTCGATTACGGTATCCACGCTTTCTGCCAAGTATGTCAAGTCTGCGTAAACCGCTGCCCAGGCCGCGCTCTTATGCGGGATAAGATCTGGTGGAGAGGCGTCGAAAAGAATAAACTATACTTCAAGCGCTGCCGCCCAGTCATGGCCCGCTATCTCGGTTGCGGCATCTGCATGAAAGTTTGCCCAATCCAGAAATACGGTCTCAAGAACGTCATGGAGCACTATGCAGCCACTGGTCAGGTACTCGGTAAGGGTACCCACGACTTGGAAGGTTACACCTTGGAAGGAAAAGGCTATTTCGGACCTGGTGAATTGCCAGTATTCGAAGCCAACTTCTTCTCTACAATGCCTCATGGTACAGAGTACGAACACACCTTTGAGTCCTTCAAAGCCCAGGCCAAGGCTCAGGGTGGTATCTCCGACGATCTGCTAGCTCAATTCAAGACTGAAATGAGCGAGCACCTCGGCTCAGAGACTACCGATAACCTACAGATGATGGATCAGGACGCGGACTACATTTAGTAGATCAGTTCTTTTCTAAACGCATAAGAAGAGGCCGGCGCCAATTGGCGCCGGCCTCTTCTTATGCGTTTAACATGTAGATTTATGGTATATTCTTAACGGATCTTCAATTTCTATTGAACACTGTAAAGTCCTTCCACACTTCTTAAGTCATAAAGGAACAGGAATGGAAAAAGTCTCAATTCAAGAAGCATCACGGCTCCTCAATTTATCACAAGCCACTATCCGGGAATACGCCAGAAAAGGTGATCTCAAAGCGAGCAAAGAGCCCGGCCCCAATGGTCGTTCCATGTGGATGATAGAACTTCCTCAAGAAGGATGGGTTGATCAAGATAAAGAAAACTATATGGAGTTACAGAAATCGTTCTCTCACTGGTGGTGGCCGACAGCCGCAAGAAGTGGACATGCGCATTACGTAGACAACGTCGGGATTGAAGAAACCGTTCCAGTATTTCTTTGTGGACTCATTAGCGAAAACATCTGGGTTACAAAAGAGCTATATGAGGATGAATATTGCCCAGAATGCGTCGATATAGTTGAAGCCGCACTAGCGTCGGATGAACTTCTAGAGCGCTTTAGAAATCACCGTATCCGATTAGGCAGCCGATAATCCGTATTTCAAGGAACATTTTTAAGTATTTGTAATGAAATCTACTATTCTTTTCTTTAAATATAAATGCGATTTTCAGCCAAAACACCTCCAATTAGACCCATTTTCGATTCACCTCAACGAAACCCCTATAATGTCTAGCTTTATTCGTCGCCTCAAGTCTAATTGGTACCATTAATACGTCCCATAGTGAATTTCTCTATAACCAGTATTACATTCGTTGATACAATAATCGACTTCCTATATTATTGACAAATAAACCGTGAACGTATATCGTTTTACGTAAGACCCAACCTTAATCCCCTTTGAATTATTGGGAGGAGATAAATGTTAAAAATCGGTCATGAGGTAGTCCACCCAGGTAAAGGCGTGAATGATCCCGCCGTTAACATCCCGATTCCTGAGGAATTGGAAACCACAGAGGGAATCCCTCTAAACCAACGTGAAGTTGACTGGTACGCCCGAGAATATCCTCTGGAGACCCAGAACATAACCGAACGAGCTTCTCGCGAGTGGGCGAACACCCTTCGCGACCAGCATGCAGAAATGCGTGAGATTCGGAAAGAGCACGATCGCCTGAACAAGCCATTGATTATGGCCGCTCGATTAACCGGTGATCAAGAGCCGACCGCTGAAGCCAGCGGAGAAGATGTAAGCGAGCTCATCAAAATAAAGGCCAGAGAACTTGGATTCCAAGAAGTTGGATACACCTCCTTTGACCTGCATTACACATATCAGAGCAAGAAAGACTGGGTAAAATACCCCACAGCTATCTGCTTAGGCTACGAACAAGATTTCGAACCTACTCAGACTATACCCAGCGTCGACGCAGAGATCGTCCACTCGAGTACATATCGTACAGAGGGTGCAGCTTCCTTAGAATTAGGCAACTACATCCGATCTCTTGGGTACCGCGCACAGGTTCATAGCCCGAACGACAACACCGGTCCTTACATTCCTTTGTTTGTCGCTGCAGGACTAGGCCAGTTAGGTGCATGTGGTTATCTGTTAACACCTCACGTCGGTAACCGCCAACGTATAATGCTAATAACCACCGATGCTAACGTAATCCATGATAAGCCCGTAGATTTTGGAATCCACGCTTTCTGCCAAGTATGTCAAGTCTGCGTAAACCGCTGCCCAGGCCGCGCTCTTATGCGGGACAAGATCTGGTGGAGAGGCGTCGAAAAGAATAAACTATACTTCAAGCGCTGCCGTCCAGTAATGGCCCGATATCTCGGTTGCGGCATCTGCATGAAGGTTTGCCCCGTACAGAAATACGGTCTCAAAAATGTCATGGAGCACTATGCAGCCACTGGTCAGGTACTTGGTAAGGGTACCCACGACTTAGAAGGTTTCACCTTGGAAGGCAAGGGATACTTCGGACCTGGTGAATTACCAGTATTCGAGGCCAACTTCTTCTCTGCTATGCCTCACGGCGACATGGGAGAACATACCTTTGACCAGTTCAAAGACAAAGCCAAGGCCGCTGGTGGAAACATCACTGACGAAATGCTTCAAGAGTTCAAGACTTCAATGATAGAAGCTATGTCTATGGATGACACTTCCGCTGATGTCATGGAAATGCCAGACTATATCTAGTCTAGTTAATAGAGAAGCTCGTTAAGATTTAGCCTGCTTCTCTATATTTCTTAAGCGCCATAAAAAGATAAGACCCTCCGCNNNNGCGGAGGGTCTTATCTTTTTATGCGAGTTCTAGTGTTGTTAAAGTTGATTACTTGCTTCGTCACTCACGGCAGGCACACCAGCTTTGGCAGGCAGATGTCTCTTAAGATCTTCAGCAAGCCTGGTCAATTCGCCCGCATATTCTTCCGAGCCTTCTGGCTGTCCCTGCAGGTCGTATATAATATGCTCATAAGTAATATTGCGCATGGCCCGACCTTGGGGTTGAATCAAGGTACTATCCGGAGCGATTATATATAGCATCCATTCATCATCCGNCTGCTGTCTCTCTGTTGACTGAGTAATATCAGTTCGGATGACCTCCGTTTCCATACCCACTGCAGAACCAACTACTATTAATTTTTCGTAATGTCTGACCCAACGTTCTATTTCTTCCTCTTCCGATGTACTTCTACGATCGACTAGTGCATTACCTCTGGATTTCTGTGAGAACACCCAACAACGTATACCATTCCGACGCAATCCAATTTGTAGTGTTTCGGCGAATGCAATATCAGCATCAGCGCAAGAGATAAAAATATCACCCGATAACGGATCAGATCCAGCAATAGTGTTTTGAAATTCTATAAGTGTATCCGGAGATCCAACTCCCCGAATAAACAACTCCGGCAACGTACCTCCGCTTCTGATCAGAGAGTCCACACCGAGCGTACTAGGAGCGTCATGACGCATTTCGTCTAACCCCTCTGCCTGACTCAGGTCACAGTTCTGAAAAACTGTATAACCTACAATACTCCCAGAGAATTTTGTACCAACAGTAGGACAATCGTTAAAAATGGCCGAATAAAAATCAGTACCGTTTAGTTGTGCACCTGATAAATCTGTCCTAGTTAATGCTGCTCCATGAAAAACAGCATCAGTCAAATCAGCATCAGTCAAATTCGCCCGGTCCAGGTTGCACCGAGACAAGTCGGCTCTTTTCAAATTTGCCCCTGTCAGATTAGCACCCGACAGAATAGCACTATCCAAATCAGCGCCTTCCAAGTTGGCCCCCTGGAGATTCGCACCACGTAAATTAGCCCGATTCATTAGAGTCCCACTTAAATCAATTTCCCTCAAGTCGGCTCTATAAAAATGAACAGGGTTAAGATAACAACCAGACAAATTAGCGCGCCTAAGCATGGCACCCATAAAGTCGGATTCCCTTAAATCNGCCCCGCTTAGATCCACCATGGGGATCCTGACGTGGCTCATGTAGGAATTATAGAGATCCATGGTTTCACCGGGATGCTCCTCACGCCAACCAGCTACTGCATCTCGACCTTTTCGGACTATTTGCACCTGATCCATATCAGCCATTACGGATATTCTCCATAGATTAGATTTCTACCTAGTTGGGAACGTATTTTGATTTTAGCATAAGGTCGCAATCCTAGCTAACTTTAACCAGCAAAGCCTGTAATTTGTTGATAAAAATAAACTCCTCGTTTTCGATTGTTTGCTCCCTAGATTCGCGTACCGTATAATCCGCCCAGAGGAGCCCAACCAATGCTATTGACTATCGATATAGGAAATACTGTAGTCACAATAGGAGTCTTTGACGAGAGTCAGTTGATCACCACNCTACGTGTGGCTACAGACACTCGGAAATTAGCAGATGAATATGGAGCTACTCTAACCAATCTGTTAAGCCTAAAAGGAACCGAAACTGATTTAATAGATTCCGCTTGTCTCTGTAGTGTTGTCCCACCATTAACTATCCAATTTGAACAAGTCTGCAGGGATTTTTTTAATGTTGAACCCTTAATTGTCTCGGCAGGCGTACGTACCGGGCTTTCAATTTTATATGATAATCCAAGAGACGTAGGAGCAGATCGCATAGCTGACGCCGTCGCAGCCCTCACTATATATAATCCGCCCATCATAATCGTAGACCTCGGAACCGCCAGCGTGTTTGACGCAATCTCCAGGCAGGGCGAATACCTGGGCGGAGCTATAGCTCCCGGGATTAACCTGGCAGCAGATTCCCTTTTCTTTAACACTTCTCAGTTANGAAGAGTNGAANTANNAGCACCAGATCACGCAATTGGTCGAAATACTATCTCTGCTTTACAATCAGGTTTAGTATTGGGATATGCGGATTTAGTATGTGGGATAGTCAACAGATTTAAAATGGAACTAGGTCAGGAAGCTAAGGTTATTGGTACTGGCGGGCTGGTAAACGTTATAGCATCCGAAATTCCAATCTTTGATAACATCAACCAGGACCTGACCTTAATAGGCCTGAAACAAATATTCCACCTGAACCAACGTAACCGTACATCCGAAGGGAAAGATGAAAGGACCACTGACCGATAAAANAATAGTACTCGGAGTAACCGGAAGTATCGCTTGTTACAAAGCTGTTGATCTTGCTAGCAAATTAGTTCAGGCAGGTGCTGTAGTAGACACCATTCTTAGCTACGGTGCCACACAATTCGTTACTGCTCTAACCTTTCGAAGTATTACNCATAGACCGGTAGTAACAGATACTTTCGATGTCACATCCGAGTTTAGTGTAGAACACGTTGCCCTCGCACACACCGCTGACCTAATGGTAGTGGCTCCTGCGACTGTTCATACCATAGCTAAGTTAGCACTAGGTCTAGCTGACGATCCGCTCACCACTACCGCTGTAGCAACTACTGCCCCAATCATCATCGCTCCGGCTATGGATGCGAACATGTACGATAACCCTGCCACCCAGAACAATATATCCACCCTGATCAAACGGGGCATAACTGTATGCGGACCAGCGCCAGGCCGTTTAGCATCAGGCCTCATGGGTATGGGCAGATTAATAGAACCTACTGAGTTATTAGGGCATATCACGGGCATAATCGGGTCACAAGGTGATTTAGCGGGCAAAACTATCGTTATAAGTGCCGGAGGAACGCAAGAACCTATTGATCCAGTACGGGTAATTACTAATCATTCATCGGGTAAAATGGGTTATGCATTAGCCGAAGCAGCTCGAGACAGGGGAGCCAAGGTGATTTTGATAACNGCCCCCACAGCCTTAGCTGCACCTATCTCCACTGATGTCATCCACGTGAAGACAGCTCAAGAGATGTGTGACGCAGTACTCACTGAATCCAAAAAAGCTGACGTTTTAATCATGGCTGCTGCAGTAGCGGATTATAAGCCAGTTAATCCTGCTGATCAGAAAATCAAGAAATCAGAGGACCATCTAAACATTGAACTGACTAAAACCGTGGATATACTAGAAGCGAGCCCCTCAAACATAATTAAAGTCGGATTTTCAGCGGAAAGTGAAAATTTGATCGCCAACGCTAAGAGTAAAGTGATAAAAAAGTCATTGGATCTAATCGTTGCCAATGATATTACTGATCCTGATAGCGGGTTTGGAGTCGACACTAACAAAGTAGTGCTAATCGATCGAGATCATCATATAGACGCATTACCAGTAATGAGCAAATATCAAGTCAGCCAGCATATTTTAGATCGAGTCTCTTCCTTATTGTAAGGACCCGCAACCGGCTATCACTGATACCGTCAACTAATAAAAGTTACCCAGTCACTGCTTCCTTAAATCTGCGTATAGCCTCAATATGTTGGTCTGGACCGGAAAGTCCAGCTCTCATGGTGTTAACAGACAAATGAGTAGCACCTACTTCGTCCCAAGCTGAAGCGGTTTTATTCCATTCATCGGGATCTCCCTCGGCGATACTAACCCGTCCCTCTATACCAATAGATCCAGGATCCCTCCCAGATGCAACAGCAATCTCTTTCATTTGAGCTATTTGCTGCTGTCCATCTCCATCTGGTTTAAATTGAGGAAACCAACCATCTCCTAAACGACCTATGCGATCAACGACNTTGGGAGCCCCTCCACCAAACCAAATCGGAATCGGTCGTTGAACCGGCAACGGATTTATCCCTGCATGCGTAACCTTGTGATAGCGTCCATCATAGTTAACCACCTCTTGAGTCCATAACAAGCGCATTAATTCTATCTGTTCTTCTGAGCGTCTACCTCGGTTAGCGAAATTTTCGCCCAAGGCCTCGTATTCCACATCATTCCAACCTATACCAACTCCTAATCTAAGCCTTCCACCCGTAAGGACATCTACTGCAGCCGCCTGTTTAGCAACCAGAGCTGTCTGACGCTGGGGTAATATCAGAATACCCGTAGTCATCTGAATAGTTTCAGTAAAAGCAGCTAGNTAGCCAAACAATACAAAGGGTTCGTGAAATAGATCCGTATGGCTATAAGGACGCTCCCAACTTTCCCTTTTAGTAGCATCCGCACCCAGTACATGATCAAATACTAATAAATGCTCATAACCTAAGGCCTCCGCTGCTTGAGCGAAATCTCGAACTGCCACTGGATCTGCCCCTATTTCAGTTTGAGGGAAAATAGCTCCTAACTGCATAAAGAACTCCTGTTATCTTAGTGATGTCACCGAGATCATACCAATCATTCGCACATAATCTCTAATAGAATCGCTGCCAAATTACCCAGTTCAAGAAGTGGCTGGGGATGGAGGGTTCGAACCTCCGCTTCCTGAGCCAGAGTCAGGCGTCCTACCGCTGGACTAATCCCCAAAAGAGCGTTCTCTGCAAAGCCAGCAACTTCATATAGCCCACCTTTAGCTTACCGCAGGCTTTTATACTAGTAACACTGTAATGGGCTGTCAAGTTACCACATATCGACTGCGAAACGTCCAACCAAACCACAAGCTATTGTAAGATGACAGCCCTAGGTATATAAACTATACATGATTAGTCTATTTGAGTTATAAATTATACGACTCAACANTAACATTCTACNGAGATCAAACCTGTCACAAGAGAACATCATTTGAACTTTTTTAACGGACTAAAAGTATTGGATCTGGGACAAGGTATTAGTGCTCCTTTCTGTGCCAAGATGTTCGGGGACCTTGGGGCTATCGTAATTAAAATCGAACCGCCGACTGGTGATANATCCAGAAAAATGGGTCCGTTCCCCAACGACCTCCCAGACCGCGAGCAAAGCGGCTTATTCCTTTCTCTCAACACAAACAAACTTGGCATCACTCTGGACTTAGGTATTCCTGAAGGACGAAAGTTGTTTATAAACTTGATTGAACAGGCCGATTTAGTAATCGAAAACTTTCCACCTAATTATTTGACCAGCGTGAAATTAGACTTTGGANCCATGCAAGTCCACAATCCATCACTAATACTTACTTCAATATCNCCATTTGGGCAAACTGGTCCATGGAACAACTACCTGGCCGATAACTTGGTAATTTCAAATCTAAGTGGCTTCTCCAGAATACACCCCGGACCAGTAGACAATTTGGCTGAGCAGCCACCCCTTCAATTGGCCGCACATCAATCAGAATTTATAGCTGGTATAACTGCCGCTGCCGCAACATCTATAGCAATAATCAAGAGATTATCCACAGGCTCAGGATCGCACATAGACCTGAGTGAAATCGAAAGCCTTTCCGTTCTTCCTCAAACCGGATTAACTGAATATGCCGAAGGAAATACCTCTAGAGGACGTCATAAAAACGTATCCGGCATTGAGTCTCTGCGAGCGATCTTACCGTGCATAGACGGATATGTAAGTATTTCTCCGAGACAACAAGATCAATGGGAGCGATTTGTAGAAATGATGGGAGACCCTGACTGGGCTAAAGATAGTCGATTTGAAACACGGGCAGAACGCGTCGCAAACTGGGAAGCTTTAGAACCTCTTTTATCTTCATGGACTTCTAAACTACCTAAAGAGCATGTCTATCGAGAAGCTCAAGGGAGGCATATCCCATCATTTCCCATGAACAATGTCCCTGATTTGCTGAATTCCCCCCAGTTTGAAGCGAGAAAGTTTTTTACTAATTCCCAACATCCCGTCGCGGGCAAATTAACATTCCCAGGATGGCCCTTCCACACAGAAGAAGGTAACAATCTTACTTTGTCACCCGCCCCTCTTCTTGGACAACATAATCAACTTGTTATGGGGCCAAATGGATTAGGACTAGATAGCAAACATTTAGAACTGTTAAAAGCCATTAAAGTCATATAATTGAAAAAGGAGATCAAATACAACCATGATTATAGATCCAAATAATTTTGAAGGCTTTAACAGGGTGTTAACGGGAGTGGTGGTTCCGAGACCGATNGCTTTCGTATCTACCATGTCCAAAGATGGTTTTGTAAACCTTGCGCCTTACTCATTTTTTAACGCCGTNGCTTATGATCCACCAACCATAGTCTTTTCATCATCTCGTAATGTTGGCGATAAAAAGAAAGATACATTAGCACACATAGAAGAAACGGGCGAATTTGTAGTTAATGTGGTAGTCGATGATATAGCAGAAGCCATGAACCGAACAGCAGCCGAATATCCGACCAATGTTACTGAGTTTGATATTGCAGGGCTTACAGCAGTGCCCTCACATAAAATTAAACCCCCAAGAGTTGCGGAATCCCCTGTAAATATGGAATGCCAATTACAGCAAATAGTTTCACTTGGAAGCGGGAGCCATCAACACGGTTTAGTCATCGGCCAAATCATTCTCATGCATATTAGAGATGACATTATCAACGGACATCGCATCAACCACAACAATCTAAAACCTACTGGAAGATTAGCAGGGAATATGTACTGTCACACCTCCGACACCTTTGAAATGATAAGGCCTACATACAAAGCCGATTAGANACATTATTTAATCTCTCGTAACAAAGAGCTATACATGAAAACATTACCCCTAAAGAACGTGAGAGTGACTGATTTTAGTTGGCAGATCGCAGGTCCGACGTGCACACGTTATCTGGGTGCTATGGGAGCCGAGGTTATCAGGGTAGAAAGCAATCGTCGCCCTGATCCCTACAGAGAACGCAGCATAAGCAAATTCATAAACCAGAGCAAAGAGAGTGTAACCTTAAATCTNACAGAGCCTAAAGGGTTAGACTTAGCTAAGAAACTTATTAGTGTCAGTGATGTAGTAATCGAAAATTTCGCCCCTGGTGTTATAGAGCGCTTAGGACTAGGCTACTCTGACNTAATCCGGGTCCGTCCAGAAATTATAATGCTATCATCTGCAGGGTTAGGACATACAGGACCGGATATGAACCAAGTTGCCTACGGCACTTTAATCCAATGCTTCACTGGCTGGAGTTCGGTCCAAGGATATCCTAACGGATTACCAGACATCGGAGGAATTTGGACGGATCCCATGGTAGGGATATTGGAGGTATTCCTAGTAAATGCAGCACTATACCAGTGTTGGAATACTGGGAAGGGGCAATACATAGACCTATCGATGGCAGAAGCTACTACCATGTTATTGCCTGAATTGATACTAGATTACTTAATGAATGGACGTATACCCCAGCCAATGGGTAATCGTGATCAAACCTTCGCACCTCATGGGAATTACCCTTGTTTTGGAACAGACCAATGGATCGGTATCTCAGTAACCACGGAAAGCCAATGGNAATCTCTTTGCAAGTTTTTCGATCACCCTAGCCTATCCCAAGATCCTCGGTTTGATAATCCGATCAAAAGGAAACAAAATGAAGAACCTTTAGACAAACTAATTAGTTCTTTTACCGAGACTAGGGATGCCCTAGATTTAATGGAACAATTGCAAAATGTGGGCATCGCAGCCGGACCCGCTCTGCCTTTAGATGAATTCTGGAACGATAAACAACTTCGCCACCGAAATTTCTTTCACACTTACCAGGAAATTCAAGACAATAACATTTCTCTTGAATTACCCACTATCCCCTGGTTGATANATGGAAATAGAGAAGTCANAATTACAGGTCAGCCNGTGCGTGGNCAGCATAACGAATATGTTTTTAACGAAATATTAGGTATTTCTCAGGACCAAACNCATACTTTAAAAGACCAGCAGATAATCTTTTGATGTGTCTTGCCCACTAATTTTTAGAACGACTATATGGCAAGCATCNGACCTATANCGCTAATCAGATCCGTTTNTCCCGTCATCAGCAGATACCGAATTTGGTGGAATAACCTCAACCTCTTCGCTGGTAGCTTCCAGTACCGGATTCAGTTTTCTATAATCATCCAAAGCTTGTTGCAATTCTTCATTAAATTTGTCAGGATCCCTTGCGAGAAGTACTATCCTCCGACCTTGATATGGCCATACACGGAGTCGGTCCGGAGTAGCTAACGCACGCATCTCCAGATGAGACACATTAGAAAACGACAATACTTTAGTTCTTGGAGAACCATATACAACTACCAAGGCATCTGGATATATCCAATATTGTCTAGGGTTAGTGAACCATGAGTAGGCTCCAACACCCAAACCCGCCACTAGCAACAGGGGTCCGGCACCTTGTATAAAATTGTAAAGACCATAGACCGCTACCAATAAAGAGAATATTATTGTTAGATTGACGGGAATCCTATGTTTNTCCCAGTAAAGAGGTTNTGTTNNCTGTTCCATATNCTCCNATTCGAGCCACTATATTAAATTAATGCTTGCAGGGAANCCNAGATATCAAATAAATTGTTAGTAANCANCCATGGTAGCAGAATGGTANCCAGACTGGCAATAAAATCGACTANGAAATATAAGTGGAATTGAATTAAGGATTNGTCTATGNACTNNGACGAACTCCAAAAAGAACACNTATCTAATAAATCCTNCTTGAAGCCCGGNCTTACCTTTCGAGAAGCAAACACTATATGTATGGACCAATGCCGAGGACAATGTTGTAGGGGAGCACTGATTCTTCACTTGGAAAAAAACGAAGTCACAGAATTCAAGGAAATGGCCGCATACCTAGGAATAGAGACTCATATTTCTGCATCTCACTATGGAACTGCCTGGGTGAAATTTTCCGAACATACTGGAGAACATTGCCCTATGCTTGATACGGATACTTCACAATGCCTGATCTACAATAATCGTCCCAACCGATGCCGCGCGTTCCCTGAAAAGCCGACTCCCGGATGTCCAATTTCGATCGACTAACAGATCAGAAAACCCCTTTTTCAATCAGGTCAGATATTTGATCTTCACCCATATCTAACCAAGATTCATATATCACATAATTGTGTTCTCCTAGCGATGGCCCTGTGTGTTCAACTTTTCCTGGCGTATCGCTAAATTTTGGGACTATACCCAGTAATTTGGTCTTACCCAAATCAGGGTCATCCAATTCTACAATATCATTCCGGGCATGGTAATGCGGATCTTCCATAATTTGTTTGGCATCATAGACCGGTCCAACCACTCCACCTGCAGGTATCAGCTGTTCCATAATATCGTCCAAATTCCTATCCCCAATCCACCCATTCAGTTCGTCGTTGAGCGCATCTCGGTTCTCTAGACGAGATGGGTTATCCCTAAATTCAGCCCGATCTAATAATTGTGGCATACCCATCGCCCCTGCCAAACTCTCGAAAGTTCTCTGAGAAGTAGCCGAAAGACCCAACCATTTGTCATCCCCGGTTTTATATAAGCTACGAGGGGCAGCATCTGGAAAATCGTTTCCAACCCTTTCTCTATTAATTTGTAATTGATCGTACATCGTTATGTGCGGTATACAAAGCCTAAACAAAGGCTCAAAAAGGCTTAAATCTACCACCTGACCTGTACCTTGTTCCACGGTATCCCTATGGTATAAGGCCATCATTCCAGACATAGCTCCGAATACACCAGCAATCTCATCGGCTAACGGAACAGGTGGTAAAACCGGAGGAGAATTCTGAAACCCCGTCATTCCAACATAACCACTCATACACTCAGCGATAGTTCCAAAACCTGGTCGGTCTTTATAAGGCCCTGACTGTCCAAATCCAGAATACCTAAGTATTACTAAACCGGGGTTCAAATCATGTAATTCAGTAGGTCCTAGTTCCCATCGTTCCATCACGCCAGGGCGAAATCCTTCGATCACAACATCAGATTGGCAGGCCAATAGTTTGAATATATCCCGACCTTCATCAGAGTTTAGATTTAAAGTGATGGATTTCTTGTTTCTGGAATGTACCTTCCACCATAAGGATATATCATTTACAAATGGCCCCCAGTTT
>PAMF01000034.1 GCA_002707185.1 Chloroflexota bacterium | reverse complement strand
CCCCAGCGTCTCCCGGATTGGTTGGAAGAAAATTGGGAATCCACTAGATATTGTCCCATTCCCAAACATGCCCTGTATCGAGGCAGCTACTACTATCCACCAGCCGTAAAACACCTTATGTTTTCGCTGGGTTGAATTGGATTCGGTTCTATCTGGAACAGAAAGGCTCATTTGCGGTTACAGTAAGTCCATAAGGTCATTTGCAAGGTTTTCGAAGCGATGGTAACGAATTCAGAGTAATGAGTGATTTATTGTATCAGAAAAACGCCGTATATTCTCACCAAGAACCGTGACTTTTCAGCCGTTGGAGCCAAATCCTTATTGAGATTGGCTCACCCCAATGCTAAAATCTGTCAACTAATCCAAAACAATATTTGACAGCACTCAATTTATGGCCCATTTCTACGTGGGGATACGATGGCTAGAATTAAAAAGAGACCAACCACTGAAATAACTCCCCCTGATATCTCTGAAATTATTGGAACATTGACTAATAGCTATGGACCATTCCCAGACGAACCCAGGCTTGACCCAGCCCATGAACTTACTTTCACGATTTTGTCCCAGCATACTTCCGACACCAACTCTGAAAGAGCGTTTCAAGGGCTGATGAACAGGTTTGGAGACCTGATGTCCGTTGCCCAAGCAGATATTTCAGATATTGAACAGGCGATAAGTCGTGGAGGGTTAGCCAAAATTAAAGCACCTAGGATCAAAGCCGTTTTAAACCGAATCCTGGAACTCAATGGTTCCTTAGATCTGTCATTCTTATCCGAAATGCCACTACAGGAAGCAAAGACCTGGCTACGTCAGCTTCCTGGAATCGGCCCCAAATCCGCGGGCATTATTCTAAACTTTTCACTAGGTATGCCNGACCNNGCGGNAANCGAAGATACTCATATCTATAGGGTNTGCCAAAGGCTNGGATTAATCGGNAAGAAAGTAACCGCCGANAANGCACANGAACTNATGGAAGAAGCNGTTGATCCAGACCAAGTCTTCACATTCCACATNGCTTTTATTACTCACGGGCGACAAGTNTGCAAGGCACNAAGACCGTTNTGCGATGAATGCATACTGGCAATCCACTGCCCTTNTAAGGANCAATTCAACAGCTTGACCTCATCAGGGGGTTCAGATACCCTTGTAGCTAAATCCAAAGGGAAACCTACCACTACAAGACCTAAAAAGAAATCGAAACGAGTGTCAGTTAAACAACTTCCACACTCTATACCTAGCGAAGAGGAAACTTAGTGAAAGCTGGAATAATCAACGTAACCGGTTACGCTGGCTCCGAGTTAGCACGTATATTATACCGCCATCCTCACGTCGAAATAAGTTCNGTTACTGGTCGAAGTGCTGCNGGCCAAAAACTTGGCTCGGTTTTCCCTCATTTGTCAGCGCTAGACTTAAATATCACTGAAGACTTGGCCGATGATGTCGATGTGGTCTTTTCTGCTTTACCACATAAAGCCAGTGCTGAAGCAGTAATTCCTTTACTAACCAAGGGNACCCGGGTAATAGATATCAGCGCTGACTTCAGGCTAAAACAGGCTAATCAATATGAAGAATGGTATGGGGTACAACACCCAGATCCNAGTTATCTGGAGGATGCAGTTTACGGCATCACCGAATTGCACGAAGAAGAGATATCACGAGCTCAGCTCATAGCTAACCCCGGTTGTTATCCTACCAGCGCTATCCTTGCNATGGCACCAGCTGTCAAACTAGGNCTAATNGAACCGGACATCGTCATNGACAGTAAATCTGGCGTTTCCGGAGCGGGAAGGGGTCTCAGCATGAGCACCCATTACTCGGAAGTAAACGAAAACACAATGGCTTATTCCCTCGCAGGCCACAGACATCTNCCAGAAATAACTCAAGAACTAGCACTTNTGACCGANCAAACTCTGGAAATTACTTTCTTAACCCACNTNGTTCCTATGACCCGNGGTATCTTAAGTTCTTGCTATTCNCGTTTGAAACCAGAATATACGTCGATGAATNCNGGAACTATTTCCGGNNTAAAAGAAGCGTACAAAGAATTTTATAAAGACCATCCNTTTGTCGTGATAACCGATACTCCGCCCCAGACAAAACAAACACTTGGTAACAACCAGTGTTTAGTACACCCCACCATCGATCCGCGAACTAACAGGTTAATAGTAATTAGTTGCATCGATAACCTGGTAAAAGGCGCAGCTGGCCAGGCAGTTCAGAACATGAATATCATGTATCAATTACCGGAAGAGACTGCCTTGGAATCGTTGGCGGTGTACCCCTAGTTGTAGTAAAATTCTCCCGTGCCCCGGTCGTCTAGCCTGGCCTAGGACGCCACCCTTTCAAGGTGGAGATCATGGGATCGAAGCCCATCCGGGGTACCATAGATATTCACGAAATACCCTCAGGAAGATTCTTGAGGGTATTTTTTAAATCCCATTTTATCCGAACTAACATTTTCCCAAACTATTTTATTTAACAGCGATATCAGAAACCGATGTTACGGAACCAGATAGATCCCAATCCACAGAGTTAACTCTANCATTACCACGACANCGGTTTCCTCATANNTTTGAATATGATATCAATTGACATGATAATATAGTGGATGTAGTATCATAAGGTCTAAGACACCTAGGAAATCCGTTAATTAAGGTCCGTGCAGTTTGGAATTATTCTATCTATGTCTGAGACGTTTAAACGTCATTGGCGCCTTCCGCGAGCTTGGAACCGATAGTCAGCGGCGCGGAACGTTGATAGCTCTTGCGTCAACTCAACTCCTAGTTCAACTCTCCAGTATGCCAATTGCTCTTACNATCCCATCCGTTGCTCGACATTATGAAATAGAAGTCTCCCAGGCAGCATGGATGGTAATTATCAGACTATTGTTGCTCGGTAGCACTGTGTTCTTAGCCGCACGTTTNGGACANAAATACGGCCATGTGAAAGTGTACTTNGCAGGCGCGATTACAATGTGTGTNGCGAGCACTTTATCTGCTCTGGCTTTAGATTTTAACCAACTTATTATCTGGAGCGGTGCCGTCGGAGTCGGGGGAGCCCTTATAACCGCCAATTCTAATGCAATCTTAGCTCTGGTTTTTGACAGTAGCGAACGAGGCCGTGCGTATTCTATCCCCGTGGTNGCTGCCAGGTTTGGATCATTAATTGGATTAGCGTTATTTGGTCTGTTCCTACAACTGGGTTTCATATTCCCAGCTTTCGAATCCTATGGATGGCGGCTTGTTTTCCTCACATCCCTACCAGTAGGGTTATTGGCAATAAAGACCAGCTGGCCACTATTACAATTTAACTTCAAGGATCTCGCTGAGGAAGCTAAAACGATAAACATTGACTACGTTGGCGCCAGCTTAATGGTAGCGACACTAGGCGTCTTTATCCTTTCGGGATTACACATTCACGACGGTGCTGAAGCATTCACTACGCCTGAAGCAATGGCATACCACTTACCCATGCACCTGTTGTTCNTGGCTATGCTTGGTCTGTTCATGGTAATCCAACAGCGAAGCCGTATACCATTTGTCGACTTCAGTTACTTTAAAGTTAAGTATTTTTCAACAGCTCTTTACAGCAATACTACTTTCCATCTTTCCATGTTAGCGGTAACAACTTTAATACCCATCGTTGTAGAAAACGGCCTAGGNAAAGCCCCCTGGGTNGTTACCATGGTGTTATTACCAAATCAGATAATGGGNTTATTCTTACCNCCACTNGCAGGTTGGNTATACGATCGTTANAACCCAAAATGGCTGAGACCCGGTTCATTAATGAGTATTGCTCTAGGATTCATACTCGTGGGATTCTTCGCTGGTGGAGTACCTGTATGGGGTCTTCCCCTATTAATGGCGCCGGCTTATCTTGGCTCCAACCTATTTAACACAGCTAATAATGCACTGGTTATGAACACTCTTCCCCAAGACCGCAGTTTTGCATCCGGAATGCTGGAAACTACCCGGCAGATGGGGCACACAATCGGAGCTACAATNGGTGCTACAGTACTGGGATTAGCAATCCCAATAACTATAGATTTGCTTCCTGCGATAGAATCACAAGCACTGTACAGGGAAGGATTCCGCTATTCTGCNCTGGCTGTAGTTGGAGTAATGGTTTCAGGTAGCGTTGTAGCCATGTTNCAGAAAGCCACTGACGACAATGCTACTACTGCTCCACCAAAACCAGCGGCCATGCCTCAAGCGGGCAATGACTAACCCTTTCATCATGGCCTAACGTATCGCCACATCTAAGCCCGCTAGCCGTATTTTCCTAAGAGTTAGAATATTGACATGAAAATAACAGAAGTCCTTAGCGAAGTATTTGAATGGGAGAGACCCGGCATATGGAACGGTGGACATTATTATGGCCCGGGGAGACTACATAAAGTAACGGTAAAAACTGACGAAGGGATCACAGGATACGGCTGGAACGGGGGAACAGCGGCAGAGAGACCTCTTAATCTGTTCCCAGGTTACGTCGATTATTTCCGGCCTTTGTTAATCGGGCGAGATCCTTTGGAAACAAAGTCTATATCTGATGATCTTGGAGAAAAACTCATCAAGATCCTAGGTATAGGTGGCATAAACACTCAAGTATTAGCAGCTATCAACATAGCCTGCTGGGATATCAAAGGGAAATCCCTCGGAAAATCTATTCACCAAATGCTAGGGGGCGCACAAAAACGAATCCGTACATATATTGCNGGAGGATATTATGCCGAAGGAAAAGGGTTAGAGGAACTCCAAGAAGAAGTACGGTTCAATATCGAGGAAATGCATGCATCAGCCGTGAAAATTAAAATCGGTGATCCTAACGTGGGCTTGGCAGGCGATTTGAAACGGATAGAGGCTTCACGAAAAGCCATNGGCGATGATGCCACACTCCTAGTAGATGCTAACTGCGCGCTGGATTTAACGACTTCCCTGGAGTTCGCCAAACATCTTCCGGAATATAACGTTTACTGGTTCGAAGAGCCACTACCAATCCACGATTATGAAGGTCATAAAAATCTAGCGGAGGCATCACCGGTAAAGATAGCCACGGGCGAAAATGGCTATCATATTGCTCATTTCAAGACACTTTTAGATCACCACGGGGCCTCAGTTCTGAACGTCGACGTAGGAATAGTCCCTGGTTATGACGTGGCAAAAGAAGTAACAGATCTTGCTGCAGAACGAGGGGTATCTATAGCTCCACACGGGTGTCAGGAATTACAAATACACCTTGCCGCAGCAATACCACATGGAGAATTCCTAGAATATTATCCAGTAGAGGTAGATCCACTTAGAGCGGAGATGTTNCTGCCTATATTAAAGCCAGACAACGACGGATACGTTACTGTACCTGACAGGCCTGGGCTCGGCTTTGAACTGAACATGGACCTGCTTAACAAATATCGTATAGCATGATCTACAGGTCTATCTGATGCCAATTAACGATACAAACCTAGTTACAAGATCAGCAACAGTCCAAGATGTTCCCGTAATATTTACTCTCCTCAAGGGTCTAGCGGAGTACGAACAGCTGGTTTCAGATTTCGTGGTTACGGAGANCGACCTAACCCAGTCATTATTTGGACCGGATCCAATAGCAAATGCTATATTAGCGTACGATGGCAGTACGGCAGTCGCGCTCGCGGTATTTTGCCAACGTTATTCTACTTTTCTTGGTCGTCAATATCTCTACTTAGAAGATATCTTCGTGGTTCCCAGCCATAGAGGATCAGGTATTGGCAGAAAATTAATGGAACAAGCAGCATTACTAGCCCAAACANTGGGATCNACTATGATTGAATGGTCTGTCTTAACCTGGAACGAACCAGCAATCAAATTCTATGAACATTTAGGGGCTAAGCCAGTNGATGGATGGAAAACTTATAGACTGAGTGGTNANGAATTAAACGAATTAGCAAACCCTCTATAAACCTACCGATTCAATAGCCAAATGGGTAGTAATGTTGGGGTATCTAACCGAACTCAGATTTATCTGCCTTCATTATACTGGAGCATTAATAAAAGCAAGACTTTATAATCTCATCGATACCACCAGAGATCCTAATCCAGTCTTTAAGGCTAGTGCGTTTTCACAATTGTCCACAACCATATCCAAGTCATAGAAAATTAAGGCATGGGGCNTTAGGATAGCTTTTTACATAAAGGAAATATTATTTAAACATATTAGTTAATGTATACTTCCTNATACGCTCATAACAGCTTTCCCAAAGGTAGTTAGAGAAAATGAAATATGATTATGTTGTNCTAGGAGCCGGTTCNGCTGGTTCGATCGTCGCNACNCGNCTCAGCGAAGATAGTAAAAAATCAGTGCTCCTGATAGAAGCTGGTTCTGATTTCCCCCATTTTGAACACCTACCTGATGACGTTAAATTTGGATATGCCACAGCATCAGACATTATGGTAAGTGATCACAATTGGCAATTCACAGGTAAAGCAACAGACCAAGCTGATCCTATGATGGTTCCGAGAGGTAAGATCACGGGTGGATCAAGCGCTATCAATGGACAGGTCTTCCTGAGAGGTGTACCAGAGGATTACGACGGTTGGGCAAACCTGGGCAACGACAAATGGAATTTTCAAAATTTACTCGGTTATTTCAGGAAAGTTGAATCCGATACAGATTTTGCAGGAGACGATTTCCACAGCTCAGACGGACCAATAATAGTTCGTAGATTCAAATCCGACGAAATGCGGCCTGACCAGGAAGCCTTTTATCAAGCATGCGTATCCTCTGGATTTTCCGACAGCCCTGATCACAACGCACCCGATGCCTCAGGCGTGGGGCCCTGTCCTTTAAATAACCCTAATGGCATCCGTTGGAGTACTGCTTTGGGATATCTGGATCAGGCTCGCCATCGCATGAATTTAACTATACGGCCGGAATGTCGAGTTCAGAGGATCCTGTTTTCAGGCAACCAAGCAGTGGGCGTAGAAGTAGAAAGTGGCGGAGATATTTTTACCGTGGAAGGCAATGAAATAATCTTGAGTTCAGGTGCGATAGGCTCACCACATATACTATTACTTTCCGGCATTGGTCCGTCAGAACAACTCCAATCTTTCAACATTCCAGTGGTACATGATCTTCCGGGTGTTGGTCAAAACCTACGCGACCACCCAATGGTATATATTACATTTAGAACAAAACCTCATTACGATCTAGATGGGCTGGCCCCTAGGGTTCAAATGATCCTTAGGTGTACAGCCCCGGAATCGGATCTCAGGAATGATCTGCAAATCATAATGTCCTCATTCGCAACAGAAAGGAATAACCGCGGAGGGGGTAGAATGAGCCCAATAGGGATCCGAATGTTGGGGATCCTGAATTTAGCAATCGGATCAGGGTCGCTTAGTCTGACATCTAACGATCCCACTGTCCAACCGTTTCTAGATTACAGATATCTTGAAGAAGAATTCGATCGGAAGAGGCTACGAGATCTTACAAGACTATGCGCCAGTCTGGGGGAAAACGAATCATTCCAAGATATTATTGATAAAAGAATAGAGCCCACCGATGAAGAACTAAGTGCGGATGCCAATTTAGACCAATTTTTATTACGAGAAGTAACTACCGGCCAACACATATCAGGAACATGTAAAATGGGCCCGATTTCTGACCCAACGGCTGTAGTCGATCAATACGGTCGAGTCCACGGGTTGAAAGGTTTGCGTGTCGTAGATGCATCTATAATGCCCAATTGCATTAGGGCTAACACAAATGTGACTACGATGATGATCGCAGAACACGTGTCCGATCTAATCCGAAGCGATGAACAATAATTAGGCCAGGCGCAAATGCTTTTACACAGTTTTTTGGGAAATTATAGTCATCAAAGTTGCTATATCACCGATGTTTTCCATGTCTTCTACTAAATTAACCATAGTCGTACCTGACGAATCATCAAGAACTCGGCTCATACAATCCCATACCTTAGCCATTCGTAATTGATGACCCATTGGATTACCCGCTGATCCAGTGAATTTGCCGCATTCATCACTGACGCTACGACCATCGTGTAGTAAAGCAGTGGCAACTACCGGATCCGAATCAAGCCCGTCAGGTTCCACCTTGATTTTTTTCAATGTCTGCTCCATTGCCTGGGAAAAGCGCTTATCATCGGTAAAACTATCGATAACCACCTCACCGTCTAACAACGCTGAGGCTGCACAATACTCTACACTAAACTTGCCATCCAACCCGGTCTTGGGCAAAGAGCCCGAATGGCCTCTCCCTGAAGTTTTCAATACCAGCTCTTGAACCATGTCCGCAGTGAGACCATACTTATTTCTCAGATTTAAAACTGCTTCAATTGGGTTCTGCATATAAACCTGAGCTGGAAACCTTTTAATATCGAAACCTGGATCCGAAATGCGGTAGGAGGCGCCCAACCCTCCAATTACCATATCCCAATCCATATTGCCATCGAACAAGGCATCTGCGTATCCCCGGGAAGTTTCTAAAATGGCGTCACTGGCGGTATACCCGGATCTTGCTAGTAGAGCTGCTTCAACTCCCATACGGGCTGCATTGCCTGGATGAGTTGATTTAACCATCGTACCAGTGTTAGCAGTCAAGCCACCTGTTCTTGAAGCAGCTATCCCCAGAGCCATTTGAGTTTGATGAGTGTCCAAATCTAGAATTTTTGCACTGGCAGCAGCTCCCCCCAAGGGACCGAACATACCTGGAGGATGGAAGGCGGGGTTTGCCGCAGAAAAAGAAGCTGCTCTGAGGCGTCCTTGAATTTCCCAACCCAATACGTATGCCTCTATAATTTTCTGCCCTGAGCAATTACCGACTTCTGCCAGTGCCAAAGCTGATGGTAGACAGGAAGACGTACCATGGGTAGGTGGGAATCCCTGGATTTCGTAATCTAAACAGTGCCCAAAAATTCCATTAGCGAAAGCAGCATTGGTAGGATGTGTTTTAAAGTTCCAGCCGACAACAGTAGACTGAGGAGTACCTCCAAGATCTTTTACGTAATTCCCAATAATATCTGATAATCCTTGGACTGAACCGGCTACCATGTTAGCCACGCCATCTAATATTCCTATTTTGGCTGCATCTACGACTGGTGCCGGAAGATTTTCATACTTGGTATCTACTATAAACTGTGACAGTATTTCCGTTACGTTCATATCAACCATAGAAACCCCTCTAGTGATTTTTGGTTCAGTATTATAAGTGAGCTATCTCGATCAAAATGCTGCTCTTCCTATCAGTGGCTAGTCGCAAATTGCACCGATTCTCGATGTTGGACAGACCAGTGATATAATTCGAATCTGGTCGGCATTTTTACTGGTACGGGGCTAACTTGATGGACTCTATTCTCAATCGCTTTGGCCTAGACGGCGCCATATGGCTCTTGGCTTCGAGCCTAGTAATTTTATTCTTGTTCTTGTTCCTTTCCCTGATATTTAACAAGCTAATATTCCCCATAATAATTCGCCTGACCAATTGGACACCTAGTGACTTGGATACTAGGATAACTCGCTCCCTAAAAATACCCCTTACTGTGGGCATAATCATCCTCGGATTCCATTTGTCACTAACCATACCACTAGATTTAACCTCTAGCCAACAGAATATAGTAAACGCGATTACGAGCCTGTTAGGTCTATTCATCGGAATAGTAGCCGTAGCATCAGCCGCCGGCAATATATTCAAATGGTACGAAGAGACAATAGCTCCTAAAACCAGCACTAACTTGGACCAACGCTTGGTCCCGCTCCTACACAGGATATGTATAGCCCTGATATACGCCCTCGGTGGGCTCCTGATATTGGACCATCTAAACGTTAACATTAGTCCGCTAATAGCCGGATTAGGACTCGGTGGGTTATCAGTAGCGTTAGCCTTACAACCTACCCTAGCAAACCTCTTCGCAGGAACTTACGTGATGACTGAAGGTGCAGTTACACCCGGTGACTATATCCAACTTGAGGGTGGGGTAGAGGGCTATGTAATGAACGTGAGTTGGAGAAGCACTAGGCTGCAGACTTGGACTAACAACATGGTGGTAATTCCCAATTCCAAGTTCGCAGAAACCATAATTACCAACTTTCAGAAGCCTGCACCCCCCGTAAATGTTTATCTAACATGCGGCGTCAGTTATGACAGTGATCTTTATGCAGTAGAAAAAATATGCAATGAAGTCATGTCGGAAATACTTGATCAAGATGCAAATGCGGTCAAGGAATATGGAGGATGGTTTGGATTTGAAAGCTTCGGCGAGTCTAACGTCAATTTCTGGCTGTTTTTACAAGCTAAAGATCGGATAGCCAGTTTCCTCTTACAGACAACAGTGATGCAAAATCTTCACAGTAGATTTAGAGAAGAAGGAATAACCATCAATTATCCCGTTAGAAGTCTACAATTGCCTAAAGAGTTACAACAACCTATGGACATAGTTAACCACGAAATTTCAAGTAATAATAAATCCCGGAGATTACGGAGAAAGGCTACACTCTTGAACCGTATCTACCGTTCTCAACAGCGGTAAATTTCCAATCATTAATACTAATAGCAATCAATGCCATCACCACCACCTATCGAAGCCCTAGGCAGACCGATTGTCCTGAATCCTTGATACCCACGTAGCACCTTGATATAATTCTACTGTAGCTACGCTTAAAGGGCCTGTAGCTCAGGTGGTTAGAGCGCGGTCCTGATAAGACCGAGGTCGTTGGTTCGAGTCCATCCAGGCCCACCATACAATAGTTACATGGCCCCCGAAAAGGCTTACATTTTGCCCAAATAATTGAGACCAGCTTACTTAATAGGTTTAAATAAAATAAGGCCCCGGTATTAACCGGGGCCTTATTTTATTTAAACCTAGACCGTAACTTACTTGAAGCTCATTGTATTGACCCTGGTACGAGGATCGTAACGAGGAGTCCATTCCAAGTCATCGGCCAATCCGTATACTGTGACTACCTGGAACATAGGCAGGAACCAGTATTCGTCATGAATAATAGTTGCCAAATTCTCCATTCTGGCGGTTCGTTGATCGCCAAGAGGGGTAGCTATCGCCTCAGAAATCATATCCTGGAAACCTGGTACGTTATTGCAAACTCGGCTATTTACGTTGAAGCAACTATTTCTCAATAGTAGCTGACGTTGCATATCCAATGATTCATTGGAAGTAGCAGTTTCGTAGTAATGTGAAGACGCATACATTGGCTCTGGTGGCTCTTGATCATGACAATTCAATGCATCATCGCCCTTGTATTGACCACACCCAGACCTTCTAGCCTCACGAGCTTTGGAAGGCTCTAGGATCTGCAAGCTGGCGTTAACGCCAATTTCAGACCACATAGAAACTACAGATTCCCAAAGTTCTACATCGCGGAAAACTCTACCTTGCCTGCTGTGAATTCTGATTTCGTTATTGGAATCGTATCCAGCTTCGTCTAGTAACTGTTTTGCTTTCTTAAGATCGTATCCGTAACCTTTGGAATTTTCTGGAGTGATACCAACAGTTCCAGTTTGGGAGATATTTCCGTAACATTCTTGAAGGCCATTGTAAAGGTTATCTACGATAGACTGGCAGTCAATCGCTAGTGCCAATGCTTGACGAACCTTCTTTTTCTTCAACTCCGGGTGCCATATATTATCAGCAACTAAGATATATACCTCGTTGTTAGTTCCAGCGATCGCACGTGGGACTCGATCGATATTTTCAAATCCAATTTCAAATGCCAGGTCGGCTTCGCCGGTGGCAATCATAGAAGCCCGAACAATCTCTTCATCTCTCCATACTTGGAAAACCTGTTTGATCGCAGGGGCCTGAGAATCGAACGAATTATTGGGCTTGTAATCCTCAAAGGCTTCGAGTTCTACTTCCTGTCCAACTCTCCATTCAACAACTTTATAAGGACCATTCCCTACGGTAGTCCTGTCGCGAGTACCTTCTTCAGTGTCTGCCCACCATTGAGGTGCCTGGAATTTAAGGAAGATAGTGGTACGCGGTAGTATTGGACAAGCTACTTCGCAAACAACGTCTACGGTCATGTCATCCACGACCTCGCCGCTAATTACTCCATGGAAACCAAATGACCCTGTACCATGACCGTTGGTTTCTTTATCACCGTGCATGTCTATGCCCATCTTGGCTGCAGCCGCATTCCAAGCTTCACCGTTATGGAAAGTGACTCCTTCACGCAGATAAAAACGCCATCGATCAGGATCTATCTGTTCCCATTTCTCAACGCCGGTCAAGGGAACCACCTCAAAGGTTGTACTATCAATCCAAGTCAATGGATCACTTGCAAGATCTTCACAGACCAAACTTGGAACGTTACCGCTACAACCCTGTGACCATGCTCCTAAGAGGTCAGGTTCACCGTTGGTTACCAAGGTCAGTGTATCTCTTGTGGTAGTTACTGCCGCGGGAGCAGGAGCTTGCGCAGCTGCAGCCTTGGGAGCTTCCGCAGCCTTAGGAGCTCCTGCTGCTGCAGGTGCTGCTGTCGGTTCGGATGGAATCGGAGTTATCCCTGTCATTTCGACTTTGGCCGCCGGTTTGCTGGCCGGTTCAGCCGGAGCTGAAGCCGAACTACAGGCAACGGCAAACAACCCTATTACTGCCATAAGCAATAACATGTACTTTGCTAGCCCTATAGGGGCTTTTACCAATGGTACCATGTGTTACCTCACAAAAAAGTTTAGCCCCATCAAAGGATTGAGCTATCAAAACCGTAACAGGATTGTTTGAAAAGGTCAATGGTAGTCTATTATATACCGTAATCCGCTATGAAATTAAAGTATCCGGCTTAATTGTGACCATAATAACGATACTTCTACAATCGTTTGGTAACGATTCAAAAGATCAGCTTCGAAATTAGTCCTATCGCGTATCTAGTTTGAAGTAGTACTATATATCTATCATTATGAAAGGATAAACTTATGAGCTGGAGATTTAACCTAATCACCCGACCCTACGGCGGGGTAACTGAGGGCCCAATTTGGGACGGAGATCATCTCCTATTCACTCATATCCCCTCCCACAGAATCCTCAAATATGACCCTGATAAAAATGAGATAAACGAATATCGTCATGGTACAAACCATACCAACGGATTAGCTCACGATAGTCTCGGGAATTTATATGGTTGCTGCTCAGGGGGCAGATCAATCGTTAAATTCGAGACAGATGGGAGTACTAATACAGTTGCCAATCAAGTTGACGGTATCAAGCTAAATACTCCTAATGATCTTGCAGTTGATCGCCAGGGACGCATTTGGTTCACTAATCCTTGGAACTCCGGCAACATTGATCCCAGGGAGACTGAAGACTTGGATAATAGGTCTGTATTAAGAGCTGACCTTAAAGAAGATGGATCATATTCGGTAACAAGAGTTACATTCGACACGACAATGCCAAATGGTATTCTAGTATCAGAAGATCAGGCCACACTATACGTTGCTGAAAGCAATAGCGAGAGGATAGATCTAGACCGAGAATTAAGAGCGTATCCTATCAACGATGACGGATCTCTAGGGCCGTATTCGGTACTACACGCCTTCGGTAAAGATAGCACAAATATCCACAGAGGAATTGACGGGATGTGCTTAGATTCTGACGGTAATATAGTGGCCACAGCGGGATGGGAACTCGGCGGTCCTGGCCCGATGATTTATGTTTTCTCCTCAACCGGCCGAGTAATTGAGACCCATCCTATTTCGTGTAACCGACCAACTAATTGCTGTTTCGGAGGACCTGACCTTTCGACTTTATATGTAACCTCTACTGACGGTCATTTTTATCGCGCCGAAACTGACAGAACAGGTTGGGCTCTGTTTCCATAAATACGAACTACCCATGTGTAAGAGGAACCTCTATGAATATGAGAAACCAAGATCTTTCGAAATACGGCATAAACCGAGATCAAATTCGACAAGGCGGTGGTAGAGGAAACGGTAATGATCATCTAGACGAATTAGTAGGTTCAACAGAGCTCTACGTCTACCAACAGCCAAACAAACCTATCAAAGGCTATGAATCTCTTAAGCTTTTTATCGAATCAGAAGGTTGCGAAATAATCTTTACAGCAGATAAACCACCGGAACTTCAAGAATACGAAGCCATGCGTATTACCCACAGAAAAGGCGAGAAAATCCCAGATCCGGTAGTTAAACGAATCCACTCATGGGCCCATGGGCGTAATTTTCTACATAGTTTTTTTAAGCCCTTATACCGCTAGCAAATATACCGTGATGGAGCTCAGTTACTCACCGTAGAACTTCCTTGATAGGCAATATGACCTGTTACATCATTAACGTGCCAAGTTTCTACACCATCGCAAGCAATTCCTGAGGCTTTGACTACCCACAGGTGATCCTTAAAAGTAACCCTCAATTCATGCCAACGTTCTTGTCGCCACAGCCATAAAGGCCCGTAAGTATTTGTCTGGGACATACCTGCCAAGCAAAATCCATCCGGAGGGTCTGATACTAAGTAATTTTCAAATAAGCCGATCAATAGGTCTTGGTTCAAATTCGGGCTTGGTACGGATCGTGAATTTTCAGCAATCTCTTGCTCGGTGGACAAACTTAGCCATATATATATCCCAACGCTGGCGGAAAGCACTGCTATGACTAATACCATAACCAACTCAACTAAACCTGATTGCGGCACCCAAACCTCCGGGCATTAGATCAAAATTTAATTCAGAACCCTTATTTGGCAGATATCAAAACGCCCTCTTATCGAGGGCGCTAAAATAGCCGTAATAGATGTTGGTGGGCCAGGCAGGGATCGAACCTGCGACCAATCGGTTATGAGCCGATTGCTCTACCACTGAGCTACTGGCCCGTCATGGTTCAGCTTATCCATGGTAACAAGTAGTGTCAAGAAATGCCTAAGTGATCCCGATAGTCTGGATCCCAGTGTCCAAGTAAACCCTCCTCAACGGACTGCTTAGGATCAATCCTAGGAGCAGGATCCCCACTTAATGGTACCGAAGATATAGTTGCTTGCTCAATTAATTTGTCGTAGTCATCAACCGACAAACCCAGTAAATCCTTTAACAAATATTCATTCTCCGCTCCAAATGGTGGGGCGGGCTTACGAATTTTTAGAGGAGTATTGGAATATTTATATGGTCGACCCATCAATAAACGAGTCCCCATATTGCGTTCCTCTGGATACGTAACTCTTTCTAAGAAGTTGCGACTCTGATAATGTTCATCAAAATGCACTTCCTGACCGGTTAACACAGGCCCTGCAGGTATTCCTTTACCTTGCAACATATGCATTAATTCATATTTATCAAATTTATTCGTCCATTTGCGAATCAAATCATCCAGTGCGTCGTGATTTTGATATCTAGACATTATATCCGCAAACCGAGGATCTCGAGCCAAATCGGGCTCCCCCATGAGTCCACACAATCCTATCCATTCTTCATCGCTACCTACGGACAACGTAATCCATTGATCCACACCTGCCGCAGGGTAACAACCTTGAGGTATACGGTGTGGGTGTCTATTACCAATTCGTTCTCCCTCTCGTCCATTGGCAATCGCATCCATCACGTATTCAGAAAGAAACATTGCGCCCGCTTGATACATAGCTATATCGATCCACTGTCCCTTACCTGTAAGTGATCTGTAACGCAGAGCAGCACCTATAGCGAATATGCCGGTCCAAGTCGACAGAAAGTCTACAAAGGATCTACCTGCTTTGGCAGGCTCTTCCCCCGCATAACCAGTCACCCAACAATGACCATGCGTACCCTCTTGAGTAGTAGCTTGAGCGGGATAACTGGAATAAGGGCCGTCACCATGCCCGTATCCCGTATTAGAGATCAATATAATATCTGGCTTGATCTTTTTTAAATTGGGATAGTCTAAATTCCACCCACGCATAACCCTAGGAGTGAAATTTTCCATGACCACATCACTTATACTCACCAATTCCTTGAATAATCCTCTCCCACGTTCGGTCGATAGGTCCAGAACTAGAGATTCTTTTCCTCGATTTAACAGGTTATAAGTGGAGGACCTGTTCCACCAATCTCCTCCCTGTTCATTTTCAGGAAAGCTGCCAAACAATCCTCCGTTCCTTGTCAGGTCTGGTCTGGTAGGACCTTCTATTTTGATTACTTCGGCGCCTAAATCCGCTAAGTGCCCACCGGTGTAAGGCAAAGCAAACACATAGGTTGAATCTAGCACCCTTATGCCGTCCAAAGGAAGTTCAGGCATAGATCATGATCCTCTTCATATCTGATTACTATATTATGTCTAACTGTCGTAACTGGATTGCCTCTTGAGGCGTATAACCCAGACCATCAACGTAGATCTCGTTGTTATTCTGACCCAGTGTAGGGGCGGACATCCTTAACTGATATGGGGTTTCACTGAATTTAAACAGTTCTGCGGGAACACGAATGTTGCCAAGAACAGGATGATCGGTTTCCCGATAAAACTCTCTGGATTCCAATTGAGGACACTCAGCTAACTCTTTAGGGGTTTGCACCAATCCAAAAAGCATACGTGCTTTCGCCGCCTCTGCAAACAAATCCCATTTACTCCGGTCTTTGATAGCATCTAATATTATCTGGTCCATCTCCGGACCGTTCAATGAGCGCTCTGCACTATTGGCAAAACGAGGTTCCAACAAGCCTGGAGCACGGAATACCTCCGAAATATCTTCCCAAGTAGCCCCTCCCCCCGCTTGAGATATAATCCAACCATCTTTGCAAGGCATGGGATTCTCGAACATACTTCCTTCTGACCGTCGGCGTGTTTGCACCCCTCCCATAAATGGATAAATCGTCTGAGTGGCCATCATAGTAGAAGCTACACACTCAGTGATCGAAACATCGATGTGGTCTCCTGAGCCATTTAGCCCTTGCCTAAAGAGAGCCATACTTGTCGCACCAGCGGCAAACAACCCTCCCTCGTATTGAGCCTGAAATCCCCCATGTTTCAACGGCTCCCTACCTTGTATACCACTAATACTCATGATCATACTCATGGCATAATTAACAATTTCCTCACCTCGAAATTGGCTATAAGGACCATCCTGACCAAACGGTGTGATCGAGGTCATAATGATCGAAGGGTTAACCGCGCTCAGCTCTGCATATCCTAGGCCTAAAGATGACAAATAACCGGGACGATAACTTTCAACAACTACATCTACTTTCGCTACTAGCCTTTTCAGTATTTCTCGACCCAGCTCAACATTTAGGTTGAGGGTAGAAGCCTTTTTATTTAAATTCAAGACTAAGAAAAAAAGACTTTTCTCGGTATGTGGGTCATCTTGAGCAAACGGACCCATCGTGCGAAGAGCCGCCCCTCCAACAGGTTCTATTTTTAATACATCTGCACCATAATCTGCGAGAAGCCTGGCACAAAATGACCCAGCAATATCTTCACTTAAATCCAGAACTTTTACCCCTGATAATGCCCCTGTTAACATTTCATCTCTCTAAACCCACCAGCTGTTTGCGCGTTAACGTCATAGTTCTGTGATACCAACAAAATTGTAGCTGAACCCTACTCCTTAGGCAAACAATTCACCTGAGCCATCTGGCCACAGAGGCTACTATATAAGATAATAGGCCAAGATTTTTAAGTTACATAGTGGGTTTAAGGAGCCGATCAATGCGACAAAATCGTGTGAAAAACATTATGAGTCAAGGTCAGTTAGCGTTAGGAACGTACGTTACATTCGCTGACCCGCAGATAGTTGAAATCATCGGTTTAGCAGGCTTTGATGCTGCATTTATAGATATGGAACATACTACTTTCGATTTGGGATTAGTCAGCCAAATGATAGTAGCAGCTGACATGGCCGGAGTAACGTCAATTATACGTATACCAGGAAACGATGAAAATTTGATTTTACGGCTGTTAGATGCGGGCGCTGAAGGAATAATCATACCGCATATAGACGGGATTGAAGGCGCCAAAAAAGCCGTTGATGCCGTTCGATATGCACCTATCGGACATAGAGGAGGGGCAGGAGGATCCCGGGCAGCGAGATTTGGATCGATCAGCTGGGAAGAACATACCAGACAATCTAACGAAGAGATTCTGTTGGCAGTTATGACCGAGGACGCTAAAGGTGTAGACGATATAGAAAAAATAGCAGCTTTGGACGGCATTGATATTGTTTCAATTGGCCCCACAGATTTCTCAGAATATATGGGTATACGAGACCCTAAAAGCCCCGTATTACGTTCAAAATTAGAAGAATTAGCAGGGAAAGTCAAAAATATTGGAAAAGCCAAATTAGCTTTTCCCATGAATCATCCTGCCATGCCATTAACAGCGAAAGAGCTAACAGAACTGGGGGTTGGATACTGTCATGTTGCCCCTCCTCCACCCGCNGTTCTTTTACGGTCTCTCAGGGACNGGCTGCATACTATCCACGGAGAACTAGGAAGGTCTTAGATAATCCGTAACAAAAATAAGAAATTCTTAGTTAGNAAATCATTGCTAGCAATGTTGATTATCTNTTCTGGAATCTGCCTGAGTTGCAAAGATGCACCCGATGGGAGTGGATCACTGNCATACAGTAACCCACTCTCAATGCAGGATGATTTTGCCTCCAAACCGACCGTTCCNATAGTCCATGAAACAAANCAATCTACAGTAACCATTGGGACAGCGGTTTACAAGGTCAAAATAGCAGACGACAACTTAACTAGGGGCAAGGGGTTGTCAGGTCAGATAAATTTACCGGATGATCACGGAATGTTGTTTATATTTGATAATCCAGCTATACAAACCTTCTGGATGAAGGATATGTTATTTCCGATTGACATAGTTTGGATTTCTGACACATGTATAGTAGCCAGTATTACTCCTAATATCCCCATTCCGTTGGAATCGACAGAGATTAATAAACTGCCTAGATATCAATCGGACAACCCTGTCAAGTACGTCCTCGAAATAGCACAAGGACAAGCANAGGTTTGGGATATAAAAGNAGGGGATTCNGTGCTATTGCACGGCACCCATAAGATACCAGTTGGATGCTAATAAAGAGTTTAACTAATTGACCAAATANTTTTAATAGGGGAATAGTAATGGANATTCTGGTTTCAGGTTCAATAGCTTACGATCGAATAATGGATTTCTCTGGGAAATTTTCAGAACACATAGTGATTGATAAAATCGACAATCTCAACGTGAGTTTCATGGTAAATGGGCTTAAAGAAAATTTTGGAGGAACAGCTGGAAATATTTCCTATTGCCTGTCGTTGCTGGGTGAAAAACCCAGGACTCTAGCGACCATAGGACACGATCATCACAGGTATATCCAATGGTTTACCCAAAATCAGCTGTCAACTGAAAACATACGAATAATCGAGGATGAAGCGACAGCTTCTGCTTATATTACAACAGACACATCAGATAACCAGATTACTGTATTTAATCCAGGAGCCATGAAATATCAATCAGCATTTGATTTCTCTCAAATCGATCCATCCCANTCTATCGCGATCGTCGCTCCAGGCAATTTAGCCGACATGATGGAGTTTCCAGAAATCCATCAAAAGCAAGGGATCTTCACTATATTTGACCCTGGTCAATCTCTGCCTGCCTGGCAGAAGGCTGAGCTAACAGAATGCATCAGTCAATCAAACATATTAATTTCAAACAACTATGAATTGGCAATGATACAAGAGCGAACAAGCCTCAGCNTGAACGAACTACTAGAAAAAGTAGAAATTATCATAACTACCAAGGGCGAGGAAGGTTGCGAAATTCAAACCAAGTCCGGCACTAACCTTATCCCGGCGATTTATACTGATAACGCGATAGATCCAACAGGAGCAGGAGATGCTTTCCGAGGTGGATTAATAAAAGGATTATTGAACAATTTACCNGTCGAACGCGCTGCTATGATGGGTACCGTATGTTCTCACTATGTAGTCCAAACCTTGGGAACCCAAGAATATAGATTCACACAACAGGAATTCAAGGAAACGCTCGATCAACACTTTGGCTCTTGATCATTCATCTATATCAATTAGTATTGACCTTAATTAGTAGCTAGAGTAGTCTGAGAAGTATACTAAGTCTGTGCGAGGGCAGCATGACTCAACAAACAGAATCAGCATTGACAGCAGAAGTTAAAGCGATGATAGGGGTCAGCGGAGATATAGTAGAATCCTGGGGTAATGTAGACTCTGAGTACCTCCGGAGATTTACGCAAGCAGTTATGGACCCCGATCCAAGATATTGGGACGAGGAATTTGCGAAGCAAAGTAAATATGGACAAATCATAACTCCTCCCATAATGGTTAGTTACATGGCAAGCAGAATACCCCCAGATCAAGAGGACGCCATTACGAGTGCGTTTGAAGGCAACCCCATGTCTGACGGTATTGGCGATGTGAAGCGGCCAGGTGAACTACCTCCAGTCCCCACCAATCTAGTACGAGTATTGAATGCCGGTAACGAGCTGGAGATTTACCAATACCCAAGTATTGGAGATAAGATATTTTTTCAAAATAAATACTCAGATATAAGAGAGCGAGTAGGGCGAGACGGGAAGCCTTTCTTGATCATTACTCGAGAAACCACATTCAAGAACCAGAGTGATGCAATCTTATGCATTACAAGAGCTTCAACAATCAGACGTTAAATCTTGATCTTAAGATCTTTAACCATAAAAATCGGTGAGGATTATTAATGACCACTCCACTTGAAGATTTACTAAAGCTGGAACCAGAAGACATCTGGAAGAAAAATGAACGGCCAACCGCAGACCAGATGCGCCACAAACAACAAATTTATTACGAGGACATCGAAGAAGGGACGGAGTTACCGAAATATATATACAAACCTACTCCGACTCATCTCTTTCGCTGGAGCGCAGCTATAGAGAATTTTCACAGGATTCACTATGATCTGGACTTCGGGCTTAATCACGACAAAAATCCCAGCATTTTGGTTCATGGATCTTGGAAACAAAGCGTAGTTCCCCAATTTCTGAAGGATTGGACATCACCAGGTGGATGGCCATGGAAGGCAAGATTCGAGCATCGCGCCATGCTAGTCCCTGGAGATGTTTTAATCATGTGGGGAAGAGTGATCGAAAAATCAGTCAAATCACAAATGGGATTGATAGAATTAGAGATTGGGATGAAAACACACGACGGTGTAGAGAGCATGCCTGGTACGGCAACCGTAGTCCTACCTCTTCGGGATGGTCCGCCCATACCGTATCCGTTCATCCCCCCAACTGATTAGTTGTAGGCCACGTCTCAAACCTGATGGACCAATACTTATATCACTGTTAACCGAATTCAATTGGATTAATACGACGAGGTAGCAAATGGCCCGTTTTATGGCGATTCACAACGTACCGAACATGAATGAGGCAGATTTTAGAGGCAAATTAGACTCAGTAAAGAAATGGCGGCCAGATCGTAGAACTACGATACTAAAGGTATACGGAGATTTCAGTACAGGAAAAATAGTAACTGAGTGTGAAGCTGCCGAACAATCACATTTTGAAGATTGGATAACTATGGTGGGATGGCCCGCCGAATCTATCCATCAAGTAGATATGATCTGTCAGGTAGGTAACATCTGGAAACTATAACGGTAAGATTAGGAAATAATATCACTGAACCAAAGCGACCATAGCATATATCAAGTCAGAATATTTTCCAGGAACTAATCGGCCAATAACGAAGCCAAATCCTCGCCAACACTCCATCTTGTGACACTGGTCCATATAAGGAACTATCTGTACTGTACCCTCGATTATCACCCAGTAACCAATATTCCTTAGGACCTGTAATCCATTGAGAACCACGGGCCTCCCACGATCGATGTCCTGCTATCCACGGTTCGTCCAAAAGCGCTTCATTTATATAAATTGATCCATCTCTTAAACATATATACTCGTCGGGCAATCCAACAACGCGCTTTAAATCTCTATTAGATCCATCAGAGGCGCCAGGCCTTATCGCGATTACAGGCCTTTCCGACACTACTACGTCACCACGGCTCAATTCTTTCCGCTGCCCGACTAACAATTCTCCCAACACGTGATCTCCCCTATTGAATGCAGGGATCATGCTCTCGCCATCTACCTTGTAAGGTCGAGACCGAAACAATCTTGTAATAAATGAAATCATATAGCTGTCCAGATTCTTAACTAACTTATAGAACCAATATATTCCTTATTAACCCGTTGGATTTCAGATCTCGGATATTTCCTTGACTTTGGGCTATGAGAGAAACATAATTAGTCGACCCATGGACCCATGGTNACGAATCAGTACNTTTGATACTAACACCCGTTTTCTAAAACTAATTGAGGTGTCCGAAATCCTTACCATGAAGGGTGATAAATCTCCTACTCGCACATCTTATTTCAGTGTACATCTGACTTATTTGATCTAAAACTGTTTACATCCAGTTTTGTTCTGATTTTCTCAGCACTCAACCTGTTACCTAACGGGGTTTGATATGGCAAATCTAAACGTCATCAGCTGGGCTCAAATCGCCAAAGAGAATTACCATTACGCTTGGTCCATTGTTGGAATCGGAACTTTCATGCGGGTGATTTCTAACTTTGTGAGNCAAGCTTTTGGTTTGGTCCTAATCTATTTAATTCAAGAATTCCCGGGTGAAACACTAACTTCATTAATTTTGATGCAGGTTTTCCGAAGCCTAGTAAGCGCTGCTCTTTCTCCCTCTGCTGGCTGGATAGGCGACAAATACGGAGCAAAAAACTCTCTGTTACTTGCAAGCGTTATGTTTGTCGTAGGTATGTTGTTAATGAGCCAAGCCTCGCATGTCTGGCAACTATATCTTTACTATAGCTTTGTCCTAGGTGTGGCTCAGGCTATCTTTTCAGTGAATATACCCACTACGGTAGCTGCGTGGTTCAAAACCCGTCTGGGCATAGCGGTCGGNATCCAACANTCCCTAGGAGGNATGGGAGGAGCCATAGCNGCACCTGCACTGGCCCTGATATTTACGAAGCTTGGTTGGGAAGGAGGTTTTTTACTCGTAGGCATAGTTGGCGGAGNAATAATGTTCGCCNTATTGCCATTGTTCCACGGGGATCCGGCTAATCGNGGTATGAAACCATTCGGTTCAACTGAAGACGATCCCGCACCTGCAAATACTGAGTTCAATAAAATTCGTACTCAAGTATTTCTCCAGGCAGTTCGTANAACTCCCTCTTTTTGGAACTTAATAGCTATACATCATTTAGGATGCCTAGGACACTCGATCGTCATGTGGCATATCGTTAACTTTGCTAATACCCTAGGGATCGGNCCAGCTGCCGGATCATGGATCATTTTCTGTTACGTAACAACAAGCATGTTCAGTAGATTCGCCACCCCAATTCTGGCGGATAAATTTGGGTCTAAAGGAGTGATGGCGGTTTTTTATACCGTACAAGGTTTGACCGTGCTACTTTTATTCTGGGCTCAGGAGCCCTGGCAGTTTTACCTGTTTGCAACCCTGTTTGGTGTCGGATTTGGAGGGGAGATGTCTGCCTTCCTAGTAATCAACCGTCAATATTATGGAATGGGACCTGTAAGATCTGTTTTTGGGTTCCAGCATTTGGGGTCTGGAACTGGTATGGCTCTAGGGGGGTTAATAGCCGGAGCCTTATACGATTTGTTTGGCTCCTACGATATAAGCTGGATTGTATCAATTGGAGCAAGCCTTGCAGGGACTATATGTATCTTGTTCTTGCAATCAACTTCACGTGTTTTAATTCCAGATTGGGAAGAATCCCTACCGGTAGAGGCTAGGACAGCCCCCACAACCTGAATGATTAAATAACCAATTCATGAACATTCATTCCAATTCTAAGATTCTTTTAGGTACAGGCAATCTCGCAAAACAAGAAACTCTCCGATGGCTGCTGGATGGGTTGTCTTTACGTTGCTTCACTCCTTCCGACCTCGGATTGACTACCGTCCCTGATGAAACTGGATCAACTCATTTAGAGATAGCCTGTCAGAAAGCTCTTCAATGGTCAGCAACAACCTCGATGTTAGTAATAGCTTCAGATGGAGGATTGACAGTTCCATCTTTAGGAGACTACTGGGAAAGTAGATTCACTCACCGTTTTGCCGGACAAGATGCATCTGACGAAGACCGAATTAAACAACTTCTAGAGTTAATGAACTCTTTCACTGGTGAAGATAGAAAAGCATCATGGATAGAATCAATAGCGATCGCTGACCATGATGAAGTATTAACCTCTTGGGAAATTACCGGGGCCGATGGGTTAATCTCCAATGATCCCGGAGAAGACACAGGTATGCCAGGTTTTTGGGTGTTTTCTATATGGTTCATTCCCCAGTTCGGAAAATACTATAACCAGTTAACAACATCTGAAAAGGAAACCATAAACGACCATTGGGGCCAACTCAAACGAAACGTACAGGCGTTTTTCCAAAAACGTTCTGTATAACAACCTACGACCTAGATGCGAATTGTGGTGTTCCAAATTTTCCGCAACTTAATTTGCCGTATAATAATCTAGTCAAACATTTTGTACCGTATACAAATGTAGAGGTGAGAGATTGAACGCTGAATATGGTCCTCCAGAAAGTATTGAAGATGTTCAGTCTCTACTGCGCGATCAAAACTATATAACTGATAGGGGCTTAGCTGTCGCATTATTTTTGTCTTTAAAACTTCAAAGGCCTCTTTTCTTAGAAGGAGAAGCAGGGGTCGGTAAAACTGAGATTGCAAGGTCACTAGCACTTGCACTGGGAACTGACCTGATCCGGCTCCAATGTTACGAAGGATTAGACATTAATCAATCTGTTTATGAGTGGAACCATGCACGACAGATGCTCGAGATCAGGCTTATGGAAGCTACCGGATCAATTGACCAAGAATCGGCTAGTAGAGATCTATTCGATGAAAGATTTTTAATTAAGCGTCCTCTCTTACAGGCTATAGACCAAAACAGGGACAGGCCAGCGGTCTTATTGATAGACGAACTAGACAGAGCCGATGAAGAATTTGAAGGTTTCTTATTAGAACTGTTGGCCGATTTTCAAATTACTATCCCAGAAATCGGCACTTACACCACGGATCACCCACCCATAGTTTTAATTACCTCTAACCGTACTCGCGAAATCCACGATGCCTTAAAACGCAGGTGTTTATATCACTGGGTCGAATATCCAGACTATCAAAAAGAACTGCAAATCGTCACCACACGATTACCAGATGCACCAAGACGTTTAGCGGAACAGGTTACAGGATTTATCCAGGAACTACGTGAAACTGAGCTTTTCAAAATACCAGGAGTCTCTGAGACCATCGACTGGGCAACCGCCCTCATGGCCCTCAATCAAACCACCTTAGAGCCGCAGGTCATTGAAGATACCCTAGGGATTATGCTCAAATATGAAGACGATATAGCCCAAATACGAGGAGAACCTATTCAATCTTTATTAGAACGTTCGCAAAATCGGGGGCCCAGACGGCGTGGCAGAGGGGGCTAGAATTGACACAATCTAAGGATATGAAAAACTTTGACGTAGTAATTATTGGAGCAGGAATAGTTGGAGCGTCAATTGGATATCACTTATCTGAACGCGGCGCAAAAGTAGCAATCATTGATTCCGGTGACCCCGGGTCAGGGGCTTCAAGCCATTCCTTTGCCTGGATTAATGCCGGATTCAAACATCCATACAGTTACCATGAGTTCAGCCGTAAATCCATGAACATGTGGGATCATTTAGCTCGGAAATTAGATATGGAAATAGGGCTGCTGTGGGGTGGTAAGATCAGTTGGGAGTCGACCGATGAAGGGGCAGAGCGGCTCAAACAAAAAATACTCCAAGCTAAACAATGGGGATATCCCAGTCGACTGATTACGAAACCCGAATTACAAGAGTTGGCCCCGCAACTTTCCCTTGGAAGCGTGACAGCAGCAGAATTTACACCGGTTGACGGGCAGGTAGAGCCCCAACTAGTTATTAAAGCGTGCCTTAAACGTGCCGAAGAACATGGAGCAACCATAATCACGAACTCGAAGGTACTCAAATATAACGAGCGAGAGGATGGAGACAAACTCACCGCATTAACCACCGATTCCCATAAACTATCTTTTGATTACCTAGTAATTGCCGCAGGAGTCGATACTACGAAGTTAGCCGCCCTAGCCGGTATCAACATTCCACAGCAAACTAGCCCTGGTGTAGTGATTCGGACGAACCACCAACCACCATTACTCTCATCTATCCCAATCATTTATGCTCCTGGATTAGATGCAGATCATCCCGAAATACACATCAGGCAATGCCATAACGGTACTTTGATGATCGGAGAAGGCGACCAAGAAAGTATTAAAGAAGACGATACACAAGACCATGCAGATGATTTGTTGAATCGCGCTATCCAATATCTACCTTCTTTACGGAACGCTTTACCTCTGCCTGTCCCTGTAGGTTTCCGACCAATGCCGTTGGACGGATATCCCATATTAGGATTTGCAAAGAATGCTCCAAACGTTTACATAGCACTGACACATAGTGGGGTAACCTTGGCCCCAATAATAGGGGAAGCTGCGGCAATAGAGATTTTAGATAATGTGAAAATTGAAAGTGTCGCACCTTACAGACCGGAGCGTTTCCGATGAGAGAGACCACTCCCACAGAAACCGTACGAAACGACAAGGAACCGATTTTAGTAAATCTAATGCTGTTCTGTGAGTTGTTACATCGGGTGGGCCTAAAGTTTGGTGCAGGAAACATCATTGACCTAGTACGTTCCACCGAAGATATTCCTATCAGCTCCAAGCAGGATTTCCGAAACGCCGCTAGATCCCTTTTAGTTCATAATAAAGCCGATTTTCCTTTATTTGACGAAGCTTTCCAAATCTTTTGGAGAAAACCGTCTGCAAATCAAACCACTCAAGATATCCGTTCAATGGGTGAACAAAGAAGATATAAAGCTCCCCAGATGTCTCCATCAGATCGGGAAATCAATCCGGATCCTTCTAATACAAACCCGGGGGGAAATAACGCACCGCCGGCCATAGAGATCAGCAGGACTTTCAGCCCCAATGACGTTTTACGAAATAAGGACTTTGCTAACTTTACAATTTCTGAGATATCCGAAGCCAAGACCATGATTTCTGATTTAACTTGGAATCCCGGACGGCAACGAAGTCGCAGAAAAAACCCCGGTAACGGCTCGCTTATTGATTTCCCGAAAACTTTTCGCTCGAACATCAGCAAGGGCGGTGAACTATTCGATATTGCCCACCGTACGAACAAGCAGAAACCACGGCCACTAATACTAATATGCGATGTCAGCGGATCTATGGAACGCTATACCCGTATGTTGCTTCACTTCACACACAGCATAGCCGGAGAAGTAAAACATCTAGAGGCTTTCCTTTTCGCCACTAGACTCACTCGAATTACCCGTAAATTGAGTTTCAGAAGTGTAGATCAAGCAGTAGATGAGGTCTCGAAAGCGGTCTTAGACTGGTCGGGAGGCACTCGGATTGGAGAAACTCTACGTAGTTTCAACCTGAAATGGTCACGAAGGATGCGAACAAACAAGGCTGTCGTTATGATCATATCGGACGGTTGGGATAGGGGAGAACCAGATCTCCTAGCGACGGAAATGGCGAGGCTCCAAAGAAGTTGCTATAGGTTAATATGGCTCAACCCATTACTCGGAGCACCCGATTTTGAACCTTTAACTCGAGGTCTCCAAGCTGCTCTCCCATACGTGGATGATTTCCTTCCGATCCATAATCTGAACAGTCTAGAAACCCTCGCTAATTACTTAAGCGAGCTCGGTCCACGTCGACACCTCACTTCAATTAGATCAAAGCAGGACCCACACAGTGATACTGATGTCGAACTCTTAGAAAACGCTATCATAACCGACAGAGCGATAAATCCCGCTTTGGCCCCAAGTTTTCGCCATCCGCTGTGGGGAAAACCCAGTCACTAAATGTTTCCATAGATAAATCATGCAAAGCTACAGTTCAGTACTTATAAGATTAACTGTGTTGAGCCGAATATACTGATTAGAGAAATCGCTAAGTTGGCATAACCACAAACCAGGAGGATTAAAATATTACTACAAGTTAGTCTCTCTCGAACCAGATCCGCGGTAGGAGATTATGGCTTATTGCCCCGATTGTAAAACCGAATTCTTACCTGACCATAAATTTTGCGGAGTTTGCGGTGCTGATCTAGTATCTGTCTCTAATCAAATATTCCTGACAACCCAGTCAGATTCCGCTCTCCCATACTACATATCAGTAACCAAAATTATTTCGATGGCATTTTTGTCAAATGGCCTATATCTCTTTTATTGGTTTTATATAACTTGGAAACAATATCATGAAACAACGGACGAAACTGTTTATCCCGTTTGGCACGCTCTAAGTTTGATAATCCCAATATATAATCTCTTCAGGATACATAAGCACGTCGGAACTTTTAAGACATTGATGTCTGATCGCAACTTATCTAATTCCCTAAATCCATTCGCGACCATTGGGGTATTCATCATATTGTCCTTATTAGACTGGTTTAGCTTTCAGACCGCTATGAACGATATTACAGATAGAACCATCGTGACGGCTTCATGTTTAAATTTGTTGTCAGCCGCTGGGTTGGCCGGCATGTTAATCCAGTTACAACGGAATTTTAACCGTTATTGGAATAATCTCTCTCATGTGAAGGCAGGACAGACTAACCTCACGTCCGCAAAAGTCACCATGCCTGAGATAATACTGATAGGCATAGGTATTTTGACTTGGCTTGAGCCTCTCATGTTAATTTGGAACCCATCTTAAAAACAATAATTTAACAATCCTCACCAATTCATCATTTATTTTTCAGAGGCGTTGCCTTTTTACTAGATACGTGAATCGCCTTAGAATCATTTCTATATAGAAAGAAGCGGCTACCAGAATACTGCCCAGCACCGCATCAACTATGAAATGGTTTCCAGTCACTAGAATTACATACAAAGTCAAAACTGGATAGACGCCAACTACCACTCGAAGCAGCCCACCCACGTTCGAGAAAAAAAATATCCCGAAAATCAACGTCCAACTGAAATGCAAACTAGGCAAAGCTGCGTTTGTATTGTATATCACACTCATTTCGGGACCTCCATAAAAAGTCGGCCCTAACGTTTGGATTGAATCAATTACGTTTGGTACAGATCTGAACGGGGGGGATACTGGGACTAAAACAAAAATTATCATCGCTATAACAAGATTAACCAAGATAATGTTACGACAACGGTAATAACTCTTNCTGTTCCGTAAATACAAGAGGAGACCTAGACCAAGGATAACTGGCCAATATGTTATTATATACAGCCAATTACATATGGTTAATAGCAAAGGACTGTTGATAAGCAGCCAGGTCTGTATAGATGGCTCGACCAAAATTCCGAAACTGCGTTCAATATCAAGAATAAGAAGGGAGTTTCGCAACGCGGTAGATTNATCAAATAATAAATCTTTGGTGAATAAATAAACGATATAACAGGCAACTAACAGGGTTATCTCTTTNAAAGAAGATAACCCTGTTAGTTGTTCTTCCGTAATTTTACAGCGANTCATTTTAGNGGNNGTAGATAANCCTTNATNNGGTNCCCTGCNANTTAATTNATANTACTATCCCNGTATGAGTATATTGTTCTCTGGNTTTTACTGGTCGCCGAACCGGCGACGGTGAACACGAAGAGTTCAATCATCCATCACAACAGGTATACCAGCATGTTCAGCTTTAGCAGCCGATTCCTGATCAATAACTCCGTCCTGCATCCAGATATATTTAGCCTTGACTTCTATGGCCTGATCAACGACGGGTGCAACCAATTCTGAACGTCGGAATATATCAACCATATCTATTGGTTCAGGTACAGCATTTAAATCNGGATAACTTTTCTCNCCCAGAACTTCTTCCAACATAGGATTAACAGGAATTATCCTGTAACCTTGATCTTGCAAATATTTTGCGACCCGATAGCTAAATCTATCAGGATTATCGGATAAGCCTACCACGGCAATCGTCTGGCTGTTTCGTAGCTGTTCTTCGACTAAGTCCATAATTTTCCTCCCATTGACGTGAATGGCAACCATCTACAAAGAGTGAGCCAGTNGTCAGAACTTGAAAGAAACTATTATCCTTATGAATCGTAGTGCCTAGAAATCACAACTAGGGGCAAGTAATAGTAATATGTGACATATAAGAATCTGCCTTCGCGCCATGCCAGTGATTTTCTCCAGCTTTGACATGAACGACATCTCCGACGTTAATTTCATGCTCTTCAGTTTCTGTNGCAACTATTCCAGATCCTAATGTGACTACTAAAATCTGATCACTGGTATGTTTATGAAAACCGGTNGTAGCACCCTTTTTAAAATTGACTACGCTTGAATTGAAATTTTCACTGCTTCCTTCTGGTATCAAGGTCTGCCTAGTCCGGATTACCTGACCTCCAGTCCATCCGGGGATAGGAGTAGCAGTATCTACTGGNTCTTCGTCAAGTTCACTTATTCTGATTACTCTCATCGATCCCTCCTTAACATTTGGTCATTAAGTCTTATNAAACTCTTTTATACGATTTTTAATAATATCCGTTACCCTAAAATCTNGAACTGGGTTCTGCGTTCATTCAAGATAATACATCTTAGCTGCACACGCAATCGATCATTCAAGCCTTGGAATAATTTTGAATATTCAAAATTCGTTTTACAGCACAAAGNCTACTGCACATTAACCTGTGGCCGGAACGGGTAATCCTGGGATCTTGCACTGGACACTACCAAGAGAATTCCGAGTAGTAAAAAATAACGTTTTCCAATCATTGCCACCAAAAGCCAAGTTCGTAGTTGCTGTAGCTTCATGGGCGATGGTACCTAAATGTTCGCCTTTGGGATCAAGTATCCACAGCCCCCCCGAGCCTCCACAATAAACATTACCTTCAACATCTACTTTCATTCCATCAGGAACACCTGGCCTGTCACCGGTTAAATCGCAAAATACGCGATCACTAGCCCNAGCGATTGTTCCATCGTCTTGCATGTCGAATACACGGATATGTCCGCGACGAGAATCATTCACAAAAAGCTGTGTTTCATCGGGACTGAACGCTAGTCCATTTGGAACAATGAAGTCTTTCGCTAGTAAAGTTAAGGTGCCTAAATCGGCTGATANTCTGTAGACTCCCGAAAAATCCAATTCCCATTGTTCAGCAGGCCTCCGGTGAGTCCAGGGGTCTGTGAAATAAATGCTACCATCGGATTTTACAATCACATCATTGGGTCTATTAAGCTGCCGTCCTTGAAAACTATTGGCTAAAACNGTAACGTCCCCATTTGCCTCTAACCTAGTCACTCGACGAGAATCGTGTTCGCAAGCAACTAGACGACCTTGTANGTCTCGGGTCAACCCATTAGACCGGTTCGTGGGTTCCTGAAACGTGCTGATCTTCTGATCGGAATCCAATTTCATTCNCCTATTGTTGTGAATNTCACTAAAAAGGAGATATCCTCCGTCGGCCCACCACAATGGACCTTCCGCAGGACCTTCTTCACCACCATAGCCATTGCCAAGCTCCTTGATTTCTTCATTTTCTGACACTATCAAATCGAGCCTAGAAGATATTTTTTCAATCGGCAAAACGGCCTCCTNAACATTCATTTATTCCGTATGGATCCTAGCGGACACGAAACCAATTATAACCTCTAGATCTTAAGGGGAATAGCACATCTTTCCGANCNAACATTGGTAGNATTTTAAAAATTCAACAAATGTGCGTGTAAATCTACTTGAACAATCAATCAACCATGAGTTTAAATAACTATCAAANGATCTATCCTGACTAAAAGCCACGCCCCCNATACTAAACATAACGGAATACATAACAGGTTAGATCTATCATAAAAAAAATTCGAGTAGATCAAACGTAAGCACTTTATGAATTCGAATGTACGTAAGCTCGGAAATAATCGATTTCAAGCTTTCAATCCCGCATAGTCTCACCAGCCGATTTTACGTAGGNGATTAAGTAGCGNGTTTTTCGATAAATAAGTGATTACTAAACCATTGGAGATAACCTTTATTGTAGGAGAATTCGTATGGTAGAAAGTGTAACTTCTCACTTGGTAGACCGATTACGTAGGGCCGAAGAAGCAGAAAGCGAGGTTAATCGGCTCGAGTCCTTAGCAGCGGAAGCACCTGGGTTAAGACTTGAACTAGCTCGGACTCAACGTCGTCAAGAACGAGAAGAAAATAAGGAAGCCGCTCTTAATGAAGCTAAAAAGGAGATCGAATCGGCAAAGCAGCGCCAAACTGACGTTCCTGTGACATTAGAAATGGCCTGCGAGCTAGTTTCTTCCTTATATGAGTTGCTAAAACAAATCGATTCACACCGTAAAGAAGCTACGCGGTTGATGGGTATNGTGGACCGNGTGGACTATGAAGAAGAACTCGAAACCGGAGAAGAAGAGCAAACTGAATTAGGTAGAGACCCTCAAGGATTAGAATACTTAATAGCCTCCAGGCATGGTCAATCCCGCATCAAGCAACTAATAGATGAAATAGATCCTGATTTTGCCTTTTTACAAAACTGTNATTTGGACGAACCTTTGAAACAGGATACAGCCAATTTTGTATTAGCTCACGTGATCTCACCAGAACGTGTAAATCAAGAGAGAGGATCAGCGACAGAAGCAATTTCTCAGGACCGCAATATACCTGCTGACGCGGAAGATTCTAATCTGGCTCCAAAAGGTTTCTCAGGTTAATCAACTACNTTACAACACAAGATCATATTTATAAAGGTGATTTGTAGCTAATAGATCTTAGTNAATTACCTGAGTATTCCTCCAGTGTGATATTATTCGACCTAAATATTGATTGGAGGATTCATTATGCCTTTTGGAGGCAATGATTGGCTCGCACTAAACCAAGAGGATACACTAGAACCCGATCTACCAATTTGCGATCCTCATCACCATTTTTGGGATNTCAGACCTCAAAGAATCCCTTACCAGCGGTACCTTCTTCATGAGCTAGCAGCAGATATAACAAGCGGCCATAACGTTGTTTCAACAGTGTTTATAGAGGCCCGATCAATGTATCGAGCTGACGGTCCAGAAGAAATGAGACCAGTTGGAGAAGTAGAATTTGTACAAGGGCTGTCTGCCGCCAGTGAGAGCGGTCTNTACGGACCAGGCAGAGCAGCAGCAGCAATAGTCGGCCATGCGAATCTTAACCTTGGTGACAAAGTTGAACCAGTTTTGGAAGCTTTATTAGCAGCTAGTCCAAATCGATTTCGAGGGATCCGGCACTCCGTAACATGGGACCCACATCCTGAAATTGAGAATACGGCCGCCCACAATTGGCAAGGTCAACTTTCTACCAATGACTTCCGTNCTGGTGCCAAGGTATTGTCTCAAATGGGACTCACTCTTGAAGGCTGGCTATACGCACCACAACTATCGGAATTGGCTGACTTTGCAAACTCTATCCCTGACTTNACCATTATTCTTAATCATATAGGNGGTTTGTGTAGAGTAGGTCCATATGCTAATAGGGATGATGAAATCATTGCTAATTGGAAATCCGGTATATCCCAAGTAGCCCAATGCCCTAATGTCGTGGTAAAACTTGGAGGAATCGGCATGCCACGAACAGGGTTTGATTGGCATGAGCGAGAAATACCTATAGGATCCGCAGAGTTAGCAGACGCTATGACACCGTACATACAATACTGCGTAGAACAGTTTGGACCCGACCGATGTATGTTCGAAAGCAACTTTCCTGTAGATAAGGTGTCATATTCTTACAACATCATGTATAACGCCTTTAAAATATTATCGCGAGGATATTCTTCAACCGAGAGAGCGGCAATGCTCCANGACAACGCGGCTCGNGTTTACAAAATCGAGACACCATAATAGTAATGTAGTGAACATACCAAAAGGAGATTAAAGACAAAATGCCAAATTTAACCATAGAGGGAGTTATAGTACCTATACTAACTCCTCTCAANTCAGATGAAACTGTAGACATACCATCTCTAAGAAGGCTAGTTAATTATTTGGTAGACAACGGTGTACACGGCATATGGGTTTCTGGAACNACGGGAGAATTTGCTGCNCTGTCAGACGCNCAAAGACTCATTAGTATGGAGACAGTGACAAACGAAGTTNCCGGCAGAGTAACGATAATTGGCAACATTTCNGGCCCAAGCACCCAGATTTCTCTACAGATGGCCTTAGATGTNCAGGAAATGGGAATGGACGGTATCGCAGTTACACCTCCTTATTACTATTCCCACGCTCAGGATGAACTTCTGGCCCACTATAGACATATTAGTGATCGGTGTGGATTACCCTTATGGGTATACAATATTCCACAGACAGTTAAAACAGCGGTAGCCCCAAATACGATCGCCACCTTAGCAAGCGAGGGAGCCGTAGTAGGAGTTAAAGACAGTTCCGGAGCAGGTGAACTACTTGCCGAACTTAATGTGCTTTGTCAACAAGGGGAAATACCTCTACTCCGATTCCTNGGAACNGCATACAGGGTTACTACATCCAAATCGGTAGGCGTCCAAGGAGTCATNCCCGCAATCGCAAATCTGGTTCCCAAAGCTGCCTCATTAGGATGGGAAGCCGGTGAACATGGGGATCTAGAAACAGCCAAAAAGTGTGACAAGACTTTAATGGCCGTCAGCAAGATTTCGCAACTAGCCCAAGGGGGAGGCCCTAACGCCGCCAGTTTTTCAGGTATGAAGGCNGCGTTAAAGATAATGGGAATCTTAGACAACGATACCGTTAGCCAACCTCTGAGACCATTAACNCCGGAAGAAAAACAAGGAATTCCTGCAATTTTAGAAGAACTGGGCATTTCCAGTTAGAAACCTGGTCAAAGCGACCATAACACCTTAGAAAGTTGCTTCTTTTAAGGCCTGGTCTAAAATTGCTGCCGCCAAATCCATTTGGTCAGGGGTNGTAGTGAACGGAGGGACAAACCGGATCACTGAACCACCCCTGCGAAGACTAAAAATCAGTCCATTCTCCAAGCATCGCCTCCCGATTTCGCGACCTTCTGTATATGCCGGCTCTTTTGTAACTCGATCTTTGACTAGTTCTATACCTTGGAGCAGGCCTCTGCCCCTTATATCCCCTATTATCGTATGATTATTACGTAAAACATCTAAATGACCTCGCCAATATTCNCCTATCTCTTTGGCTACNTTGACCAAGTTTTGTTCTAAAATAATATCAATACTGGCTATCGCTGCATTGCTGGTTAGTGGATCGTTGGAATGAGAATGCGCCACTACAAAGTCTGTATTGGAAACTTTAGACTCGATCTCATCAGTGGTCATCACGGCACTAACTGCAACGCCGCCGCCAAAATGCTTAGAAATGGTGCATATATCAGGAACTACACCTTCCTGATCTGACGCCCACATGCTACCAAGCTTAGCTAACCCTGTTTGAGCTTCATCCAAGATTAATAACATACCGCGATTTCTGCACAAGTCCTTTAGTTCTTTAAGCCATCCTTCAGGCAAATCTATGACACCACCGGCACTAAACAAAGGTTCAGTTATCACACCTGCCATCTGCCCGTCAGCTTGAGCATCAAGTAATTCAAAGCTGGTATTNAGACACGTATAATCGCAATCAGATTTGGTTTGACAGAATCTACATCGGTATCGATAAGGGGCTATCATGGGGTAATTACCCGGAGAATAAGGACCATAACCNTGNCGCCAACCGGTAAAAGTAACAGCTCTTGCAGCCTCGCTTTGACCATGGAAACTTACTGCAGGGCTTGCAATCTCATAACCTCCAGTATATCTCTTGGCAATCGCAATGGCCGCTTCATTTGAATCACTACCTGAAGTNAGAAATAAACTTCTCGTAAGCCCCGATGGAGCTATCTCTGCTAGGCGAGCTGCTAAAATCACTTCCCTGTCATTAAGAATACTCATATGACTATGGATTAATGATTCTCCGCTCTCTTTTAACGCCTCCACTATCCTAGGATGGTTATGACCTAAAGCAGCACACATCTGCCCTGAGTTGAAATCCAAGTATTCTTTGCCGTTAACATCTTTTACTATGGACCCTCTTCCCCAAACCAAAATAGGTCCCGATATTGCGTTTCTATCCATACGGCTACGAAAACTGAATTGTCTGGCTAATTCTAAGAGTTCCGCTTCACTCAAATCAGGGGTCATCGTCACTCTCCGAAAACTTAAATATCCGAAAAACTCTATCTTAGATTATTCCAGAGTTACAATTTCCCAATAAAATCAGATATTTTCTTCGCAGCTGTTTCTACCCGATCAGCGGGAGAACGCATCAAAGCTATGCGAAAATGTGATTCTCCACAATCGCCAAACCCTGAACCGGGGGTTACTACAACACCTTCTTCTTCGACCAATAAGGTTGCAAGCTCAACTGAAGAATATTGGGAACTAACTCGGGGAAAGACGAAAGTCGCACCTTCAGGCAGTGGGCAATACATACGGTCAGTCTGGTTCAATATTTTGACAACCTCCTGACGGAGGATGTCGCAATNTTTTTGCCAAACATCCAGATGCATTTGAGTACCCGTCAACGCTTCGACACCTGCCATCTGTATAAAAGGCGCNACGAAACTCGAGGTATGTTCATGAATCTTGAGCAACGGATCCAGGAGGTCACCTGGAGCGACGATGCACCCGAGTCGCCATCCAGACATGGAATAGGATTTGGTAAAGGTATAACTCGTCAAAGTACGTTCCCACATACCTGGAAGAGTCGCAAAGGTTATATGACTCTTACCATCATATAGAAAATATTCATAAGTCTCATCACAAAGTACTAAGAGATCGTATTCCTCAGCCAATAATGCCAAATTCGCTAACTCATCTGTTGAATATACTCTGCCTGTTGGGTTGTTAGGATTATTGATCACNATCATTTTAGATCTTGGAGTAATGTGTTCCTTTAATCGTTGGTAGGTTAGGCTATATTCCTCTTCTTCGCTCAACGGAACCGATATCGGAACACCCTGTGCTAACTCAACTTGTTGACGGTAACTAACCCATGTAGGTTCAACCAGTAGCACTTCATCGCCGGGCCCAATNTAAGAATTAATGGCATCATACAAACCCTTTTTGCTTCCCGGCGTAATCAATATATCTTGGTTGGGATTAACAGTTAATCGATTATATGCCCCTAATTTGTTATATATAGCGTTCCTGAGCTCTGGCAAACCTCTCGAAGAACTGATATTTGTAAAACCATCATAGAGGGCTCTTACACCGGCTTCGACTATGTGTCGAGGGGTAGGATGGTATGGGCTTGATTGTCCAAGATCTATAATATCTCGCCCCTGTGCTGCTAGTTGGCGAGCTCGCTCACCAGCAACTAAAGTGGCAGGGGCTTCAACATTAGTGATGCGTTCAGCCGGCGGTCGTGACATCAATTAGCCTCCTGAATATAACTTGTGATACAAATCCCAATNCGTTGATAAGACAAAGGCACTCAAATTTAAAGCTGGTATTCCGGTCGTCGAAGTAATTGACGTGCTATCACCAATCTTAATATCTCGTTTGTACCCTCTCCAATTATCATTAAGGGAGCGTCTCTATAGTAGCGTTCGACAGGAAAGTCTTTAACGTATCCGTACCCACCATGAATACGCATGGCTTCCATTGTTACCTCTTGGCATATTTCGCTCGCGAAGAGTTTGGCCATACCCGATTCCAAGTCAACCCTTTCGCCAGAATCCTTTTTGCTAGCGGCATCATATGTCATCAACCGTGCTGCTTGAATTTTCGTGGCCATATCTGCCAATTTAAGTTGAATCGCTTGGTGTTGTGAAATCGGAGAACCAAAAGTACTCCTCTGTTGAGAATATCTTAACGAAGCTTCTAATGCTGCCTGTGCCACCCCCACCGCACGAGCCGCTACGTTTATTCGTCCTGTTTCTAATCCACTCATCACCTGGCCGAANCCCTTCCCCTCCTCGCCTCCAATCAAATTCTCCGNAGGGATTCTATAATCTTCAAATATCAATTCACACGTATCTAGACCACGATAACCCATTTTGTCTAAATCCCGTCCTACCCTGAAGCCGTCTCCACCTTTTTCTACTATGAATGCGCTGATACCTCTGTGGTTGGGTTCGGCAGATTGATCAGTCCGAGCAAGCAAGCAAAAGGTATCCCCGTACCGCCCGTTGGTAATAAACATTTTCGTCCCGTTGAGAACGTATTCCTCTCCATCTTTGTCAGCCCTTAATTCCAAGTTTGCTACGTCACTACCTACACTAGGTTCAGTAAGTGCCAGACCTCCACGTTTCTTACCTGCTGACAACGCTGGCAAAAACTTTTGCTTTTGGTCCTCAGTTCCATAATGAGTCAACATATAAGTAGTTATGTGATGAGTNCCTATAGCTCCACTGATACTCATGAAACCCTTACTCAGCTCCTCAAAGATCATGGCAAAGGTAGTGTAATCAAGCCCCATCCCTCCGTATTCTTCGGGAACAGTAATACCAAATAACCCTAGTCCCTTCATTTTTTCGATCAGATCTAGNGGGACTATATCTTCTTTATCCAATTGTGATGCAACCGGCTCGACATCCCTTTTAACGAAATCACGAACAAGATTCACTATTTGGCTTCGGGCCTCTTCTGGCGTAGCTATAGTCACGCTAAACTCCTGTCTACTTAGGGTGAAGTTACGGTATGAAAATTAGTCTATCCTAGCCCTATTTCAAGGTCAAGAAATCCGAAATGGCAGATGATTTGCACTAAATATAANTCTTAATCTTCTGAAGGCCAACTATTACCCATATATAATCAGTACATAATATAATGTTGATGAACCTACTGTGGAGAGAGCAATTATGGCTAATTCTCCGGCATCGAAACGCATCCAAGAATTGACAACTGAAATCAATTACCACAATCATCGTTATTATGTATTAGACGATCCAACNCTCAGTGACAGCCAATATGACTACCTGTTTAGAGAACTAAAACGATTAGAAGANGAAAACCCTGAACTACTCAGGAATTCTTCGCCCACTCAACGTGTGGGGGCAGAACCTGCCGAGGGATTTTCCCCAGCTGAACATCAACTTCCTATGCTNAGCCTAGGTAATGCATTTGACGATACTGGAATCCTATCATGGCATACCCGCATCTCTAACCTTTTAGGGTACTCCGACTTCTCCATGTCATGCGAATTGAAAATAGACGGTCTCGCAGTGAGCCTCATATATGAAAATGGCGCTTTTATAAGGGGAGCAACTCGTGGCGACGGTTCAACCGGCGAAGATGTAACCCAGAATCTCCGTACAGTCCGTAGTATTCCACTTACTCTCCTAGGCTCGCCTCCTGATTATTTAGAGGTCNGGGGGGAAGTCTACATGCCCATAAGTAGTTTCAATGAACTAAATGAAGCTAGAGCTGCCAATNGCGAACCATTATTCGCTAATCCGAGAAATTCAGGAGCAGGGACTATAAGACAGTTAGATTCTANAATCACTGCCTCTAGAAATATGGAAATNTGGGTATACAGNCTAGGANTACATGNTGATCAATTCACACCTGACCATCATTGGGATTCCTTGGAATGGTTGAAGACCTTCGGGTTTAGGGTAAATCCTCATAATATGCAGTGTANATCATTGAACGAAGTGTTTGATTATTATAGAAATTGGGTTTCACAACGACATAACCTGCCATACCAAACGGACGGCGTAGTTATCAAAGTAGACCCACTCGACGACCAACAAACCCTTGGAATCGTAGGGCGCGAACCCAGGTGGGCTATTGCTTACAAGTTTCCAGCCGAACAAGCGATAACCAAACTCCTCGATATCGGTATAAATGTAGGTAGAACCGGAAGTCTTAACCCTTACGCTATTCTAGAACCNGTTATCGTAAGTGGAGCCACAGTTAAGCATGCTTCACTTCATAACGAAGAAGATATTCAAAGAAAGGACATCCGAGTCGGCGATTGGGTGACTATAGAAAGAGCGGGCGACGTTATTCCACATGTAGTTGGACCTATAAGCGACCGCCGTCCAGTTGAATCCATACCTTTTAAAATGCCGGATTACTGCCCTATCTGTGAAACTCAGATAATCAAATCTGATGAAGATGCTATGCACCGCTGCCCTAATACAGCATGCCCTGCTCAATTTTTCGAATTATTAAAACATTTCGTGAGCAAGAGTGCAATGGACATAGATGGGTTAGGTGAACGATGGTGTCAGGTGCTAATCTCAGAAGGCTTAGTACATCAAATATCTGACGTGTATTGCCTNAAAAAAGACCAGCTTTTAGCCTTAGATAGGATGGGCCATAAATTGGCTGACAAAATATTAAGCAACATAGAGATAAGCAAAAAACGCCCACTACCGAGGATCCTGTTTGCCCTTGGAATATTCCACGTGGGAGCGGAAATNGCTGATTTGCTATGCGGTAACTTTAATAGCATAAAAACCTTGGCTCAAGCGGACCAACCTGACCTAGAAGATATTCCGGGAATTGGTCCCAAAATCGCTGAAAGTATAACCAACTATTTCGGTGTACCTGCCAACATGGCCGTCATTCGTTTGTTATCTGAAGCGGGAGTCAAATTGGAACAAGAAGTACCAGCAGACAACCTATCCGATAGCAAACAAACGAGAGAATGGGAGCGCCTAACATTCGTTATTACAGGCACTCTATCTTCCATGACCCGTCGTGAGGCTGAATCTCGTGTCAAAGAACTAGGCGGTAATACCACCTCTTCAGTTACCAAAAACACTGATTTTCTAATCGCCGGAGAATCGGCAGGATCTAAGCTTTCAACAGCCAGCCGTTTAGGAACACCCATACTTGATGAATCCCACTTCATATCATTTCTCGAGAATCCATCAGCAGATCCAATAGACTAATCATATTTAATTCCATTAGTGAGAGCGTCAGAACATGAAATTTGGAATGTTTTTTGAACTTCAAATGCCCAAACCATGGGGAGAGGATGCTGAATCCAAAACTTTTTGGAATGCTATAGATCAAGTTACCTTTGCAGAAGAAATGGGATTCGAACACACTTGGTTAGTCGAACACCATTTTCTTACAGAATTCGCCCATTCAAGCGCCCCAGAGGTGACCCTTGCAATCATGGCGGAAAGAACCTCCAAAATGCGCCTAGGATTCGGAGTAGTTCTAACCCCAGTACACCACCCATTACATGTAGCCGCAAGAATTGCGACCCTGGATATTTTCAGCAGGGGCAGGGTAGATGTAGGAGTCGGGAGAACAAAAGGACCNTATCAGTTAAATCCATTCGGAACCGACGCATCTCAATCCCACAGCATGATGCTAGAAACCCTTAATTGCTTACCTGGAATGTGGACTCAAGACGTATTTTCCCACGAGGGACAGCATTGGAGCATACCACCAAGGGAAGTTATACCTAAGCCAATTCAAAAACCACACCCACCTTTGTGGATGGCGTGTACACAGGAAGACACCTTTCAGCTTGCAGGCGAGCTCGGATTAGGCTGTCTAGTAAATACGTTAGGAGGTGCTGACAAAACTCGACACTTAGTTGATACATATTACAAGTCCATCGCCCACGCTAATCCTGTTGGACATTTCACAAACAAACAAGTCGTCGCATCAACTATTGGATTCTGTGATGAAAACGGGGCTAGAGCCCGTCAAAAAGGGTCAGAAGTTGCAGGCTGGTATTTGGACCAAAGTAAGAAACGTTTCCAATTGGAATGGGCCGGAGTTGATCAAGATTTGGTCCCGTCCGATTACCAGTTTTATCTACAAGGTGGATCACGGAACATGGTAAGCCAAGATCCTCAACAGCAAGAAACGCCTAGTCCTGATCAGTTACTATCCGGAGGAGGATATTGTGTGGGAGACCCTGATTCCTGTATTAAAGTGATCGAAGATTTTGAATCAATGGGTGTGGACGAAATAATGCCGATATTTCAGGCAGGAAGGGCTACACACGAGGAAATTATGAACTCTATACGGCTTTTTGGTAAATATGTGATACCCCATTTTAAGGAAAAGGATAAACGTAACCAGAAGGCCCATAGATCGGAGGAGACAAGCAATTAATAACTTAAGTACCCTAGCGCCTTGACACATATATTGTTAGAGTCATACACTCCTCAGTGAACATTTATGGTTCTCCCACCTACTGTGGCCCGGTGGTGTAGCGGTTAACATATTGGCCTGTCAAGCCAAAGATCGGCGGTTCGAATCCGCTCCGGGTCGCCACTAATCCGTTCAGGTTCACGAACACCACTGAGGGTTAACGATGTAGTTAATCGTTACGAGTCTCGTCTAATCCATCTAAATTAGCAGACTTGAGCCAATCACCCGCCAAAATTCCACCTGATATTATAATTTTGACCGCGTCGTCAACACTCATATCTATTGGTGTTACATCTTTATGCCCGACTAATACCAAAAACCCTGAAGACGGAACAGGAGTAGTTGGGATGTACACGAACATCATCTCCTGTCCATCATCTCGCTCAATATGTGATGTGACCAGCCCGAGTACCCGCATCCCCTCGCGTGGCCATTCAACTAAAACCACCCCTCTATAGGGAGCGTCTTTAACGCCGGCCAACATATCTATACCACTCCTAGTGGTGCCGTATATGCTTTTAATAATAGGTATACGTTCCATCACCAGATGACCAAAGGTAATCAAGCGCCGTCCTATTACATGGGAAGCTACAATACCTATCAAATATAAAATAATGATTAAAGCAAATATGCCTGAACCAGTCACGTAGGTTCCCGGAAGAAATTCGAGCATAGGCTGTAGGCTTGGATCAAGTAACTCAAAGAAGAAGCGCAGAACTAAGAGCGTTATACCAATAGGCAGAACTACTAGTAGACCAGCTCCTAGCATTCTTTGTATGTGAAGCGCCATTCGACGCGCTGGGTTTTGCCTACGAGACATCATATGTTGATCCTTGGTTTCTATACGATCTCCCTACCCAGAGATTTATAATGTTCAGATAAGGTAAAAGCCACTCGATCCCATCCCATGGTTTCAGCCCTCTCTCGAGAAGCCTGACCCATAGCCTTGATCAAACTGTTACTAGATGTCATCATCTCTAGGGAATTGGCAAAGGCTTCTGGACACCTCCACGATTTTAAATAGCCCGTACTACCATGCTTAATGATAGTTGGTAATCCACCAACTCTGTAGGCTACAACTGGCGTGCCACATGCCATTGATTCTAATGCTGCCAACCCAAAACTTTCATAAAATGAAGGTACAACACAAACATCTGCCGCATTATAATAAATTGGCAGCTGATCCTGATCCACTCTCCCAACGAACTCAACCATACCATCTATATCCAGGTCTTTAGCCCGTTGTTTTAAGCGTGAGACAGCTTGTCCTCTGCCGTCATCCCCCCCTACGACCAGAACTCTAATATCCTGAGAACCATCTAGATGAGCGGCGGTCTCAAGAAGGAGATCTACCCCTTTGAGAGATTCTATTCTACCGACATACAAAAACACTTTTTCCCCGTTTATACCTAGATGTTTTCTTGCTTGCGATCGATCTATCGGCTTAAAGCGAGTCAAATCAACGCCGCATGGCACCAATTCAATCCTATCAGACGGCGCTTTATATAATCGTACCATTGCATCCCTCTCGTGGGGACTAAAAGCGATTATTTTATCCGCATCAGCCATGATATCCTGTTCCGTATCTTGACGCCTAAGAGACTCCTGTTCACCCGGCCGGGACTGCATTTTAATGCGAGCTAGGGTGTGAAAAGTGATTAAATGCGGAATATTCAGATCATTCGCTATTTTTTGTCCAACCCATCCAGACATCCAATAATGAGAATGAACCGCCTGGTATCCAATACCATATTCATTGTTGTATCTTGTGAATTCGTGAAGGAATTCAGGTAAATGTTCAAATAAGCTCTCTAACGGAACATCAAGGTCTCCGGCGTTCAAATGTATTACCCGAACGTTATCACTCAAAAGTTCAATTTCGTCAGATTGCCCGCTGTGTGTCTTGGTAAAAATATCGACTCCAACACCCATATCACCTAAAGCTGCCGCAAGTTGCCGAACGTGTACATTCATTCCCCCTGATTTACCCTGTCCAGGGGCCGCTAAAGGACAAGTGTGTATAGAGAGGAAAGCTATTTTTGAAGGCGTCAAATTTTTGTCACCACCATTTGATACAGGGTGTGGTTTTTCCCGCCTAAGTGATATTTATAGGGTTCTGAGCCCCGCAAAAAATCGAAATATACCTCCCCTTGTTCAATCGCATCTTTGAGGCATATTGCGTTCATCAATAACCCTACACTGTAAAACGACATTTCCGGGTCATAGCCACTGTTATAAAGCAAACGAGATAAACCATAATCAAAACATAGAGACGCTGCCACCGAAACGCCATTAATTTCAAGGAAAAAAAGCTTTACCAAGCCCAACAGCGCCATTTTGACCGCCATTGAACGGAAGAAGCGTTCCCTCTCGTCCGTCATGTATTCATCTTTTTCAGGGGCACTCATCCTCATCAATCGCAAAAAATCGTCAAATCTATCCTCAATATCAACGGGGGATTCTAAATAGTACCACTTCCAGTTATCCAAAGCTTCCAGACGACGAAATTTTCTCCTTAACTCATGTCTATCCTTTTTGGACAATTGAGCTAAGTACGCATCCCACGTCTCAGGAAGCGATAAACCAGGTGAGACATCTTCTTCAATAACATTTACTACAAATCCATAGGTTTCTGCTACATCTGGTAGGTACTTCAACGTAGGAGAATCTTCCTGCAAAGAACAAAGAGTAACCGATTTGACACCCCCTGAACTTAGTTGCTTCAAAAGCGTCGGAAAAAACGTGCTTTCAAACCCCGGGCGCACCAAAAAGTCATTATAGTCAAAAGTTTCTGGACCTCCAGTAAAAGTCACTTCATCTCCTTGCTTAGACAAAGAAGCAACGGCCATTAACAATCCGGATTCGTCTACATAAAATCCCGCCAGTTCTCTATCAATGCCATAATAATCCCACCATACCTGCTGCCATTGAGGTGTTAGGTATATGCTATTAACAGGGCTTGCTTGCAGTAAGTCTTCCCATGCGGACATAAATTGCTGAAATGATTCCATCGGGACGATCCCCATATCAGAGCGTACCCCTTAATGACGCCAAGAGATCACGCCTATCAATATCCAACCACTCGAATGATCCCCTTACAGCTGTCGTGATCACCTTAGTCCCTGGCTTTTTTATACCCCTCATAGCCATACATAAATGTTCAGCATCAATCTCCACTGCTACTACATGAGGGTCGAGGGCATTATAAATTGCATCGGCCACCTGTGTTGTCAACCGCTCTTGTACTTGGGGACGTTTTGCAGCAACTTCTACGGCCCGAGCCAGTTTACTAAGACCCGCAACCTTACCATTGGGCACATAAGCCAAGTTAACTGAGCCAAAAAACGGTAATAGATGATGTTCACAAACGGAATGGAAGAGGACATTGCGCATTACTACGGGGTCAGTAGTGTGTTCATTAAATACAGTATCTATCGCCTGTTCCGGGCTCAAACTCATACCAGAAAACAGTTCCGCGTACATTGCGGACACTCTTTTAGGGGTATCTCGCAGCCCTTCTCGGCTCGGATCTTCTCCGATAGCATGCAAAATATTTTCGATAGCTTGTTCTATTCGATCTGTTTGGATAACTAGTCCCTCAAACCCATATGTTATTAAGAGGGTTAACTACACAAGAAGCATGTAGGTTCTACTACCCCTGTAGGGCTGCAGCTTCCAATGCCTCCATAGTGGGTTCAATCTCCAAGGTGTGCGCCGTGATACTGCTTACGGCCAGATCAGGATCTTTTAATCCTGTACCGGTAATAATACATACTACACGCTGTTCCGTTAGATTCAACCCCTCTCTTACCATTTTCATTAAACCTGCTAACGATGCCGCGGAAGCGGGCTCTCCAAATATGCCTTCGCTTGATGCCAAAAGACGATAAGCTTCCAGTATCTCATCGTCACTAACCTTATCAATAGTTCCATTAGATTCATCTCTTGCTTGGAGAGCCTGTCCCCAACTCGCTGGGTTGCCGATCCGAATAGCTGAAGCTATCGTCTGAGGATTAGTAACAACTTTACCGAGTACTATAGGAGCAGCTCCTTCGGCTTGAAAACCCATCATTTTCGGTAGATTCTTCGTCTTACCGTTAGCCTTATATTCTTTGAAGCCCTTCCAATAAGCCGTGATATTCCCGGCATTTCCGACTGGTATGAATAGATAATCCGGAGAATCCCCCAATACATCGACTATCTCAAATGATGCTGTCTTTTGTCCCTCTATCCGGTCCGGATTCACAGAATTCACAAGAGTGATATGATTTTTATCTGTAAAAGTTCTGGCTAAATTAAGGGCCAAATCAAAATTACCATCAACCATAATGATTCGTGCTCCATAAGCCATTGCTTGAGCTACCTTCCCCAGTGCCACTTCGCCTTTAGGGATTAACACTAAAGCCGGAAGATTACAATAAGCTCCGTACGCCGCTGCTGAAGCACTAGTGTTACCCGTAGATGCACACATAACAGCCACGCTGCCCGCTTCCAACGCTTTACCAATCGCTACTACCATCCCTCTATCTTTAAAAGAACCCGTCGGGTTGCAACCTTCTAACTTAAAATAAAGTTCCCCACAACCCAAATCAGAGGCTATCCTCTTAGACCTAACTAGAGGTGTGTCTCCCTCCCCGAGACTGATCACGGGCGTTTTATCGGTCACTGGCAAATATTCTTTATATTTAGTAAGAACCCCTACACCCATAGTTAATCCCAAACCCATAGTTTATACATTTGATGTTCGCACCCATTTTATGGAGCTTCTAATGATGTTAGTCCTCTATCCTAAGAAGGCTGCTAACCTCATGTACGACGTCCAATTGAGAAATCCTATTTAGAGATCGCTGTAATGCAACTTCGAAAGCAGGGTGAGTTGTGATAACTATCTCAGCCGTTTTGGCCAATAAATCGGTATCCTTTTGTAATACTTCCGCTAAGCTTATATTCTCTTCCCCAAGTATCATTGCTATTTGGCCTAAAACACCTGATTGGTCGGACACATTAAGCCGCAAGTAATATTTACTCTCCAAATCATCTATCGACTGAACGGCTAGTCCCAGATTAATATCTGAGACCTCATTTTGTACAGCGCAACTATTCGTCGTCCGTATTATTTCAAACAGATCCCCTAACACAGCACTAGTTGTTGGTTCTTTTCCGGCACCACGACCATGAAACAATACTTGCCCGCATAAGTCCCCCGCTATTTCAATAGCATTGTAAACACCATCAACTTTGGCGAGCATATGCCCTTTAGGTAACAACACCGGATGGACTCTAGCTTGAATAGAAGAACCGTTCAAAGATGCAATACCAAGAGATTTTATGGCATAACCTAACTCATCAGCATAACGAAAATCTTGTATTTGTAACTGCTTAATGCCCTCACGATAAATATCATTCGGGTTTACCACAGTATGAAAAGCCAACGAAGACATAATTGAAAGCTTATAAACGGCGTCTGTCCCTTCTATATCATTAGTTGGATCGGTCTCAGCATAACCTTGCTGCTGAGCCTCCTTAAGAGCTATTTCAAATTCTGCATGATCCTCTGACATACGAGTTAAAATATAATTGCTAGTACCATTGATTATCCCTCGTATCGAACTAACCTTATTGGCAATCAGATCGTTCGAGAGGTTGCCTATTATTGGAATAGCACCTCCTACACTGGCTTCAAAAAGTAATCTAACATTATTTCGCTTAGCCAGGGCCAACAAATCGGATCCAAACTTCGCCATAACCTCCTTGTTTGCCGTTACAACATGTTTCCCTGAAATTAGAGCATCAGACAAATAGGTAGCTGCAGGCTGATCTCCACCGATAACCTCTACAATAATGTCCAGTTCGCTGGAACGCAAAATCTCCTCAGGATTCGTAGTTAGCAAAGAATCTGGAATTATCTCCTCTCTTGTTTTACTCTGATCACGAACCAAAATTTTCTTTATTAAAACCCGTGTCCCGCATTGCCTTTCAATAGAATCAACATATCTGAATAAATAAGACGCAACTCCACTCCCTACAACGCCCAAGCCCAATAACCCTACTCTCAATTCCTTTGAAGTTCTATTATTCAAGATAATCGCCTAACCACCACCACGTATTGGCATGCCCTGATTTTGTGTCGGAGGTTTAGGTACCCGCGGCGCAGTCAATCGAACTTGATCTGCAACCCAAGCATATCTATCACTATCAAAATTGATCTCTAGCCAGCCATCGTGGGACCCCTGTGTCAATTGGGTTTCTTGCCAACCTTCAACCATTTCCATGGTCAATTTATAGAGCATCAATCGCGATAACTCTTTCTCCTCTAGATCAGATAATTTATGGATTATAAAGATTCCATCCTCTCCCGTGAACTGTGGGTCACTAATGCCGCCAACCTCTAAAATAGCGCTTCCTTCGTCGGTCGAAAATAGCAATTTATCAAAGTCCGGAAACGCACCTTCAGGAACCCATCCAACGTAGCCATCAGAGTCAGCAAACCCCCCAGATGCGTTTACATCAGCAGCTACTTGCTGAAAATCTTCAGACTCCAGTCTAACCTTGACGTCGTCCGCCTGAACTGGCCCATCAAATTCCAGACGAATCCACTCGATCTCGACCTGCTCCATGGATGCAGGTATATCTCGAGCTAAAAATAAAGCGAGCTGTTGTCTTTGAAGACCTTCCTCAACTATACGTCTGTAAACATCATCGGAGAGATTAACTTGAGTTAGGAAATTCTGATAATTACTCTCGAATTCTAAATCCAGCTGCCCGGGGTCAGTCTCTTGCCCTGCTGGAGCAACTGGGTAAAAACGTCCTTTTATTGCTGCATCAACATTTTCTTTAGTGACATATATCCCTATACTGGGTGAGGCCTGCCTTAAAATTTCAGCATTCAAAAGACCCTGCAAGTATTTAAATGGAACCACGCTGAGATCCACTTTTCCCCCTTGATAGCGATTAATGCCCTGGACCACACGAATCCGTTCCACTAAATCTCCCATAGAGAATTTTTCGCCCCTAATAGCCCCCGCTGTAACCCTAGGGGGATTGTAAAATTCCCTATAATAACCAACTGCGACAATAGCTGCTATTGCCATGATCAGAATGGTTCCAACCGTCATAGCAATACGTTGCCGTTTTCGTTCGCCTGAGCGTTGGTTACTTTGATCCCGAGCATCTTGAGTTCTGTTTCTAGCAGACCTTCGCCTACGTCTTCGATCCGATGTAGTTTCCGAAGGTTCGTCGTCGCTGCGATTCCAAGGTAAAACCATGGTCAAACCCCTATTCCAATATTTCGATCTTAGCAACAACAAAAGCCATCAAATAACTGATGGTGCATTAATAACTAAGAACACATATCACTATGAAAATCCGGTGAGAACTGTAGCCACTACACACGGCTAGAAGCTATGGGCATTACCGTCGCATATCAGGACCGACTGGTTGTAATGGAACAAAAGGCAGGAGAGCCAAATGCCGAGCTCTCTTAATAGCCACAGCTAGGACCCTCTGGTGTTTAGCACATACTCCAGTTCTGCGAGTTGGCTCAATTTTCGCCCTATCTGATACATATCTACGCAATTTTTCGACTTCCTTGTAATCGATAGTCTTTACGTGATCAGCGCAGAAAGAGCACACGCGGCGGCGAGGAGCGTATCTCCCGCCTCTTGGTCGTCCTCCACCTGGTCTCTGGCCTCCACCCATACGAGGCCCACCTCTTGATTGAAAACCCGGTGCCCTTGGTGCTGGAGTTGTCATAACCAGAACTTCCCTCCTAAACTGATGAGAAAGTAGTAGTTCCTAAAATGGTAGATCATCTATATCTTCGAATGCCGGAGGCTCGTTGGGAGCCATAGAGTCCTGCCCGTTAACAGGCCGGTCCTCTCCCATTTGGTTGCCACCACCCAAAAACTGTACATCCGTAACATTTATCTCATTAACGAAGCGTGTTTGCCCATCTCTCCCTTCATAACTCCGACTTCTAAGGCGACCTTCTACATAAACCTGCCTACCTTTCGCCAAAAATTGATTGCAAGTCTCTGCCAACCTCCCCCACGCGCTGACGTTAAACCATTCAGTTTCTTCTCGAGTCTCACCACCACTTGTTGTATAACGGCGGCTTGAAGCGATACTGAAGGAAGTCACACCTTGCCCGTTTGGCGTGTAGCGCATTTCAGGGTCTCTACCCAGGTGCCCGATCACTATTATTTTATTCACGTGATTCCCCTTTAAGACACCGTTGGCTCACCATTTTCTGCTTCCGCTACCGGCTCTGCTTCCGCTACCGGCTCTGCTTCCGCTACCGGCTCTGCTTCCGCTACCGGCGCTGGCGCT
>PAMF01000033.1 GCA_002707185.1 Chloroflexota bacterium | reverse complement strand
AATGCGGGGGTCGTGTGTTCGAGTCACACAGGCGGCACCACTCGTTCNNANTTNNTCNGAATNNGGTTNTGCTCGGTGTCCNANTGGGNCTGCTGTGTGTGCAANNTTGCTAGGCGGACTGTTACACCAAATNGANAAAAGATTTGCCTCCGAAGATGCGGAGGAAGGAGAGGAGGATTTCCCTGGGAGCGACTGGATAAATTAACTGGCCAGTGCGGCTGGTAGCCAACTAAAATATGGGTTACAAATAGTCAAAAGGGAATTTTACCCTTGGTAAACCTTCATCCACCTTTCCAAGTCATGTTGTTATGCCGGCCCTAATATTAATAGTTTTTATAGACCTNTTAGGCTTTGGCCTAATAATACCGATACTGCCNTTTTACGCGGAACACTTTGGTGCGGCGCCAGGAGTGGTAACGCTTTTAATGGCAAGTTACTCCNTGATGCAGTTTATTTCTGCACCATTTTTAGGCTCCATAAGCGATGGCGTGGGGAGACGACAGGTAATACTATTGAGTCTAGTTGGTACCTGTGCTGCCTACGTGCTTATGGCTTATGCNAGTAGCCTTTTCATGCTGTTTGCAGCCCGTATGATGGCCGGCTTTTTTGCTGGGAACATAGCGGCGGCTCAAGCTTACATAGCCGACGTGACAGAGCCTAAAAATCGCGCCCGAGGAATGGGGTTATTCGGCGCAGCCTTTGGTCTAGGCTTTATTTTTGGACCCGTGATCGGCGGGCTGCTGTCGGGTTCCAGTTCAGGGGAAGTAAATTTTCATATAGCACCACTATTTGCAGCTAGCTTGTCTGCATTTGCTGCAATTCTCACGTTGGTTATTTTGAAGGAGCCGGACAAAAATAAGGAGATGGTAAAGAGAGGAGCCCGTTGGTTTGGACCGATCCTTGGGGCTGTAAAACAGCCTGATATGAAGCCGTTNATACTTCTTTTTCTACTTGTGATGTTCGTNTTCGCGGGCCTTGAGGCGACAATTGCGCTGTGGGCAGAACGGCAGTTTTCTTGGGGTCCAAGAGAGATCGGATATTTATTCGCCTACGTTGGAATTGTGGCCGCAATTGTTCAAGGTGGACTAATAGGGCCTGCAACGAGGCGTTGGGGAGAGGAAAAGGTAGTATTCGTTGGTATTTGGGCGCTGATTGTGGGTTTCATTCTAATGCCTCTATCTTCTGGTCTCGGCGTATTACTGGTTGCTACAGCCNTTTTGGCGGGAGGCTTTGGTTTTTGCAANCCAGCTCTGAACAGNCTTATTTCGCGCCGCGCNTCCTCAGCGGGCCAGGGGGTCGCACTTGGGGTTGCACAATCTGGTGCAAGCTTTGCACGNATAATGGGCCCAGCTTTCGCAGGTGCAATTTTTGGTATTTGGGGGCGCCATTCCCCGTATTTGGCGGGAGCAGCTATTTTACTAGTTGCGGTTTGGGTAGCGTGGCAATTAATCCAGACACGAGTGTCTGAGGGTGATGACCTCGACAAATAAAAGTCAGACTAGAAAAAAGTTTTCCAGAGTTCTCCATGTCCTGATGGTGGTTCAATCGCCGGATCGCGTATCCATTCTACGATATCTGTTAGCACAATATGAGCCCCAAGATCCCTAAGTAGCATGTGATAGCCGATAGGGTAGACCACTACCCTCGGTACATTGTTAGTGGAGGCTAACATTTTTGCAGTGGCATGTTTAGGAATGACTTCGTCATTTGCTCCGTAAAGTAGCAAGGTGGGAGCGGTGAGGGTGGATGAACTTTTTAAAGCATCATCCATTAAATTCACTAAGCCATTCATGGTATCCACTCTTGTTCTTTTTATCACCAGTGGGTCGTTAGCTAGCGCCACCAACATTTCGTGATTATCTGATGCCTGTATTTGGAGTCCTTGCCCAGATAGGCGAAGCCATGGGACGATCTGTGCAGCTACCCACAGGGTGGCAGTGTATAGCGGTGGCATGGTATCTCTTGCCCACACAGCGGGTGCTGCAAGAATAAGCCCCGATACAATATCTTTGGGAAGGTGCTGGGATGCCGCAATGAGGACTGCGCCCCCCATGCTTTCACCTAAAAGGTATAACGGTATGTCGGGATGGGCGANCGCAAAAANTTCAGCCGCTGCCAATAGGTCCCTCACTACTAAAATGTCTTTTCCTGGCCACCGTCCGGCAGAGGAGGTCGCTCCAAAGCCTCGTTGGTCGTATGCATAAACTAGGAAACCTTGTTCGGCCAAGTAGGTAGCCGGTTTGGAAAAAGCATCGCTATAATCATTAAAACCGTGGAGAGCCAGAATTATAGCTTTTGGGTTGCCTTTTGGTGCCCACTTTTTCAGAGGTAGGTATGCCCCATCACCGGTAATTAAACTGTGTCCGCTTAAGCGCATATTGCTGATATCTTGAGGGATGCTTATTCTTTCGGGGGTGCAGGCAGCTAGGACGAAAATTAATGGAAAAAGCGCCAGCTTACCTGGAACTTTATGCTTCTTCTGTTTCTTCAGTGTTGACGCAATGTTAGACATCGGAAGGATCAGCTTAGTAAATCTGGTAAGAGTTTATGACTTTTCTGCGTCACATAAAACTTTGTAATGAGCACGATCTCTCTAGTTTTCGACCGCTAATGCTGTCTGGCCGAAGGATTGGCTGGATCAAAAATAACCTCCGTCAATGTTTTGCAGATTTTCCTGAGTATATTTTATTTACTGACTGCGATGTTCAGATAAAACCTCATCTTAATACTGCTCGCCTTTTGGGGGAGGCGATGGGGAAAATTGCGACCGCTCTTTATGAACAGGGACTGACAAATTCTCCATTAAATGAATTTTATGCGGTCGGGCATAGATTTGGAGAAAGCGTTTTCCAGTTAAACAGGGCATCGGTGTCGGCATTTGGAGTTGGTGCTTATGGCATTCACCTTACTGGCTTTGTTCGAAAATCCGGCAAACTTTTGGTGTGGGTGCCGCGGCGTGCTTTGGATCGGGTTGCTTACCCAGGGAAGTGGGATAACACAGTGGCTGGTGGTCAACCTGACAACCTTAGTCTGCATGAGAATTTGATTAAAGAGTGTGCGGAGGAAGCTAATATAGGACCTGATTATGTGGCACGGGCAAGGCCCGTTGGAACGATTGGTTACCTTCGTGAGCTATCCCATGGCTTACGGGACGATTTAATTTTTTCCTACGAGTTGGAGCTGCCTTTGGACTTTCGGCCATCGAATAGGGATGGGGAGGTGGAGGACTTCCAGCTCTGGCCTATTGAGAGAGTTATGGAAGTCGTTGCTGGTGGAGATGAATTTAAATTTAACTGCAATCTTGTATTGATCGATTTTTTTATCCGCCATGGCTTCTTGACCAAACAAGATGGTGATTTTGATGCGATTTGTGAGGGTTTATACGGTAGCGGTCACAAACACCGGGGGGGTTAAGAGGTGTCCGTTTAAGAAAGTGCAGCGTGCCCAAAGAGTCGCCGAATTGCTTCTATCTCCGGATCGGCCATACGGCTGCTTGAAGCCGCAGTGGCAGGATTACGGAAGGAAAGGTCCAAGGGCTCGTGTGGTGGTGATTCTGGCTCGCCTTTCCCATCAACCTCATAATACATGGGTGTGTAGTATGTGTGAGTCCATGCACTGAAAAGCGTTCCTGGTATATGCAGTAGTCGTATAGGTTTTACGGATAAACCACACTCTTCTACAAATTCCCGTTTCAACGCTTGCTCTGGTGTTTCATTTGGCTCGACGCCGCCTCCCGGAAATTTAAGAATCTCTTTTCCGGCAACTTTTTCCTCGGCGATAAGTACTTTGTTATCGCGGACGAGCAGGCCGTACACTCGAAGATTTGTGGGCCCCTTCACCTTGGTGGATAGCCCGCTGAACTGAGGGTTTGTGTTATTTCTTCGAGAACGTCCGGTTCATCAATAGTTGCGGGCATTTCATATGATTGCCCCTCTGCTATTTTTCTCATGGTACCACGAAGGATTTTCCCTGAGCGTGTTTTGGGCAGCCGTTTCACAATTACTGCCGTTTTAAATGAAGCGACAGGCCCAATCGAGTCACGGACCATTTGTATGGCTTCGGCCGTTATGTCCTCGGCTGCACGGTCCATCCCAGATTGTAGGACCAAGAGGCCAATGGGGAGTTGGCCTTTCAGGGGGTCAGCCACTCCCATAACTGCGCACTCTGCAACATCTGGGTGGGCAGCCAAAACTTCTTCGATCCCACCCGTAGATAGTCGGTGGCCTGCTACATTTATAATATCATCCGTGCGGGTCATTACCCACACGTAACCTTCTTCGTCGATGAAACCGGCGTCCCCAGTCTGATAGTAACCTGGAAAATCTTTGAGGTAGGAGGAAATGTACCCGTCGTCGTTTTGCCATAGCGTTGGGAGACAACCTGGAGGCATCGGAAGTTTTATAGATAGCGCACCGATTTCTCCTGGCGGTAGTGGAGTTGCCTTTTCATCAAGCACTTCGAGTTTGAAGCCGGGAGCTGGTTTGGTTGAAGATCCAAATTTGATGGGTAGGGCTCCTAACCCAAGGAAGTTTCCAGTAATCGACCAGCCGGTTTCTGTTTGCCACCAATGGTCAACAATAGGGACGTTCAGGTGGTCTTGTGCCCAAGCCATCGTATCTGGATCCGCGCGTTCTCCTGCAAGAAAGAGGGCCTTAAAGGCGCTAATATCATAGGACTTTAGGAAGGTGGCATCGGGGTCTTCCCGCCTAATTGCTCTCAGGGCAGTAGGGGCAGTAAACATTGTTTTGACTTTATGGTCGCTTAGAACACGCCAAAAGGCGCCAGCGTCGGGAGTGCCGACGGGTTTACCTTCATACAGGATGGTTGTGCATCCTTGGAGAAGTGGGGCGTATACTATATACGAATGGCCGACTACCCACCCCACATCGGATGCAGCCCAATAGACTTCTCCTGGATAAGTGTCGTACGTATTGGTCATGCTCCACTTCAGTGCAACCATGTGACCAGCATTATCGCGAACGATACCCTTGGGAATACCGGTGGTTCCAGATGTATAGAGAATGTAGAGGGGGTCAGTTGATGCAAGGGGCACGCACTCTTGGCTGTAGCCGTTGGAAAACACATCCATCCAGTCAACGTCACGGCCAGTCACCATGCTTGCGACATACTCTTGCCGCTGGAGGATAATACACTGGCTTGGTTTGTAACTCGCGATTGTAATCGCTTCATCAAGCAGGGGTTTGTAGGGGACTACACGCCCGGGTTCAATGCCGCAGCTACCCGCGATGATGGCGACAGGCCTTGCATCGTCTATCCTTGTGGCGAGTTCGGGTGCGGCAAACCCACCGAATACAACTGAATGAATGGCTCCTATCCGGCAACATGCTAGCATCGCTATGACGGTTTCTGGAACCATTGGCATGTAGATGAGGACTCGATCTCCCTTCTTTATACCATTGTTGGTTAACCCGCCCGCAAAATGGGCAACCTTCTCCCTGAGATCGTTATATGTGAACGTCGAAGAGGTTCCGGTTACCGGACTTTCGTATATGAGAGCTAGGCGTTCGCCGGCTCCGTGCTCATCAATATGTCGATCCAGGGCGTTGTAGCAGGTGTTGACATATCCCCCAGTAAACCAGCGGTAAAATGGAGGATTACTATCATCAAGGACTTTGTCCCACTTTTGATACCAGGAAATGTCTTCGGCCGCCTCTGCCCAGAAAGCTTCGCGGTTTTTATGGGCATGAAGATAGATTTCTTCATATCTACTCATTATTTTATGCCTTTTTAGAGATCAAGGTCGGTGTAGGTCACGCTCCTAAGTCTAAACATTTTCTACAAATTCCCTAAAAAAAACCGCCCAGCAGAACGCCGAGCGGTTTCTATACCTTAATATGTTTGTCTAGATTTTATCTATTTTGCCCGAGCAAGTGCATCAGCATTATGAAAAGATTGATGAAATCTAGATAGAGCCGTAGTGCGCCCATAATAGCTTTCTTTTCCACTACCACAGCGCCGTCGCCGGCATAATAGTCCTGCTTAATTTGCTGAGTATCATACGCAGTCAGACCGGTAAAAACCAACACGCCAGCAACGGAAATTATGAAGTGTAACGCGCTGGAGGCGAGAAACATGTTGACTACCATCGCTATTACAACGCCAATTAACCCCATGAATAGAAAGGATCCCCAACTTGCTAGGGATTTTTTTGTTGTATATCCGTACAAGCTCATAGCACCAAATACGGAAGCGGTTATGAAGAACACGCGTGCAATGCTAGTCCCAGTGTAGACAATAAAAATTGAGGACAAGGACAATCCCATTACGCCGGCAAAAGCCCAGAATAAAAGTTGGGCTGTTGCAGGTCGCAGTCGGTTTATTCCGAAGCTAAGCACTAGGATGAATGCGAATGGTGATAGCATCACCAGCCATTGAAGGGGCGATCCAAAAATTGCTTGCATGAGGGCGGGAGAACTTGATGTGAAGAATGCCACAGCCCCCGTCAAGGCAAGTCCCAGGCCCATATAATTGTACACCTTCAACATGAAAGCCCGGAGGCCTTCATCTATTTCGGCCACACCTGCGGTACGGCCTTGAGCGAATGTAGTAAAACGTTGTTCAGCCATAGATAGTTTCCTGTCTGCAAACCCTTTGGTTAATAGTGCTTCCCAGAGTTATATGGTTATCTCGAAGTTTGGTTCAAGCGTTTCTCAGGGTAGTCACGCGAACTGGATGAAATTTAACATGTTTTTATATCATCCCGCAAAGAAAAGTTGCCCACCTTTTTAGAGGGGTCCCTTGATCAAATCTAATAATTGGGCCAACTTGTTAGGTGATAGGACATTGCTTTGGAAGATGGCCTGATGAAACGGAAGAATGCACAAACCGATGACACCGAGTTTTCAGGTTGCTTAAGCACGACCTACTTTATCGATTCCGAACATCCCGCGATACAGAGATTTGCTCAAAGGGAAGCGGGCTTGGGCACGGAACTTGAGCAAGGGGTGCAGTTATACTATGCAGTCCGCGATGCTATTCGGTATGACCCTTACGGAATTGGCCATTCTCCGGAGGAATATCGTGCCAGCGCTTGTCTGCAAACCCAGACGGGGTTTTGCATTACAAAAGCAGCTCTACTGGCGGCATGTGCAAGGGTTGTTGGTATTCCAAGCCGTGTTGGGTATGGAGATGTACGGAACCACTTAGCAACCCCAAAGTTGTTAGCGCTCTTGGGAACGGATGAGTTTGTTTTCCATGGTTATACAGAACTCTTTTTGGAGGGGAAGTGGGTTAAGGCTACTCCCGCTTTCAATATTGGTTTGTGCGAGCGATTTGGTGTATTGCCTTTGGAATTTAACGGGCGGGAAGACAGTTTATTTCACGCGTATGATGTCTCAGGGCGACGGCATATGGAGTATATCCGTCAAAGGGGGTCCTTTGAGGATGTCCCATTCGAGGACATCATGGAGGCTTTTCGAGAATATTATCCTGTCGCTATGGAAAAAGGGTTTAACTCGACTGAAGGCGACTTTACGGAAGAAGCCGCCCACGAAAATTAACCGCTCACATGAGCTGTTGCCGTTCTACTGGTATTTGAACTCACGCTTTTTCTAGTCGGTCAATAAAACCTCGCAAGGATCGAGCGCAGAGAGTGGCATGAGAAAATACGACTCCGTGACGAGCTTTGGCAATCACGTCCATCTCGGAGTTAGGGAGCGAATTGTGGATCTCAAACGTAATGCTGAGAGGAAGGAAGGGGCTGCTATCAGCAGCTATCAGGTGTACGGGAGTAGTGATGGAGTCCAAGTCCGACGTAAGGTTAACGTCGAGGAGCATTTCTCCGTGCCCAAGCACTGAGTTTGAGGAGCAGGCTGCTTGGGTGGAAGCAAACCACTGTTCAGCATTTTTCTCGATACCTCCAGGGAAAAAACGTCTGCTCATCATCCGCTCAGACCACCCTTTCATCCCGTGTTCAGCCATGAAATCGCGCCATTCTACGAGCCACTGAACTTTGCCCCCGTTGTGTGGGCTCGTACAGGGAGTAATGCTCAGCAGACGCTCAGGATGGTGTATCCCTAGATAAAGTCCCATGGCACCCCCCATAGATTCCCCAACAAAGTGAAAATTTTCTACGCCGGCCGCATCAGCGACAGCCATTACATCCTGGGCCAGACCTTCGAAGGACCATTCAAAGCTCTCGTCTGGAATATGGGACTGGCCATAGCCACGGACGTCAAACGTGAGGATCCGATATTGGTCGGATAGCTCGTGGATCCAGGCACTCCAGATCCCACTGTTTATGGCAACACCGTGGTGAAATAGAATAGTCGCCGGTGATTCTACCCATGGCGGAGTTGCATCGATTAGGTCGTAGTGGAGTTCACCCTGAATAGTATTGATGGTTGGCATGGCAGGTTCCAGTGTCTTATTGTATTATAGTCAAAATTTTCTTGAGTGATATTTTGGTTGAGAAACAAAGAAGTAGCAAGCCGCTTGAGCAAATCACCATTCATTAATCATTAGGTAAAAGTATTAGAATATGACAACCATCCTTCGACCAAAAGATGCGGCGACGCTCGTGCTTATAAGAAATTCAAAAACTGTGCCTGAGGTGTTGCTTGGCCAGCGGCACGGTGGGCACGCCTTTATGCCAAATCGTTATGTATTTCCGGGAGGCCGTGTAGACCCCTCGGATAGTAGAGTGGTTCCTGCGACTAGCCTTCGGCAGGAGGTAGCAGATAGGTTACAAAAAAATTGTGGTCCCGCCCGCGCCCGCGCCCTTGCCGTGGCAGCTGTTCGTGAGACGTACGAGGAAACAGGGCTCATGTTGGCTGAAAAGATGACGACTGGGCGGCAAACTAGCCGAAATTCCGCTTGGTCCGATTTCTCTCAACGAGGCCTCGGTCCTGCGTTAGCCAATCTCGATTATGTGTGTAGAGCGATTACTCCTCCAGGTAGACCACGGAGGTTTCACGCTAGGTTTTTTATGGCTGATGCAGTCCATGCCAAAGGAGAGATAAAGAGTAATGGGGAACTATTGGATATAAAGTGGGTTCCGTTAGCCGAGGCTGCAACACTTCCTATTCCTTCCATTACCGGTCAGGTCATTGAGGAAGTGATGAACTTGATTTCACATCCGCCGCTTTTACCCAAGGACCATACTATCCCTGTATATCAGCGGCGTAATGGACAAGATACATTCAGGCGTGAGTAGTTTTACCGCCGTTAGGCGAGCGATTGACTACCGTCTGCTGGGCCGGAATGACGAGTTAACCGTCGGTTTTTCGTCACAAATGACTCGTCCAGTCTCTAACATATGGGTGAGGTGGGCTAGAACAGATCTGCCGGCAGCTCCGTACAGTTTGGGGTCTATAGATGTATAGAGTTGTTCCACTATCTGGGGGATTTGGCTGATTCCATCCTTAAGGCAGGTTAGAATATTTTCTTCCCTTTTTTCCCTGTGGCCAATAAAAGCTTGCACAAAATCCTGCGGCTCTTCAATGGCAGGCCCGTGGGTTGGCCAATAACGGATCTCCTTCCGAGCCAACAGTTTGTTTAGAGACTGGAGATAGGCACCCATATCGCCGTCGGGGGGTGAGATCACAGATGTAGACCAGCCCATTACATGGTCTCCCGAAAACATCACGTTTTCTTCTCTGAGTACGAGGCAAATGTGGTTTGAGGTATGGCCAGGAGTATGGATGCTTTCAAAGGTCCAACCATCGCCCTTTACGATTGTGTTGTCTCGTAAAATCTGGTCTGGCACGAAGTCATAATCCGCCCCTTCTTCTACTTGTTCTCCAGTATCTTTTGTGCCATGAGGTCCAAACCCCCACGTTGTTGCTCCTGTCGCCGCTTTTACATGAGGCGTAGCTGGAGAATGATCGATGTGAGTATGGGTAATTAAGATATCGGTGACGGTCTCACCTTGGACGGCATCCAACACAGCCTTTATGTGTTCAGGAATATTGGGTCCCGGATCAATGATTGCAACATTGCCTTTCCCTATAATATAAGTTCCTGTCCCATACAGCGTAAACATACTAGGATTTTTAGCTATCACTCGTCGAATGAGGGGCGACAGATTTGCTGCTTTGCCATACTCAAACGATAATGAACGTTTAAAGGGGATCTGGTTCATCTAGCAGTCCAGTTGCTCTGCTAGATCTACTAAATTTTCCGCAACAAAATCATAATCGCTGGTTGGGTCTACATCGACTGATTGACTGGGCCCATATTCCAAAGGTCTCCGTATAAATGCTGTTCGCAGGCCAATCCCAGAAGCTGCCACGAGATCTCCATTGTGGGCAGCAACCATGAGTGTCTCGCTAGGACTAATGCCGAGCAGTTTCACGCTTTTGGAGTAAGCCAAAGGTTCCGGTTTGTAGCATCCCACAATTTCTGCGCCAAGAACTGTATCCCAAGGGATACGGGCACGTTTTGCCATATTTACGATTAGTGCAACATTGCCATTGGATAGTGCGGCTAGGGTGAATTTAGTTTTTAGCCGGTTCATCCCGGTGACGGAATCTGGCCAAGGATCTAATCGGTGCCACATGCGGTTTAAGTGATCTAGCTCGCTCTCGCCTAAATCATTCAGGTTAAAGTCCTCGAGTAGCTGGTTTAAATTCATTCGATGGAGCCCATCTAAATTCATCCAATCCACGTCTCCGGTACGCACTCTTTCCATTGCAGGCTGATATAAGCCACGCCACGCATCAGCTAAGGCGAACCAGTCCAGACTCAATCCTCTCTCTTGGCCCCAGACTGCTCCTTCACGAGCAATAGAGCCTCTCCAGTCAACTACGGTGCCAAAAACGTCAAATGTGAGAGCTTTAAGGTTCAACCCAGCCATAACTATTTGTCCATTTCATATTGTTGCACGGCTGTTTCATCCCATTCTATGCCGGCTCCTGGCCTTTCGGGAATAGACAGCTTTGCATCAGAGAGCTCAAAAGGCTGGGTTAAAATTGGATTGACCCAATCTTGCCATTCAAGCCAGTGTGAGGTTTCCGTCACTCGTAACAGGTGAGCGGAGAATTCCGGGTACAGGTGAGAGGAAATTGGTACACCCGCCGCTCCAGCGATAGAGGCCGAGTGCAGCCAGCCTGTGACGCCACCGATGCGCATCAGGTCAGGCATCATATAGTCTCCTGCTTTAGCGTTTATGGCTTCGTAGAGACTTCGCGGGCCGTAAAAATTCTCGCCCAACTGTACAGGCGTTGTAAGCTCACGTGTCAGCTGAGAATAGCCGTTAATTTCATCGTAGGGGATCGGTTCTTCGAACCAATAGAGACCTTGATCGTCTAACGCGTGGCATCGGGCTAATGCATCGCCGATGGTCTGCCCTTGGTTAAAGTCGCACATCAACTTGATGTCATTCCCGGCACCTCTTCGCACGGCGTTCAAGGCATTCAAGTCGTCGGCTAAATCATCTCGGCCTATACGTAACTTGAGAGCCGTGAAGTCCCCCTCAGCTTTTAATTCGCTGGCCTCCTGTTCCAGTGTTTCAGTTGGGGTTAACCATAATCCGTTGCTGTTATAAGCTGCAACTGGTTCTGTGTTGCCTCCTAGTAAGCGGCAAAGTGGCATACTAGCTGCCTTCGCCAATGCGTCCCAGGCAGCCATGTCTATTCCGGCAATGGCAATGGTTGATACGCCCTGTAAACCAATAAGACTTAGCATTTTTCGGTGTATCTGAAAGTCAGCAGCAGGCGCTATGGCGTCACCACGTCTTCGGTCTATTAAATCGTGAATGGCAGGCATGATGTAGCGAACGGAGTTCGCCAGGTACGGCTCAAGATAGGAAGTCCCCGTTATCCCTTCCTCAGTTTCCAAATCTATCAGGATAACAGGCCACTCCTTGAATTCACCGACGCGGGCAACCACAGGCCGGGTGAGTGGTATCGAAACAGCCCTCGTGCGAACACTTCGATATGTTAGTTTCTCAAACTGCATGGGTTCTCCATTAGCATACTTTTGGCTTCAAACATAAATTATTGCAAACTACTACGGCTACGTTTTGGGGTTAAGAGTTTCCTCGTCCGTCTATGGGAATTATTTCGACAAGCGCGTCCTCCCTCACACAGTGGTAGTTATCGTAAAGGTTAACAGTGGGATCGCAGTGTGGCACCATGCAGGAAACCATAGTGCCTACAGTCAACGTTTCATTTGTTCCGGACGAATAGACTATGGCGCCGTGTTCATCTCCCATAAATTTGTAAGTGGAGCCCGTTGGAGCTCCGTCAATTAAGTCCGGCGCAGGACCGTCTGTTGCAAAGCTTTTCAGTCCCGCATCAATAACGGAGTGAGTATCATGAACTGCGCTCACGACTGTAGCGAGAACAGTTAGGGACGGACGGAAGGGGTGGGTGCCCCGATCGTTTAGTTGTACGGTATTATACTGGACGTCCATAAATAGGTATGAGCCTGCTTGCAGCTCTGTAAAAACGTCGAATCGGTGGTCAATATCATACGTGCCGGTCCCCCCCCCAGTGACGATTTGAGGTTGCAAACCATCGGAGCGAAGGTCGGCTACCAGGACAGAAAGTAGTGCTGCTTGCACTTTCATTGCCTCGAACCTTTGTGCGTAATCATCTATATGTTGCAGGTGCCCGGCGTAGGCTTGGATTCCATAAAACGCGAGGTTGTCACTTTTCTCGATCAACATAGCAAGAGCGCGTGCCTCCACACCGCCCGAAGTCCCGGTCCGGTGCGTTCCGATGTCCAAATCTACTAGTAATCCTAAAGTTTTCTTGGGATCCTGTTGACGCTGGGCCTGAGAGAGCAGAGCAACGGTAGTTGGATTGTCAACAACGGCCAAAAATCCCTCTGCTTGGCTGTTTAGTTGAATTAAGCGGCCTATTTTAGCCGGCCCTGCAATAGGTGATGTAACCAAAACGCCCTTAACCCCCGCCGTAGTCATGGCCTCTGCTTCTCGAAGGGTTGCGCAACATACCCCCACGGCCCCGGCCTCTAGCTGTTTTTTCGCTAAAGCACTGCATTTGTGGCTTTTCCCATGCGGCCGAAGTTTTTGCCCTGTTTGCTGGCAATGTTCCATCATTGCATGTATGTTTTCCTCCGCTATTTCGAGATCAAGCATCAATGCTGGGGTTGAGAGCTGTGCCCTAGCTCCCCGCGTATTTATCAGGTGGGTGTTGGGTCCAGAGTAGTGTTGCATAGGTGGCCCTCATCGCTGGGTTTAAGAGGAGATACTGTTTGGCCAGATTTTGGCTTAAACTGGGATGCTCCGAAAGGTGGTTAGTCTCGCTGGCGGCAAAACACCTGACAATAAAACGAAGTAGGATGAAATCAATAGGTATGGTGTGGACAGAGAAAGCAGTTAAAACGCTGCGCAGTTTGTGGTCGAAAGGGGTCCCGGCTAGGGAAATCGGAGAGCGGCTTGGTGGGGTCAGTCGTAATGCAGTAATAGGCAAGGCACATCGGCTTGGTCTTTCCAAACAGGTAGGGGAGGGGGAAGTTGATAGTCCGCCGGTCGTTATTAGAACCGAGGATCTTACAGATAAAATGTGCAGGTGGCCTATTGGTCATCCAGGGGATCCAGATTTTAGATTTTGCGGAGAACCCAGAATTCCCACCCGCCCATATTGCGGGGAACACTGTGTTCAAGCTTACCGAAGGCGTTCTGAAGAGGCGGCGTAAGGCAAGGCCGTACCTCCCTTTACTTATCAGCACCCCTGGCTTTCTGGATTGCGTCTATTCCGGCGGCAGTAGCTCTCACCTGGCTATCACTGGAGTACAGGAGGGAAGCTTCATGGGTTGCACCACTTTCAGACATCCTCTGTACGATAGCTAGTTTTTGTGTTTCACAGAGTTCTGTGGCTGTCCACGCTAGACGACCTGTGTGACGCAAGCCGTCGTCAATGGTGAGGCTGGTTGCTACAGAGCAGCGAATGTATTCTTGGACATCCCTTTCTATCTCTGCCTGTAAGTTAGGAGTTAGTTCCTCGTATGACCCGACAGGAGACCCCTTTGTACTGCACCCTGCAAGAGAGATAGATGCTATTACTATTGACCAAAATAGATGCTGCTTTGCACGAATATTGATTTGAAACATTATTTGCTCAACTAGTTGAACGACTCTGTCCTTAATTAGCATGCCTTTGTTTTCAAGTAGTTTAAGGCTTTTCAATAATCTAAAGAGGCTACTCAAAAACTCCAACTCTGGCACCTTATTCAAAAATACCGCGCTTCTGTCGACCTTTAGTGGGTGGCACCTAGAAGATCAGGGACACCCTTTATAGCTCATTAATGAAACGCTAAGACACAAAGGCAGTGGTGGAGCTGATCGGGGGCACTCCCTGACATCGACATTACTCTAGTATTTTCCTATTTCCTTATTAATAACAGTCATTTGTAGGAATGCATCTAAACATCCTACAATTTCTTTTGTATATGGTTTATGTATACGGTCTTATCATCCACTACATCATAAACAATGCAGTAGCTGCTATGCCGAGTAAGAAAGCTACAGTTATGAAGAACCCCATATTTGCCCTTCTCTCTTTGGCTTTGGTTTCTTCGTCCATCACGTACTCCTCCATACTTTGATAAAGGTAGATACAGGATGATAAACAAATCCTCTACTACACTACACCCT
>PAMF01000032.1 GCA_002707185.1 Chloroflexota bacterium | reverse complement strand
GAAATGGTAGTTCTAATCACAGGAGCAACGGGATTCCTAGGACCATATGTGGTTGAAAGGTTGATTTCTTATCGCCAGACCGTCCGTTGCTTGATACACACACCTGGTACCGAGCGGACCTTCAAAGATANTTCAATCGAAATACGTTACGNGGATATATTAGATATAGACGCTTTAGTTGAAGCGTCGTATGGCGTAGACAAAGTAATCCATCTAGCNGATTATCATTCTTATCAACTGAGTAAACAAACATCGGAATACACTCAGGATCAAAACAATTTAGGAACCTCAAACCTTCTCGAAATTTNCCAGAATCAACCCAACTTTAATCACTTCATTTTAGTTAGTAATTTAAGATCAAGTCGAGACCCGAAATCAGGGTTGTCTTATAAGAAATGGTGCAACGAAGAAATTGTACGCAACAGCGGAATACCTTATACCATACTCAGGTCGTCTATATTGTTTGGAGAATCTGATTCTTTTATCAATTCCATAGCCTCAGCGATAAGATTGTCGCCAATCGTACCTGTATGGGGATCTGGTCATAACCGAATACAACCGCTCGCCGCAGAAGATCTAGCGACATGTATCTTTCTGACATTAGGTAGAGGAGATCTAAAGAATCGAACACTAGACATTGGAGGACCTCAGCAGCTGAGTTACAACGAAACAATTGCATTGGTATCCGATTTTATGGGGAAAAATAGTATATCTCTACATTTCCCTACATGGGCAATTAAACCAATGTTATTGGCTCTTGATCTATTCCCTATGAGTTACAATAAAAACATTGAGAAACTTAACTTAATGGCTGATCGGAACGTAACCGATCAGCATTCAGTAAATAGATATTTTGGGTTTACCCCAAAGCCCCTGAACGGTAACATAGACTATGTAGATATATCCAAAAGGAAAAATAGGTTGCCATTTCGGGATACCCGTCCCCGAACCCAACGTCATTTTATCAAGTTTACGGGGTAATTTTGGAATACCAAGAATCAATCAACCATTTGCTGTCCCTAATAGACCTCGAGCGCCAAGCTGCTCCTAGGATCCCACGCCAAAGGCAAATATTTGATCTAAGGCGGATGCGGATTTTGTTAGATCAACTTGGCAACCCTCACTATTCACCTGTCACCATTCACGTCGCTGGAACAAAAGGGAAGGGCAGTAGCGCAGCCTATTGTGACTCAGTTTTGAGCGCCGCAGGATTTAAAACAGGTTTTTTCTCATCGCCCCACCTACACTCATTCTGCGAACGTATAAGAAGAAATTCTGAACCTATTTCACAACTTAAATTCGCATCGTTGGTCGAAAAAATCTGGCCTTATCAAAAGAAAATATCTAACTACGATTCGTTTGGTCCGATATCTCTATTCGAATTCATGACAGCTATGGCTTTCACTTGCTTCAAGGAAGATGAAGTACAATTCCAAACCATCGAAGTAGGATTAGGAGGCCGTCTAGATGCTACAAATGTAGTAGCACCTCAGGTAACAATCATCACTCCTATTAGTCTGGACCATATGGAGATACTGGGAAACACCTTAGGTGAGATCGCCGCAGAAAAGTCCGGCATCATCAAACCTGGAGTGCCTGTGGTTATAGCTCACCAAGAATCTGAAGCTCTTGATGTTATATTATCGAAGTGCGAAGAACTAAACTGCTTGAGAGTACTCATTGGGCAAGATATCACATGGACTTTGAAGTCGCGGTCGCCTACAAGCCAATCATCCATAGTACATGGACGTTTGGGGGATTATCCGGTAAATATCCCACTTATTGGATCCCACCAATTAGAAAACGCCGCTTGTGCAGTGGCAGCGCTAGAAATAATGATAGAGAAAGGATACCCTATTACGGCTGATGATATAAGTAAAGGAATAGAAATGGCCTTTTGGCCTTGCCGTATGGAAGTTCTAGCAGAATCTCCTCTGACCATGGTAGATGGAGCCCATAACCCCGCTTCCATGAAACTTTTACTGGAATCGTTACCAAAATATTTGGATTTTGATCAAATTTCCTTAATAGTGGGATTTTCGGGCGATAAACAGATACCTGAAATGGTCGAGATATTAAGTAGTATGGACCCTAGAGTCTACGCTACCCGATCCAGGCATCCTAGATCAGTCTCTGAAGATGCAATATGCGATTTATTCCAACAGCGCGGGTTAAAACACGTTCAAGGAATTGGTGATGTGAAATCGGCTGGAGCCATAGCAATGCAAGAGGCTAAAAGTAATGACCTTATTTTGGCGACAGGATCTCTATTTATTGCAGCCGAACTTAGAGAATCTATTCTGGGGATAGAACCAGAAATATATCCGGATCTTTTAGCTAACAGAGGCATCAGCGATTTTAACAAGGCACCATACGGTGGATAAATAATGGTTGAAAACAGGGTAGTTATAACAGGGATGGGTGCGATCACCCCATTGGGGCTCACTCCCGGGAAATTTTGGGGGAACCTGCTGAAGGGAAAATCCGGTATAGGCCCAATGACACTTTGCGATTCTACAGATTACCCNTGCCATATTGCAGGNGAAGTAAAAGATTTCGATCCGGTCCAATATGTTGGAGCGAGGGAATCCCGCCGNATGGCCAGATTCTCCCAGCTAGCTGTGGCTGCCGCTCTTTCCGCGGTGGAGTCTGCAGACCTAAATATGAATAAAGAAGATCCATATAAAGTCGGAGTAGTTTTAGGTAACGGAAATGGTGGATTCCCCGAGCTTGAAAGCAATTGTCGCATATTGACNGAGAGNGGGGGAATGAAAATGTCCCCTTTCTTCTTTCCTATGGTATTACCTAATATGGCCGCAGCCAACGTAGGCCATTACGTGGGAGCTAAAGGATTCAATTCNACTGCGTCTACCGCATGCGCAGCCTCTAATCAAGCTATTGGCGAGGCATTACTGGCAATCCGAAGAGGCGACATAGAGGTAGCNTTAGCCGGAGGGACCGAAGCAGGAATTAGCAAATTGGGATTAGCCGGATTTGCGGTCATGAGAGCACTCAGCACCAACAACGCTAACCCAGAAGAAGCCAGCAGACCGTTTGATGCAGCACGAGATGGTTTCGTTCCNTCTGAAGGTTCCGTGATTTTAGTCATGGAGTCTTTAGATCATGCTATTTCGCGGGGAGCCAATATTCTCGTCGAATTAGTGGGNTTTGGATGCACATCTGATGCGGGNCACTTAGTTCAACCAGAAGAATCTGGCACAAGTGCCGCCCAAGCGATGAAGTTATCCCTAGCAGATGCCGGTGTATCTACAGACGAAGTGGACTATATTAATGCTCATGGAACTTCAACTCCACTCAACGACGCTATTGAAACATTAGCAATAAAAAGAAATTTTGGGGAACGAGCATATAAAATCCCCATTAGCTCTACGAAATCTATGATAGGACATTCGCTCGGTGCTGCTGGNGCGCTAGAATCTGTAGCATGCGTGAAAAGCATTCTAGAAGGCAAGATACATCCTACTATAAACTACCAGACTCCGGACCCTGAATGCGACTTAGATTATGTGCCTAATAGGGCCCGTGTAACACCAATAAACGTAGTTTTATCCAACGCATTTGGATTCGGGGGACAGAANGCNTGNCTGGTNTTNAAANCNTTCCNNAGATGAGTTAGCACCTTAATACTTGGTGATTAACCCCATGAATTATTCCAGAACCTTTAGTTGTTTATCACCTTTTCTAAAATTCGCTGTAACGCCATCGTGTGGCTACACACTCCTCTGGTAGTAAAAAACAAGCATTGACAATCCCAATCACCGGAAATAAAGGAAACTTGATAAATATCATGTTCACCCTGAAAATCAGCCGTTAGGTTGGTAATATTAATCCTTTCAGTCTCATTCGAATATTTCTTCGCTTTGTCTACTTTGCCAATTATCCCAGAATACATTTACACTCCCTTCCCTCACCAATTTATTACAGCTTAGTTTCTATAAATTAACCGGTCAAGATATAGGATGTAAATTCAATGAAAAATAATATATCCTTTCGGGATAGCCAATTAACCTTTTGGCAATTGCGCTTTTAAAATTGACGCTTTATTTCATATTGACATACAATTTTTAACAGCGTAATCAAATCAAAAAGCTGGTATATCGTATGAACGGTCACGAAATCAGAAAATCATTTATTCAATTCTTTGAAAGCAAAGGGCACCTCCATCAACCTAGCGCATCTCTGATCCCTGCAGGAGATCCAACGTTACTGTTTACGAGTGCTGGCATGGTTCCTTTCAAGCCATTCTTCATGGGAGAGCAAACTCCCCCCTCAAAGCGATTGACTAGTTTTCAAAAAAGTTTTCGTACAACTGACATCGAGGAGGTTGGAGACCATAAACATCTGACGTTTTTTGAAATGTTAGGCAACTTCAGCATCGGTGATTATTTCAAAGAAGATGCCATCGCTTTTGCATGGGAATTGATCACTGAGCTCTTCAAACTGCCGCCAGAGAATATATTCATCACAATTCATCTTGATGATGATGAAGCATACGAAATATGGAAATCCAAAATTGGAATCCCTGAGAATCGAATATACAGATATGGGGATAAGGACAACTGGTGGGGTCCCGCAGGGAGCGAGGGACCTACCGGACCGTGTTCGGAACTTCATTTTGATAGTGGAGCTCAAAAAGGATGTGGGGAGATGCTAACTCCCGACCAACTAACCGCATTGCAAAGACAAGAAATGACCGACGGTGAAACAATTACAATGCCCGGTTGCCACCCTAACTGTGATTGTGAACGGTTTGTAGAACTCTGGAACTTAGTGTTCATGCAATTTTACCAGGATACTAACCAAAATCGGACTCCACTCCCTGCTCCGAGCGTTGATACAGGGATGGGACTAGAACGTGCAGCCGCAGTCTTACAGGATAAACCAAATGTCTATGAAACTGACCTATTCTCGCCCATAGTAAACGGAATTTGCAGATTATCCGACCAAATATACGGGGCAACCACAGACAGCGATTATGCAATACGGGTAGTTGCTGAACATACTCGGGCGGCCACTTTTTTAATTAGCGATGGCGTGGTTCCGGGAAACGAAGGTCGAGGGTATGTACTACGTAGAATTATACGTAGAGCCATACGCTATGGAAGAAGGCTAGGTCTTACTACATCATTTCTAGCACAAATATCAGAGATAGTACTAGACAACTTCGCCCCGATATACAGGGATTTGGAAGAAAATCGTGATTTCATCATGCGGGTAATTAACCTAGAAGAAGAACGGTTTAGCCAAACTATGCAAACCGGCATGCGTTTACTAGAAGAATTAATCATACCGTTCCACCTCTGGCTTCTTGATGAGACAAACCAACACAAATCGGAGTCTCCATGTTCTCTTGTTAATCTAATGCCCGAAAATAACCAGGTTCTATTTGAGGGTATATCTTTTAACCCTAGTAACATGCCTGATATTTCCCAGATGATACAAGAACTTACTACACGAAATAAAATTATCCAGTATGCTCAAGAAATAAACGGGGACGAGGTCTTCCTACTTCATGATACTTATGGTTTCCCACCCGAACTAACAGCCGAAATAGGTCAAGAATCTAACCTTAAAGTGGATCTANATGGATTTGAACGCGCTATGGCCACCCAAAGAGAACGAGCCAGATCTGCTCAAAGTTTCCGTGGTGGCATGGAAATTCTTACATCTTATGAAAATTTAGCAACCCACCGAACTCATTTTACCGGCTACCATGAACTGGAAAGAGATACTACCGTTGTAGCTATAATTAGTAACGATGAATCCAAGGCTCTCGCTACTCCCGGAGATGAAATTGAAGTCATCCTNGAGGAAACTCCCTTTTACGCAGAAAACGGAGGACAATCCGGAGATCAAGGGCAACTAATTGGTCCTAATGGAAAAATAACCATANTAGATACACAAAGCCCTGTTGCGGGGTTAATTGTCCACCGTGGAGAAGTGACTGAGGGCAACGTTGCTCCGGGCGAACTCATTAAAGCCAGCGTGGATATATCGCATCGCCTGGATGCGTCCCGAAACCATAGTGGAACCCATATTTTGCACTCAGCACTTCGCTCAATCCTCGGACCCCACGTCCGTCAAGCGGGCTCCTTAGTAACTTCCGATCGATTGAGATTCGACTTCAGTCACGTAAGCGGACTTACCCCGGAAGAGCAATTATCCATACAGCAACTAACAAATGCCAAAATACGCGATAATCTCTCTGTCACCACCGAAGAGACTAGTTACGCTGATGCAGTAGGGAAAGGTGCCTTAGCTTTCTTTGGAGATAGGTACGGAGAAGTAGTTCGCGTAGTATCAATGGGAAATGATCAGGATATTGATCATCATCATTCAGTCCGAGAACATTTCAGTGTAGAGGTCTGTGGAGGAACCCATGTTTCCGCAACTGGCCAAGTCGGNACNCTTNTNGTNCTTGGGGAATCNAGCATAGGNGGCGGAATGCGNAGGATAGAAGCCATTACAGGACGCGCAGCAGAACAATTGTTTGTAGAACAAGGTCGCAGATTAGACGCAATATCTTCAAAATTACAGACACCTGTCGCTGAATTGGAAACCAGGTTGGACAATTTTCTTAACGATACNGAAGATCTTAAGCGCCGATTAGATACCTTAGAACGAGCCAATCTCCGAACCGAATCCATAGCTATACTTGAACAGGTCAAATACGTTGAGGGAATCAATGTTATCGCCAGCAAAACATCAGCCACCACACCTGATGCAATGAGAGAAATGGGTGACTTTATCAAATCTCAACTGCCTAGTGTAGTTATAGTACTGTCATCTATAGTCAATGGAAACCCAATACTGGTCACAATGGTAACTCCCGATTTAGTAAACAGGGGATTACACGCTGGGAACATAGCGAGGGACACCTCTAAAATTATTGGAGGTGGTGGCGGAGGACAAGCAGAAATGGCACAAGCAGGGGGGAAGGATAGTAGCAAANTAGACTTCGCACTGTCCGAAGTAGANAACCTAGTGAGGACCGGAATAAAATCGTGAGACCAGCCAAATCCAATAAATTAATGGGGCTAGATCTTGGAGACCAACGGATTGGTATAGCCGTAGGTTTCAAAGAGACTAAAATGGCTATACCAAAAGGTCATTTAAACCGCGACTCCCTACAAAAAGACATTAAGATATTATTGGANTTAGCTTCAGAGCACAATGTCGAANCATTCGTTATAGGAATGCCCTACACATTACAGGGCCAGATCGGAGATCAAGCTAAAAAAGCTTTAAGATTCATTAAAGAACTCCGTAAACGAACTGACCTGCCAGTTGCCGCCATAGATGAAACTTACACTTCTGTTGAAGCTAATGGGGTATTAAGAGATTTGGGTATGAAACCCTCCGAAAATAAGGGTCAGACTGACGCCACAGCAGCTGCATTGATATTGGAACGATTTATGGAGTCGGTAATATCCGATAAAATCAATTGACTCTAAAACCATGATTAGAAGTAAGCGCGATCGAAATCTTTAGACAATAACGACATAGCCTCGATATCCCAATCAAATGATAGAACTACAGAGCCTTCCGAGTAAGCTTCCATAAGCCGTTCACCACCCTTAGCAACCACGCTCTCAGCAGTTCGGTAATCTAACTCCTCTTCTTCGTACCCTGATCTGTTACAAACCATAATGGGTAACCCTGTATCTATGGTACGTCTTTCCCATTCTCCATCTGGCCCACAACGCCCAGGACCCCATGAAGATGGTGAAACCAACAATTGGGCACCTTTATCTTTTAAAATTTGCGCCACTTCATTTTTATAACTATCGGCGCAAATGAGAACACCTACCATCACACCCCCGCAATCAATCGGCTCTATCCGATCTCCGGGCGTAGACCAAGCTTCTGCTCCTCTAAGAGCTTTAACCTTACTGTGTTTTCCGATAATCAGTCCATTAGCACCTATAACAAACACGGTGTTATACAAGTTATCGGTCTCAACATCCCTTTCTGGATGGGAAAGAAAAACAGTAACCCCGTATTCTTTAACTTTTTGACAGAAGGCCTGCATCCATTCATCAGGTTGTTCCAAAATCCAGTCTGTTCCAATTTGTTCATGAAAAACGTAACCTGATATACAAAGCTCTGGTGTGATAACCCAATCAGCACCTTGCTCAACGGCCAATTTTAACGCTGCTTCTATCAAATTACGATTATAGTTCACATCGCATGCTATGGGAGCAACATGCAAGAAAGCTATTCTAACCATACTCATCTCGATAATCCCGTAATAACTGTTGATTCAGGGGATATTAGACTTCACGAGGTCATTATAGCATCGTTAAGGTGCCCGATCCTCTTGACTCTGAGCAGATCAAAGTATCAAAATAGTAGGTATTAACCTTAAAAAGTTAATCGGACACCCTCAGANTTAATTTGCCCGGTGGTGTAGCGGTAGCACAGCAGCCTTTGAAGCTGTAAGCCCTGGTTCGAATCCTGGCCGGGCAGCCACGACTTTTTACCATAAAGGCATATGNCACCGTATAATATATTCACGGTTGTCCTGTGTTATAACCACTCTACGATATGGAAATGCAAAAATATTGATATTTGATGGTANCTTGTAATGTACGCTCTGATATTATCCGGTGGCATGGGTGAAAGGTTACGGCCATTAACTAACGATATACCTAAACCAATGGCACCAGTAAACGGCAAACCTATTCTTTGGTATCAAATTAAATGGCTGAAACTAGCAGGCGTAACAGACGTAATATTCCTTGCGGGTTACCGTTGGGAATCCATCAAAGAATACTTTGGTGATGGGGCCGATTTCGGAATTAGGGCCCACTACAGTGTAGAAGATTCTCCTTTGGGACGCGGCGGGGCCATTCGTAACGGGTTACGTATGGTCCCGGAAGATAATAAACTGGTGTTTGTACTTAATGGAGATACTATAACGTCCGAAAATCCTAATAAGCTACTATCTGATTTTAAGCAACGCGTTAGTACGAATAACCGCCATATGGCCACTGTTATGTTAGTCCCCATGATTAGCCCATATGGGTTGGTAGATATAAATGCTGAAAATATCGTGACTGAGTTCCGAGAAAAAGTAGAAATCCCATATTGGATTAATGCGGGAATTTACGTTTTTAATAAAGCCATAATAAATTTATTGCCGGCCATCGGTGACCATGAAACCCAGACTTTCCCAGAGCTTGCAATATCAGGGCAAATCTCAGCAATACCATCTCGGGAATATTGGAGAGGAATAGATTCGCTAAAAGACCTACGGGAGGCTGAGGAATTCGTTTCGTCACACGAATAGTACACCAACACATCCAAGGATTAGCCAAGCCCAGCGGATCACATTTTAAAAAACCTTGCTAAATAATGAAACGTTAACATTAATGGCCGATGAAACCTCCCGAATTCGTTCTAATATAGGGAAGGTGTTGGTCGGCAAAGAAGACCGAATAGAAATTATACTTGCTGCTTTACTCAGTGGTGGGCATATATTGGTGGAAGACGTCCCCGGCATTGGTAAAACCATACTCGCACGATCTATTGCAAATTCGTTAGACTGCACATTCAAACGAATACAATGCACCCCTGATCTGCTACCTTCCGATATAACCGGCATACATTACTACAATCAACACACCGGAACTTTTGAGTTTCGTCCTGGACCTGTAATTTCTCAAATAGTTTTGGCAGATGAAATTAATAGAGCCACACCACGCACTCAATCTGCGCTTTTGGAAGCAATGGGGGAACACCAGATCACAGTAGATGATACTACTATGCAACTCCCATCCCCGTTTTTAGTTATAGCTACACAAAACCCCATAGAATTAGAAGGTACGTTTCCTCTGCCGGAAGCACAATTGGACAGATTTTTGATCAAGTTGCAACTTGGTTATCCAGAAGAAGAAGAGGAAGAAGAAATTCTTTCACGATTCCAATCGGCAGATCCTCTGAACGAATTAACTGCCGTTACATCATCCGACCAGATTAGGTATTTTCAGAAGCTCGTAACCCAAGTTTATGTGGATCCCGTACTCCGGAATTATATTGTGAGAATAGCTCGAGCTACCAGAGAGCATCCTGATATAGAGTTGGGAGTCAGCCCCAGAGCTACCCTAGGGCTATACCGCTGCAGTCAGTCTCTATCGGCCCTGAGATCCCGTGAATACGTAACCCCTGACGAAATAAAGCTCTTAGTCCCTTATACATTTGGGCATAGAATGATTTTAAAGCCTCAAGCTAGACTCCGCGACCGAAATTCATACGATGTCATCAATGGGATATTAGACGAAATAGAAATACCTATTTAAATTATCTGGTGCCTTAATGTTAAACGACCTTTGGCTAGTACTAAGTGCTTTCTTAATATTTGTTGGACTCGTTGCCAGCAAAGGTTTATTAATAATAGTAGGCACTCTGATTATACTCATCTGGACATCAACCAAACTGTGGGAACGTTACGCTTTAAAGAAAATAATACTTGATAGAGAACTATCAGTAAAAAGGGTTTTTATTGGAGATACAATCGATTACCAAATATCGATTTACAACGGCAAAATATTGCCACTGATATGGTGTGACATCAAGGAAACATTCCCTGACGGCCTTGAAATATTAAATGAACAAGTCTCAGGGAGTGTAATAACAACCCACCACGAGCATCACTTAAGGTCATCACTCTTACCTTACGAAAAGATTAATTGGCGGTTTAAGTTAGAATGCAAAAAACGAGGATATCATCGGATTGGTCCGGCTGAATTAAGAAGCGGCGACATGTTTGGGTTTTCCTACGTGACCTTGCAGTTCCCTAGTGTATCCGAGATTCTCGTATATCCCGAAATAATCGAACTCAATGATCTGGTAAAACCCTCAGAATATCCNTTAGAAGGGTCTATTGGGNGGCTTCCAATCGCACGAGACCTAACCAAATTTTCGGGGCTANGGGANTATCATCCTTCGGATCCTCTGAAATTCATTAGCTGGAAACACACGGCCAAGACAGGGTCTCTACGAATCAAACAATACGAACCCGTTGTAGCACTCAATNTATTGATAGCCATGAACGGTAAAACAAACGAATACGCATGGCAAGGGGTTAATAGTGACTCATTCGAACGTACTGTAACCCTTACTGCATCAATCGCTAAATTTTGCCTGGACAAGAAATACAGCGTAGGTCTGATAAGTAATAGCATCGCTGCTTATTCGGGAAAATGGATTAACTTGGCAGTCAGCGGATCTAACAAGCAATTCGAGCTAATAATGGAGAATTTAGCCATGGTCAGTCAGCATACCATCACGACCTTAGAGCAAGTATTGGAATCTGAAAGGCAATTGATAACACAAGGGACAACGGTTGCGATAACTACTCCCTTAATATCACAGTCTTTAGTTGATGAGATAAAACAAATAAAACATAAAGGCCATCCAGTTATTGTTTTGTACTCCGGAGACCGAAAACCGCGAATAAACATCGACGACGTCCCGATGTTTTATGTAAACAATTGATTTAATCCCAATGAACCAACGAGTAATAAAAAATATATTAATAGGCATTTACCTTTTTCTGGAAGGCTATATATATTTAATTTGCTATAATATTATTTCCCATGTGCTCGGTATCCCAGATAGCTCTATACCATTTTGGATGGCATTAATCACCTTACTTTGTTCTTTCTTCTTGTCATTTGTAGTACAAACTATAAATTTTTCTTTGAACGTACGTGGGGTTATGGGTCTCTTTAGTGGAGTAATATCTATCTTTGCCCTAGCCAGTATTCACCACGAACTCAACCCATTTCAAGTGGTCGCATTTTTTAACGAAAGCTGGGCATACACAGTCAGTTATATAGTCAGCTTGATATTTCTCACTATTCTCTGGTGGAGGGGCGGACTCTTGGCCCGCGATGAAATCACCTTGGAAGGGGTCAGAAATGTTTTTCAAGTCGGAGTATTGCTCATAACAATAGGTATCCTGATCAGCACTTTCACAGTGTGGACAGTTTCCTCAGCNATTTACATNTTGATGTTTTTTACAGTTGGGTTGATTGGGTTATCTCTGGCTCGCTTTGCGGGGCAGCCGTCAAACTACCAAGTATCCTTGAAAGCATGGTTGATTCCCATATGTCTAAGCGTAGCGATCGTNATTTCAGTCGGAATGATAATGGGAGGATTGGGTATTTCTGGATTAGATCAATCTCTTCAGATCCTACTCCAAGTATTTGGTGACATAGCAGAATGGATCTTAAAACCATTATTATATGTATTAGGATTCATAGCTTCCGCATTGATTATCTTCGGAACCTGGCTCTCCGATTTGTTTGGTGGTGGCAATTTAGATGGTCTAGAATTCGCTTTGGAACACACACAGAATTTATATGAGCATTTAGAGGAACCCCAAGAAGACAAACCAAATCACTTTTTACTATCGTGGCTGAAAATAGCTACGTTGGGTTCACTTGGAATAGCGTTAGGATGGTGTTTATTCAAGGTCTTCAGGTTTAAAAAATCCTGGTCAAACCAGTCACAATCAGAGATCATCAGAGAATCGTTCCTCACCAAAAAAATGATATCAAACGATATCAANGAAATGCTTCATCACGTCCTAAACAAATCAATTCCATTACTAAATAAGGCAAAACCATATACCCGTGATCCTAAAAACGCGAGAGAGATATACCATCAATTCCTAGTTTTGACCCAGGATTTAGGATATCCGAGAAACTCTTGGCAATCCCCTAAAGAACATCAAGCTAGTGTAATTAATATATTACCCTCGGAACCTGTGGGCCAAATTATTTCTAAGTTTCAAGATTTTTACTACGGGAATAACCCAGATTTAATTGCCGATATAGACCATCCAATACAAGCTTGGCATTCTGTATTAAATCATGTTGATACGAGAGAAAGTAAATCCCGAGAAGNGAAATAGGAAGGTAAGTTCAAACCAGGAGACTTGGAATTATTTCAAATCNCCTCACAATAAACTGTCATTCAGAGATACACCAAATCCAGGGCCCTCAGAAGGGTAAATGAATCCGTCTTTAACTTCGGGCTCCCCAAACCATAAAATATCTTTTTCAGATTTGATATGATCAGAATGGCATTCAGCGAAATCGGCCCAAGAACTGGCCATAATCAAACTTAATCCCCAAACCTCCGCACCACGGTGTGGGGATACAGGTATGCCTAATTCTTGAGCCATATCTGTGATGCGTATTCCTGCCGTTAATCCACCACACCATGTGATNTCAGGCTGCCATAAACCTAAAGATTCACGTTCAGCTAGGTCCGCGAATCCGAATTGTGTGAATTCGTGTTCTCCACCTGCAATTAAAGTCGGACTACAGATTGCCCGCAAACTATGTTGACCAGACCGATCGTCCGGAGTCATGACATCCTCGAACCAGAAAAGCTCATAATCTGTCAATAAATCGGCCATAGTTTCTGTAACAATGCTGTCCCAGGACATATAGGTGTCTATCATTATCCGAGCATCCGGACCAAATAAACTTCTGACCCTCTTAGATTTTTCGATAGCAATTTGGTAGTCTGTATCGTCACTCCACCTGTGAGGAAATTTATGAGCCGTGAACCCCAGATCACAGTACAATTCAGAATCTTGACCGGTAGCATATGCCTGTATTTTATCCTTTCTTGCCCCACCCAAGAGCTCAAATACAGGCTGGTTGGTAGATTTTCCTAAAAGATCATANAAGGCTAAATCAATACCGCTTATAGCCATTATTGCCAAACCTTTCCTACCATATGGCAATGTTTCAAAATAAAGTTTGTCCCATATTTTCTGAATATCTTGCACGGTATCAATCACCGTATCAATCAGAACATCTTTCAAATGTTGGTTTACAATCGCTACCGAAGCGATTCCTCCACCACCATANCCTAANCCAACATAACCTAAATCGGTTTGGATTTTTACTACTATCTGCCAGAAATTAGTTCGCCATGAGGGNACAACATGTTCATAATTAGGATAGATAGCCTGAACATCAGTAATTTTCATACGACATCTCTTCAAATTTGAATCACTGAATTAACCCTGATCACCGTTGACCATGCCAGCGATAGAAAAATACGGGTGTTGACCTACCCATTTTCAATATANAGCGTAAATTTTCAGGTAAATAAAATGGAATAAGGCGCCTAAAATCAAGCTATTTATGGTACTTGGAACCCTGTATATCTAGAATATACTTGCTACCAATGACCTAATGAATCATCTCATAACTTCTATTTGAAATGGGGCATCACCTGTTCTGAGACCTTATNCATGGTTTCTTTCAACCTTCCAACGTCTCCGGAATTCAAAGCCAATATTATATGCTCAACTCCAGCTGACCGATAGGCTTCAATTCCNGCAACCATCTGATCGGAATTTACACTAGATAATCTAGCTCTNTCGACAGCTCGAGCACTCGAAGGCCCACCACCTACCTCTACTTCAACTCGTGCCGACATCGTCAAAGACTCAGGATCACGTCCGGCCGTCTCAGCTAATTCNAAAATCTCTCGACGACCCATACTAAATTCTTCAGCAGTTATTCCAGAAGGGTGCCACCCATCACCTAAATTAACCACCCTTTTTAAAGCACCGCTGCTGGATCCACCTATCCAAAGAGGGATATACGGAGTCTGGAGGGGTTTGGGAGCAAACTTTACTTCCGAAAAATGCCATCGCTTGCTGCTATAACTAGATGAAGGATTAGTCCAGAGTTCCTTCATTATTCGGATATTTTCATTCGTCAAAGACCCTCGTTGACTCATCGGGATACCCAGTGCTTCGAATTCTTCAGTCATAGCTCCTACTCCAACACCTAACACAACTCTTCCTACAGACATGTGATCTAAAGTAGCAGCATATTTGGCCAATTCTACAGGGTTGTGATATGGAAGAACCAAAACAGAAGTGCCTAGTAAGATATTTTCGGTTGTAGCAGATATGTAGGAGAGTGTAGCAAGAGGGTGATAATAAGGTTTATCATCCAATCTTTCCCCTATATAACCGTTGTTGAAAAGATGGTCCATCACCCATATTGACTCAAACCCTAACCGCTCAGCCAATGGGCCAAACTGGACCACATCCTTCACGTCGGCTATACCCCAGTTGTTGGGAACTGTTACACCAATTTTTATATCAGCCAAATTAAGTACCTACCTCTTTACTTGTTCGACTTAATAGACTTGATTAAAAGTGCAGTTTCAACCGCTGCGATTGCCGAATTGCTTCCTAAATTACCAGATTTACCACCTGATCTGTTAATAGCTTGGTCCATGTTTTCGGTAGTCAAAACTCCAAAGATAGTCGGNACCCCGGTCTCTCTCCCTACAGATGCTATNCCGCTGGCTGATTGATTAGCGACCATGTTGTAATGGTCAGTTTCCCCTCGAATCACAGCGCCCAAACAAATTATGGCATCGTATTTACCAGATTCAGCTAAGGCCTTAGCAACAACTGGGAGTTCGAATGATCCGGGAACCCAAGCAATACTGATATCCTCATCTTCGACTCCATAACGATCAAGAGTCTCCACTGCCCCTAACATCAACTGCCTAGTTACCACTTCATTAAACCGTGCTGAGACTATAGCTATCTTTAAACCGTTGCCGTTCATGTCTATTTTAAAATTATTTGGCACTGCTCTGCTCCTTCAGAAAGACAACACTTATCTTTACAACCAGCATCTGTTTCCTGATATGAAAACCTCATCTACCTTTATTCAAAATATTACCTATGGTACACATTCGTTGAATTAAAGTAAAACAAGACACTACAGCTATCAACCCGAGCACCCAGATAATTACAGGGTAAGGAATTAACCCGTCCAAAACCAATCCCGTTCCCAAGATGACCACTCTTTCAGCTCTGGTCATCAGACCGGCCTTTGTAAAAACTCCTAAGCCCTCACCTCTCGCACGTAAATAACTAACAGACTGGGAAAACACTAATGCGAACAGAAGAATAATCATGAACCATAGGAGTGAAGTATCAGGTAAATCTTTTCTCAGAAAAAAGACGGCTAACCCTATAAATAATGCTGACTCTCCTAACCTGTCAAATACCGAATCCAGAAATGCCCCGAAATTACTATCTGAACCGCTTAATCTTGCTAACCCGCCATCGAAAAGGTCTAACCCTGCCCCAAGTAAGAAAACTATACCTCCTGTAATCAACCAACCCCCGGCAACCATGAAAGAAGCCAGGACACATAGACAAAACCCCATTATGGTAATAACGTTGGGTGTCAGACCTAAAGCTCGAAGCAATTTAGCTCCGGGCAATTCTACAAACCTATATAATGCCAATCTACAATGCTCTCTAGTCATCACAGCGGTCACATTCTCGTCATAATATAACCGAACTAATTCGGTCCAAGTAATATTCTTCCACTTGCTTAGAGATTGAACTCCATCTATACCTCTCTACAGTCTCTCTGCCAGAGATGCCCATTTTCTCCCCTAGATCCGGATTAGTTATGATGCATTTCAGCGCGGTGACTAATGCATCACAATCTTTGTTGTCAAATAAAAGCCCCTGTTCTCGATCTCTTATAATGGATCTATATCCCAGTATGTTAGAGGCCACCACAGGTTTACTAGAAGCCATCGCCTCTAACAAAACGATTCCAAAGCTTTCAGACCCTGTAGCAGGGGAACAAAATATATCTGCAGACGAATAATACCTAGGGAGATCCTTGTATGATACTCTTCCAGCAATCAGGATATCTTCAGAATTAGATGCTCCCATTATATATTGGCTTTCTTTATCTAGGTCTCCTGGGCCCACTACTACGAGTCTAATATTCGGGCATTCTCTTTTTAACTTCAAAAAAGCTTCTATTAAATATTTTAACCCTTTTCGCTTCTCCAATCGTCCTACAAACAAAATGTTTGTTTTTCCATCTTTTAGTTCATATATTGGAGGGTATTTGACGGCAAAATGGTCTATATCTACCCCGTTAGGGATTATCTGATAATCCATTGTGAAATTAGAGTCTACATGACTTAAAGCAGCCTCAGAAACAGCTATAGAACCGTGCAGTTTTTTTTGCCACCTTCTGACTAATAACCTGCCAAGAGAATGTACATGGAATTTGTCATCGTAAGCGTGAAAAGTCCCTATGTTAACTGACTTGGAATGTTCTAGAACAACTAAGGGCAAAATGGGAGCTAAAGGTTCATGGACATGGACGACATCATAACATTCTCGGTCTAAAATTATAGAGATTTTCTTTGAAAGCCACCAAGACAATGATAGTCGCGCCACCGAACCGCCAGTGGGGATTGGTACTGGACGTCCTAGAGGAATAAGAAGCGGGTCTTCATATTTTGGCTCCACGGGCATCGAATGTGGCGCCAAAACATGAACTGCGTGGCCCAACTTCAATAACCCTTTGGATAACTGCGACACGTGGGAAGTAACCCCGCCGGGAGAATCATAATCGTAGGGAGAAACCATTGCGACTTTCACATCAGCTCATCCAACCACATTCTAATCGAATCAGTTCAGATTAATCTATGTTTCTCCATTAACGAAAGTTTCTACCATATTTCTAGCAACGTCATCCGTGTATTGAGTGGGTGGAGATTTCATGAAATAAGCACTAGGCCCTACGACGGCGCCTCCGATTCCCCGATCCATCGCCAATTTAGCACACCGTATAGCATCAACAACTACCCCAGCCGAATTCGGACTGTCCCAAACCTCTAGCTTAGCCTCTAAATTTACTGGAGCTCCACCGAAAAGCTCTCCTTCCATTCGTATGTAACACCATTTTCGGTCTTGCAACCATGGAACATGGTCACTAGGACCTACATGCACGTGTTCTGGCTCGAGTTCTTCGTCCATCTGTGAAGTAACTGACCCTGTTTTAGATATTTTCTTAGAGACTAATCTCTCCCGTTCTAGCATGTTAAGAAAATCGGTGTTACCCCCAAAGTTTAATTGGTAAGTATTTTCGATTCCGGCTCCACGATCCTCAAATAAACGGGTAAGTATTCTGTGCAAAATCGTAGCCCCCACTTGGGATTTGATATCGTCACCAATAATTGGGACTCCCCGCTCAACAAATCGATTTTGCCAGTATGATTCACGAGCGATAAATACTGGAATACAGTTCACTAACGCACAACGGGCATCGAGTACTTGTTCCACATACCACTTGGTGGCCATTTCACTGCCGACAGGCAGATAATTTATCACAACGTCAACTTCACGTTCTTTTAATATCCCGGCGATATCGTCTGTAGAATGCGATGATTTTTTAACTAAGTGAGAAACATATTTGCCTATACCGTCATGAGTCATACCTCTCTCAACTATAACTCCCGTGTTCGGTACGTCAGCAAATTTGAGAGTATTGTTAGGTTGGGTAAATATTGCCTCCGAAAGATCTTTTCCAACCTTATTTTCATCTACATCAAACGCGGCGACTACTTCTATATCTTCTATTCTGTAATCACCAATTTTTGCGTGCATCACTCCAGGCACATTCGCATCCTCAGGCAATTCTACGTATTTGTGGATCCCCTGAACCAAGGAGGATGCACAGTTGCCAACCCCAATAATTGCGACTTTTATTTTCCCCACCATTTCTCTCCTAGCTTGGCTTGCCTACCCCATCTGACAGCCTAGCAGTGCATTGTAACAGGTTAAAATTAGTGTAACAACAAATATAAACCACCTATTGAATTTTCTCGTAGAGCCAACTCATTTGTATTTAATATGTTCACAAATCGATGAATCCAAAAGTGGAAATCACAAGCCCGTCTATCTATAGCTGAAGTGTTGTGTAACCTGAGTTGCCGTGTACTACTCTGTTAGCAATTGGATATCGGAGTTACATGATACAAATATGACACTCTGGATAAATTTCAAAGCTAACACCTGAGTTTTCATAAAAATCTAATTATTCCAGTCTGGTCATCATGTCGATATCTGCCACCCATCTGATGAGGAACTGTTCCTCCATCCAACCGCTCTTTGATCATATTTTCTATACTGGTCATAACTTCTAGCGGTGACGTGGCCGCGCGAATTACTTCTACTAACTCTCCAGCAGACAAATTATCACTTACGCCATCTGTCGCCAGTAAGATCCGATCTCCTGTCTCTGGGAATACTTCCACAACATTCATATCTAGTGATTCGGAGGACCCAATGACTTTGGTTGACCCTGGTCGCATCAACCCTCCTATCCTTCCAGATATTTGTTGATAAGAATCCGTTTTAACAAGATAAAATGGGCTATCACCCGCGTGGATTACGTGAGTACGTCCATCGAGACGAAGAACTGCTGTAATGGTAGTTAGAAGAAACCGTCCCCCTCCGACTTGAAAGAACTCGGAGTTTTGCTCTTCTATCACTCCCAACAGGTCATCNACCGAACCCAGAGNAGCATCNCCTAAAGCGTCAGCAACTCCTCTACTCGCCTCCCCTCCTCCNTGACCTGTAACACCATCCAATACCACATCTAGGTAATTATCTCCNCCGAGATCCCTAACTAAAAAAGAATCTTCGCCGTGGGTAGTATTATCTTGAAAAGTTGTATAGTTACTCATCACAATATCCGTTAATATGTTATTTACAATAAATTAGTGTCAAAACTTGCCAGTTAGAAATGTATTACGTGCCAGTCTTACTTATCGAATTTAGAAAGCTCCGTTTCAGCCTCGAAATCATATTTCCGCCAATGGTCTGCTTTCAGTAATTGCAAAGACTCAAACCATATCGCCTGATAACTAGCCAATTCAGGATTATCTCGGTAGCGGATTCTAACTTCCTGCAAATACTCAGTCAAGTCCACCATAAAATGAGAGAAGTCATCATATTCAAAGTCCTTGATTTTGTTAATCATATTTATTTTCAGCTTATTGCATGATACCTCTGGAGATTCTACGTTTCGGATCATCTCGTTCATCTCTTGGTCCAGTCCGATAACCGGCCTGAGGCCATGTGGCTCTTTATATCCATCAATACTCTTGGGAGGGTCGGCAGAAATCGTGTAATATTTCAGTATCTCAATATAAAAATCATATATGTCCCGTTTTCTACCTCTATTACCTACCTTTTCATCACCAACCATAACTTGATCACCCAGATCTATAATCGTAATCTGTCCAGTTGCAGGCTGATAGTAAATATTTTGGGGGCCAAGATCCAACAAGATTCGGCCAGACTCAAAGAATTTCTGTTCAGTTTCTAATAATGCGGCTTGTACTGACCAACAAGAACTGTCATCTAATTGAAATAACGGATATAGAGTAAACAAATTTTGGGGAATGCCAATCGGAATACGCAAGATGCGCGAACGAGCATCACCGACTAATGGTATACCAGGAGCCCGCTCAAATACCAAGACCGTGTAGTCTTGCATTATCCCGTCGTTATACAGCTCATTATGGTTGCATTTACTTGTGTAACCTATTAATGGGCAAAGTGTGTTGGTGCTCTCGAAAAGGTCTCTATATGTTTCTATTATAGATTCCGTCCGAGCTTCAATGGGAGCATGCATATCCCTCGTTATAACTTGAGGGATAGGTCGCTTTAAAACAACAGTTTCACCAGTATCAAGAGCAACTGCAGACCTTACTTCATAGTCTGCTCCTGTTCCTAATATCCCAGTTATCTCGTAATTTTTAAGTTGTATCTCGTGCATCTGTCGAACCCAATCAACAAATTTGGCCTTTTATAACCTATACCAATTAGTCCGGTTTACAGATTAGCGTAACCCAATCCTCTTTTATACAAGCTTCTAATATGGTAAACCCTGAGCTTTTTAAACCAGCTTCCGCAGTATCCCTTTGGTCGAATATTATACCTGAGGCAATTAAATAACCACCGGGCTTTAAAGTTGGTGTTAAAGATTCTGCTCTTTCTGAAATCGCTCTGGCTGAAATATTAGCCATTACCAGATCGTAATAAGAGTCAATCGCTAATTTGTGAGGGACTGACCCCTGAGCTGCTATTACTTGATCTCCAAGCTTAGACCGTTGGAAATTTTGTTTAGCAGACTTGACCGCAACAGGATCGGTATCTAACGCAAGTACTTCTCTTGCGCCCAATTTGGCCGCTGCAACAGCTAATATTCCTGAACCGGTACCAACATCGAGCACAGCGAAATTGGGTTTGATTAACCGTTCTAATATTTCCAAACATGTGTACGTAGTTGGATGATAACCAGTTCCGAAAGCTAAGCCAGGATCCAAATCAATTACTATTTCATCCTCCTGGGGTTCATAATCCACCCAAGATGGCCTTATAACCAAATTCTGACCAAGTTTGAGCAAACTAAAATGAGACTTCCATGAATTCTGCCAATCTTCATCATCCGTTAACGCCCTAACCTCTAAATCTCCAATTGGTTCTAGTAATCCAGCTAGTTTTACTCCCACCTCAATATGAGCCAACCGTTGTCTAGATGTTGATGGCAAATATGTCCTCAGTAAGACTTCCTTTTGGTCCTGTATTTCGATCGACATTCCGTGCCCATATCTGTCAAAAAGATATGAAATCGGTTCCACATATTCATACGGGACCAATATACTTAATTCATGCCAGGTCATGCTTGCTCACATCCCATCTTAAATATCTCTAGATCAATTTTCACCGGACGCCAAATAAACTTTATATATCTGAACTGGGACCTTAATATTATTTCTCACTATCTTTTAAGGAACGATCCAATTCTTGTAGTAGTTGCCGTTGATGCTTAGTTAGATGTCGAGGAATGTCCAGTTTTGCTATGACCCTAAGATCTCCACGTTTGTTGCTATTTATATGCGGCACGCCCTTGCCTTTAACACGAAATTCCGCCCCAGACTGCGTACCTTGAGGGACTTTAAGTTTCTCTGGCTGGCCCTCTAGAGTGGGGATTTCTAACTCCGTTCCTAACGCAGCATCTGTCATACCCAGAGTAAGGCTATAAAACAAATCCGAATCTTCCCGTGTAAAAACGTCGTGTTTTAGAACATCTACCTCAAGATATAAATTACCGTTTGGCCCGTTATTTCGGCCAACATTACCCTGCCCAGTGATCCTGATTTGCATACCTGCTTGAATCCCTGCAGGGATGCTTACTTCAGTAGTTCGACTTCTGCGTTCAACTCCATTACCCCTGCACGTTTTACAAGAAGACTCAATCACCGTACCTTTACCACCACAACTCGAACAACCGGTGACCTGCGAAAACTGTCCAAATAAGCTCCTTTGAGTTCTACGCACCTGTCCATTCCCATTACAAGTTGCACAAGTGCTTATTTTGCTGCCAGGTTCAGCGCCATTTCCATCACATTTAGCACATTGCTCAACCCGATTTATATCAACTGTCTTATTTACTCCAAAAACAGCTTCTTCGAATTTCAATACTAGCCTATGCTGAAGATCCTCTCCCCTACGCGGCTGATTCGCACTCCGACCAGTAGATTCACCAAAAAAGGAATCAAAAATATCTCCAAATCCACCAAAAACATCAAACCCATCAAACGGTCTCTCGCCCGTACTGGAGCCTGTAACGCCAGCATGCCCGAAACGATCGTACTGGGCACGCTTTTGTGAATCACCGAGAACCTGATAAGCCTCGTTTATCTCCTTGAACATATCTTCGGCACCAGGNNTCTTGTTCCTATCCGGATGGTAATCCATAGCTTTTTTTCTAAAAGCTCTGCGNATTTCCTCTTCNGAGTCCGTNCTTGATATTCCTAAAATCTCGTAGTAATCAGTTTTAGCCATTTATAATCACCGTGTGATAGTTNACANAAAATTATTNACGAATNGTTTNAGACCCATGNCGNACTTATCAATTATAGGATAAATATTNGCTTGGGCTCAATAGTATTCAACATATTCGGGATTAACTCNCANCTTCGTATCATCCTATTCATTTGNACCTAAACTTATCACCCTNATNATACTTGACACCAATTTTAGTAATCGGTACCATAATTAGNTANGGACAAGTGTCCCTTATCAAAAGGTACAATAAGACGGATAGGAGCAAGTGCATAGATGGACATACCCATCATCCTAGCCGTCCTAGTGACCGCAGGAGTGACAGGGGTCGGAGTGGCCGTATATTTGTTAATACGGTCTAAAATAGACGGTAACCANGTAGAAAACGCAAAAGAACTGGCTAAAGGTGTGNTGACTCAAGCTGAAGAGGAAAAAAGAAGTATCCTCTTATCGGCACAGGAAGAAGTCCTAAATCTCCGTACAGAGGGAGAGAAGGACATCAAAGAACAAAGGCAAGAGCTCAACCGCCTAGAACGTAGATATCTCCAANGGGAAGAGCAACTGGAGGTCAGAAACGATTCCCTGGAGAAACGACAAACTAACNTAACGGAACAACAGGAGCTGGTCGAGCGTACTNTCAAAGAGACTGAGGAACTAAAGGTGAAGCAACTTGAGTCGATCGAAGAAACTGCTTCATTAAGCGTTGCCGAAGCACGTGACATAGTAATCACCAGAGGTGAAGAGGAAGCTCAACATGATTTGTCACGTAAGCTATATGATTTAGAGAAAGAGCACCAGTCGATTGCAGATGAGAACGCTCGTCGAATTATCACATTAGCCATTAACCGTCTGGCTACCGATGTAGTCTCCGAGACCACAACCTCTGTCGTAAGCCTGCCTAGCGACGATATGAAAGGCCGCTTGATAGGTCGCGAAGGGCGGAATATAAGAGCCCTAGAATCACTGACTGGAGTTGATGTTGTCATCGACGATACTCCAGAAATAGTTACAATTTCGTGTTTCGACCCTGTTAGACGCGAAATAGCACGCCTAGCNTTAGAAAAATTAATCGCGGATGGTCGAATTCAACCAGCCCGGATCGAGGACATGGTAAACAGGGCCCATGTTGAAATAGAACAAACCATACAGAAAGCAGGCGAACAAGCCACTTTTGATACCAGTACATCCGGGTTAAATTCAGACCTTGTCTATCACTTAGGTCGTCTGAAGTATCGTTACAGCTACGGAGAAAATGTNTTAAAACACTCGATAGAAGTTGGATTATTATCGGGTATGTTGGCCGCCGAGGTAGGTGCCAATATTAAAATAGCTACCGTGGGGGGTCTATTACACGACGTTGGCAAGGCTTTAACACATGAAATCTCAGGACCACACGCAGAGATCGGAGCAGATTTAGCTCAAAAAAACGGTATCGCCAANGACGCNTANCTCTGCATATTAGAACACCACGATGACGANCACTCTTCGATTGAGTCCTTCATAGTTGCTGCAGCTGATGCAATCAGCGCGGCACGCCCGGGAGCTCGAAAGGAGTCTCTCGACCAATACGTGAAACGGTTAGAAGACCTCGAAGAAGCAGCAACTAGCTTTGGTGGAGTCGATCAAGCATTNGCCATTCAAGCCGGCCGTGAGGTGCGCGTAATGGTGAAACCAGAAGACATAGATGACATTACATCTGCAGCGCTAGCTAGAGACATCGCCAAAAAAGTGGAGCAGGACCTTGTGTTTCCGGGACAAATTAAAGTGACAGTTATCAGAGAAACCCGGAATACGGAAATTGCTCGCTAAGCGAGTTATAGGCTAACAAAATACGTTTATCGAGTTAACNATCAATACAATATGGTTATTAATCTGATCGATGACCGCATACAAAGTCATATCAGATCGAGTTCCAGTGGACGAATAAAGGTGACCGGATGGCATGAATGAATCATTCATGNCATTTCGCTGNCATCACCCCGAAATTAAGCGAATATATAAACGAAACAATTTCGCTAGAACCTCCCCTACTCAATGGGGCAGTCTCTGTGTCCCACATCTAAATCTCGATACATGGTGAAAAAATGGCTGCAGAAGTTGATTTGCACTTACACACATTAGCATCAGATGGACGCTTGACCCCATCTGAATTAATAGATCTAGTTGCTGAAAAGGGCCTTAAAGTAATATCAATCTCGGATCACGACAGTACCGAAGGGCTAGCAGAAGCCTATCAAGCNCTTAAATCATATCCATCTATTACTTTAATACCGGGCATAGAATTAAGCACTGATATTCCCGGAGACGAAATTCATATGCTGGGTTATTTCATGGATTATGGAGACNCTTCCTTTCAGGCCACTCTAAGCAAATTTCGTGAAGGGCGCCTGGAGCGGGGCCGTCTAATCGTCGAAAAATTAGGGACTTTAGGAATACATATAGAATGGGAAAGAGTGAAAGAAATAGCTGGAGATGGGTCAGTAGGTAGACCACATATCGCTCTAGCTATGGTAGAAAAAGGGTATTTTAAAGAACCCAAGGGTCCATTTGCAGAATATCTAGGTAGAAACGGTAAAGCATATNTCGAACNACCTAAAATGACTCCTTCTGAAGGGGTTGANATCCTNACCAAGGTAGGCGGAGTAGCAGTATTAGCACACCCAGCTTCATTATCCGATCTAGACCATAAAGTTGCTGAACTGAAAGAAGCNGGNCTAAAAGGNATGGAGGTACACTATGCTGCGTACAGTCCNGAAACTATAAATTATCTATCACGAGTAGCTAAAAACCACGATTTAATCCCCTGTGGCGGGAGCGATTATCATTGTCTCGGAAACTCCGGAGAAGCTTTGCCAGGTACGATGGGGCCCCCCTTGGAGACTGTATTCGAACTAAAACGAGCCGCTGGATCGTAAAACTGTTCGGATAGNCGTTTAAGCTAAATGTTTCATTTTGTCGTTCTTTGCATTTTNTCGTATACTGTCGGATCTCTCCCCTCAGCCTATATAGTAGGNACACTTCTAAAAGTCGACCTTAGCCAGGTAGGTAGTCGAAATATAGGNGCAAGTAACCTAACTTTTAACTGCGGCATACGCTGGGCTATCCCCATAATAATATTTGACATCATACTTAAAGGATCTTTTCCTGTTTGGTTTGGACTTGAAATTTTAGGTCTTGAATATAATTCTTGGTTGATAGCCCTTCCCGCATTTGCGTCTATATCCGGCCATAACTGGTCCTGCTTTCTTAAATTCAAAGGAGGACGTGGCATATTGGTAACGATCGGTATATTGATTATAACTACGCCTTTAATCTTTCTATTATCGAGTATAATATTCATCACTGGATGGATGTTTTTCAGGAATACAGCTGTCTGGGTTCTCTATGGGTTATGTTCCGTCTTGATTTGGTCGCTTATACTACCCCATCACTCTCCCATCTTAATCCCTATTGTCTGCATTATATTGATAGTAGTTAAACGACTCATCCCCAACTTAGACCCTCTACCTACCCACATCTCAAAGAAACGAATATACTTTAACCGTCTGTTGAATGACCGTGACATAGCTGATAGGAACCTTTGGATCAGCCGAACATCAACCTGAACGCGATTACAAGCATTCAATCTATTTAACCCAGAAACTCTTAGGATAATTTTTCTTCTATTCACTCGAGTAGAGCCAACATGGAGGTGAACTGAATCTTATATGTGCCCTCCCCATGAAGCATCAAACATTGAACATTGTTATTGGCATCCTCACGTTGAAACAGGCCTCTCCTGCAGTCACTGCCAAAAATCCATTTGTCCAAACTGCATGGTCCAGGCCCACGTCGGAATACGATGCAAAGAGTGTGGCAAGCCCACCCAGATGCCCACTTTCGAAGTTAAAGCCAGCCACTATATCAAATCAATTACTCTTGCAATTGGCTTAACACTACTCGGCGCCATTTCTTGGTTCGCCCTGAGTCAGCTCATATATCTAGTTATACCTGCCGCGGTCTCATTTCTTTTGATATCTTTGTTTCTGGTTCCATTTGGGTACGTATCCGGCAACCTGATTAGTCGCTCCGTTAACCGCAAACGTAGTACCACTCTCGCAGCCATAGCGGGCGTCACAGTTGCCGCTACCTTCATATTAGCATTACAGATCCCCGGCATACTGATGATCCCATTCTACGGAATCATAGCCACAATTGCCGGCACCTTTTTAGCGATCCAACCCTTAAGAAAATAATTCACCAACTATACGGACGGTAGTTGAACGAATCACGGAGTCGTTGAAACCCCGCCGTCTCAGGTAAGGGTATATCACTTTACTAATTCCGTCCGACTCTATACCCGCATCCCGTTTTCTACGCGCCAATCGAATCACAGCGTTATACGCATTTTCCTCTTCGTCACCATCAACAAGAACATCCTCGAGTATATCTTCTGCTATACCAAGCATCTCCAATTCCCTACGTATCAACCCGACACCCCTAGGGCGTAAACGGTCTCTATAATCTTTCCACTGAGCCGCAAACCGTGTATCATCCAGATATTTGTTCTCAACCANCCAATNCGTTACTTTCCCAATTGCCCCGGGCCCAAATTTCAACGAAAGCTTTCTCTCCACTTCTCGNGTTGATCTGGGACGGTACGAGATCAACCTCAACGCTGATCTCAGCGCNTTTTGGAACTCTTGAGCTGTGTCCTCTGNCTCGGGNATAATATCGNGATCTGTGATGTCAGCACCCTGTTTNGACGATTTGCTCGCCATCAAATATGACTACGATTCATCACTGGTATCTTGAACTGAGTTGATCGGAACCTCCGATAAAGGCAAATTATCGTCCGAAGCCTGTTTTTCCTCGTCACCCAAAGAGGGAGATTGTCCCCGCACACGGGATTCGATTGAGTCCGCTATTTCTGGATGTTGGGACAAGAAATCTTTGGAATTCTCACGCCCTTGCCCTAGGCGAGTATCCCCGTAAGAATAGAAAGCGCCCGATTTCTTAACTACTCCAGCGGCAACTCCTAACTCGAGCATGTCTCCCATTTTACTAATCCCCTGATTAAACATAATATCAAATTCCGCCACTCTAAAAGGAGCTGCAACTTTATTTTTTACAATTCTGGCTCTCACTCTACTACCGATCACTTCTGATCCCTGCTTGATCGACTCAGTTCTCCTCAGATCTATCCTGACAGAGCTATAAAACTTCAAAGCTCTGCCACCAGGCGTAACTTCTGGACTACCGTACATCACTCCGATTTTTTCTCGAATCTGGTTAATAAAAACTACAGCGGTCTTAGAGTGATGTATAGTCGAAGTTAATTTTCTTAAAGCCTGCGACATCAATCTAGCCTGCAATCCCACATGCGTATCACCCATATCCCCTTCTACTTCCGCTCTAGGAACCAAAGCAGCAACACTGTCGATTATCACGGTATCAATAGCACCACTCCGGACTAACTGTTCTGTTATATCTAAAGCCTGCTCAGCACTATCGGGTTGGGCTATAAGTAAACTATCCATATCCAGTCCACAATTACCCGCGTATTGGGGATCCATTGCATGTTCTACGTCTATATAAGCAGCGGTTCCACCGGCTATTTGAGTTTCCGCCATTATATGGATAGCCAATGTTGATTTACCGGCTGATTCTGTGCCATATATCTCGGTTACTCGACCTTTTGGGATACCTCCCACGCCGAGAGCCATATCCAATGTTAACGAACCTGTGGATATAACTTCCGTGGAAATACGATCAGCCATCTCACCCAAACGCATGACGGCCCCTTTCCCATGATCCTTTTCGATCCTACCAAGAGCCATTTCTAAAGCTACTTGTTTATCTTTATTGATGTCAGCAGTCATATAACCCTTCCTTTTTGCTAAGTCGCAAAATACTAACATGGGTTATCCGAAGGCTCAAGAACCAATAGTCAGTTATTTTGAACATAATTGATTAAACCAAAATATCGAAATAAGGAGACTGACAGTCTCTTATTAAAATTCTCAATATCCACCCTTGAATCCAATTGTGACTTGATCTCCACACACAATAACTGGAGTTATCCGTTCTCCGTTAGTCAGACTCAACAACTCATCAACCTTGTCGGGCTGCTTTGACAGGTCTATCTCCGTATAAGCCGTTTTGTTACGACGATAATCCATTTTAGCAGCTGAAGAATAAGCGCAGTCGGGATGTGTGTAAACTATAATAGTAGGTTCAGTACTTTGGGCCACAGGGAATCCTCCTTACTAAAATTTAGCTCTATCCGATGATATAACATTGTAAGAGTGCCAATAACATTATTCAATGTAACTATGGAACAAAATACACCTAAGGGTGATATCCTGAGTAAAAATCTTTGTTAGAGATGTTTGTTATGGCGGATACATCTACTTTATTATCAAGCCTGATTTCGTATCTCAACGAACATTCCATAGGAAACTCGTTGTTACCTGTATCTAGGGCCCAACCACTCCTGTCTTCAGAAGAAAAAGCAGATATATGCAATCTCTTGATGCAACGAACTACAGAATACGATATCGAGTTGGAGATGGCACGGGCCAACGGATTCTTTTCTATCGAACAATATAAGCGCGCGGAACAAATCTATGAACAAATATTATCTGCAAATCCTGGCAACATCACGGCTCTATACAACCTAAGCGTAACTCTTATGAGATTGAGTACTCCTGAAAAGGCATTGATAACATTAAATCGCGTTATACAAAATGAACCTACTCTTCCAGAAGCATATTATCAACGAGGTAATACCTACGATGAAACTGGAAACAGCTTAAAAGCGATTGATGACTACACACACGCTATCTCCATCAAACCAGAATTTTTACAAGCGATCTACAACAGAGGTATTGTGAATGCAAAACTAGACCTACACGAAGCCGCAATAAAAGACTTCGACGCAGTAATCAAGTTGAAACCTGACATATCAAATGCATATCTCAATAGAGGAGTATCTTTCGATGAAACAGGTAATCATCAATCAGCCATAGATGACTACACCATCGCAATTTATTACAACCAGAATAATCTGGACGCCTTTTTTAACCGTGCTAAAACGTTATTCTTCTTAGGAGAACCACAAGATGCAATTAACGATTACACAAACGTAATCGTTAGACTTTCTACAGATATCGAAGCATTAAATAATAGAGGACTGGCATTCGACTCATTAGGAGACTACGAGCACGCTATAAAAGACTACAAAGCGGCCCTAAAAATAAACCCCGAATATGCAGAAACCCTAAACAATCTAGGAGCTGTTTGTGAAGCTCTTGATGATATAGGATCCGCACAAGATTATTATTCTTCAGCTATTCAAAATGATCCGAATTCCCCCTCGGCTCATTACAATCTCGCAAGGATTCATGCAAAATCAGGCAGCTTATATCTCAGCTTGAAATACTTAGATCGATCTATAGAATTGGATTCTCTCCTAAAAGAAGAGGCTTCAAGAGACGAGTACTTAGGGGAAGTAGTCCAATGGAACATGATGAGAAGAAATCGATAAAGGGATCATCGTTAATTATTCGCTATATGTACATAACTAGTGACGAGTTTTATACGGTTGCTAGTAGCACACCCTAACATTACTGTTCAGATCCACCAATCAGACTAATCTGAGCCCCTGTCTTTAACATCGCTCGTATCCCCTTCCTCTATCTGAACGTCAACGTCGATTATATTAATGTTATTGCTTCCAGCTATCCCAATATGCCTGCTATGACGCAAAACGTTGTAAGCTAAAACTAATCCTCCGAGTATACTCAATACGGAAATTATTTCTCTGTCCAGCTGATAATACTGGCTAAGAAATAGCATAATCAAGAAAGAAACGGTTAATCCAAATGCGGATCTGAATGCGAATTTCCAAAAAATTATTACCGCTATCAATCCAACAATGCCCGATACAAACGCCAGCACAGGAGACATAGTCAGACTAATGCCAATTAAAGTAGCCATCCCATCCCCTCCCTTAAAGTTTGTAAATATTGATTTCCAGTGACCTAGAATGGCACCTGCTCCAGCAATCAACATCCATGAACTGTTTATATCCATTAACCCTGATATAAAAATAGCCAAGCTACCTTTTGCGACATCTGCCAGAAAAACTAACAAAGCTATGCGACGACCAACATTCCAAAACAAATTAGCAGTTCCGGCCCTTGTACTCCCTGTCTCGAAGATATCTACACCCTTGAGTCTCGCCGCTAAATGTGCAAAAGGTATGGATCCTAATAAATATCCAACCAACAAAGAGGCTACCAACGTTGCAGACGCGGGCACATTTTCTAACATACGAAATACAGATTTAGCATTTTAGTTAGCAATGAGATTATGACCTCTACGCTTGATTGTAGTGAATATTTTTTTATCTTACCAATGGTCGGACCGATTAGTAGAAAATTAGCCGTTCATAGAAACATGACCTCTATCCTGTTCTCCACTCCATACCATCCGTATCAGCTAAAAAATTCTTTATGGTCTCAGGGTTAGATACGATCACACTAGGTGTGAATAAATTTGCGGGGTTACCCTGGCGGTCCACCACCACTCCGCCAGCCTCTCTAGCCAGAACCAATCCTGCTGCCATATCCCAAGGTGAAAGGGAATGATGAAAGTATAAATCTATCCGACCCGCAGACGCGTATGCCATGCCAAGTCCTGCAGACCCCATCAACCTCATACTTTGAAACCCCGGCCACAACGATCTGATCATATCTATCGCTGTGCCCGCTTTTTGATCTACATACCCCAGATCAAAGCCTAGAAGACACTCTGCAATCTCTGTTCTAGATGTAATGTATATCGGCTCACCATTCAGGAACGATCCCATACCTTTCTGAGCTGTAAATAAGTCTTCCTTTATCGGATCATAAATAACACCAAGTTCGACGTCCGTGCCTTTAGCTAGGGCCACAATAACACAAAAATGGGGGATTCCCTCTGCAAAGTTTCTGGTGCCATCAATCGGATCTATCACCCAAGTGAATTCAGAACTCGTTTGGATAGGAGAAGATTCTTCAGCTAGTACACTAAATTCTGGATATTCGTATTTGACCCGATTAAGAATCAGTCTTTCAACTTCCAAGTCCACATCAGTCACTATATCGGATCTACCTTTAAAACTAATCTTCTTTTCAGTCAAGAACCGGTTACGTATGATGGTACCCGCTTCTTTAGCAACTGCGATTGAGATTGCTAGGGCACCCTGCCCTGATGTGGACGCGGGGATAGATGTTTCATCGGGGTACATTAAGCCAACCCCATCCTTTGGTAAACTTCCTCTATGGTATTTTGAGCTATACTCCTAGCACTCTTACAGCCGTCTTCCAAGATGTCTTTGACCAATCCAGGCCTTTTTTCGAATTCAATTCGTCGATCTCGTATTGGTTCAAGGAATCTATTAAGACTCCCCGCTAAGTGTTTTTTACAATCTACGCAACCCCTTTCAGCTTTGGTACATTCATCGTAAACCGATTTTACTTCTTCTTCCTCGCTAAACATTTTATGCAAAGAATACACGTTACATATATCAGGTCTTCCGGGGTCCGATCGCCGTAATCTCTCAGGATCTGTAAAAGCCGTTAGCACACGTTTGCTTGTATCAGATTCTGTAGCAGCTAAATCTAGATGGTTATCAATTGATTTACTCATTTTCTGGTGGCCGTCCAGTCCACGTATTAACGGGGCTTCCGTCAATTTAGCCTGGGGCTCTGGGAACGTTTCTCCAAACTTAGAATTGAATCTGCGGACTATCTCTCTTGCCAACTCTAAGTGCGGGAGTTGATCTTGCCCAACCGGGACTGTATCAGCCTTATAAAGAATTATGTCGGCCGTTTGTAAAACTGGGTAACCGACTAGACCATAATTGACACTTTCTTCGGTCTCATCCAGTTGCCGCACCTTTTCTTTAAACGTAGGGACCCTCAACAACCATCCGAGCGGGGTTATCATACTCAATATAGTATGCAGGGTCATTACTTCAGGGACCTGAGATTGCACGAATAAAGTTGATTTTTTTGGATCTACTCCTGCAGCGAGCCAATCTAGGACCATTTCATATATGTTAGGCTGAATATCAGCGATATCTTGAGCCGAACCTACCGTTGTCAGAGCATGAATATCGACAACCGTATAAATACAACTATATTCTTCCTGCATTGTAACCCAGTTCTCTAACGCCCCCAAATAGTTACCTAAATGAAGTCTACCCGTAGGGCGCATGCCAGAAAGAATTACTCCCTTTTTATCTTCGTTATGCATCTAAATTACCAACCTGAGTTAATTGTACCTTGCTTCATACAAGAAAAGCTTTAGCCAATGGCACAGCGAAAAGTCTAGCATGCGATGCTTGACCGGGCAACCAAATCTGTTTTCCCTCAGAATGCAAAAATCCGGTTATAGTTAGATGCTATACTGTNGATCATGTCATCAAAAGAATCCCGCCCACTAGTAGGTGTCGGGGTAATTATAATCAAAGACGGCAAAATNCTCCTNGCTGAGCGTAAAGGGTCCCACGGACAAAATACGTGGGCATCTGCCGGTGGCCACTTAGAATTCGGAGAAACGCTCGAAGAATGCGCCAGGCGAGAAGTCCTCGAAGAATTTGGAATCCACGTAGAGAGAATGACATTCTTATGTGTTTCCAACATAATCGCCTACGATCGTCATTACGTAGATTTTGAATTTCTGGGCGATATCAGTATCCAAATACCCAAAATACAGGAGCAAGATTTCTTCACCAATTTACAGTGGTTTTCGTTGTCAGAATTACCAAATCCACTTTTCGAACCAGTGCGNATAGCCATCNACAGTCTACTCACGGGACAAAGTTATTATCCNTGACACAATCCTGACAAAAGACATGTCTTAATCCTGCATGCGGAATAAATCNTTTACCTTTGTAAAAGAACCCCTNATCCTTACGCTCCTTTACAAACGTTTTCAAGTGTACCAACACACAAAACCCAGCCTAATAACCCACGAAAAAGAGCTTTATGCAGATATAGGTCTGATATAATACTTTACAATAAATAATAGTAAAATAATTCTTAAATTTACGGTAAATGGACAACTAATGCAGCAACCAAATACNGCTTACACATCAAAAGATATTCAAGTATTGGANGGGTTAGAGGCGGTACGAGTTCGTCCGGGCATGTATATTGGAAGCACCGATCAACGAGGCCTTCACCACCTTATATTCGAAGTCTTAGACAATTCCGTCGATGAAGCTATGGCTGGTTTTTGTACNAAAGTGAAAATCACCATAACAGACAATGGCTTAATACAAATATCAGACGATGGCAGAGGTATACCAGTCGATGTNCATCCNACCACGGGAAANTCTGGTCTTGAAACTGTGATGACCACCTTACATGCTGGCGGCAAATTTGGTGGCGGGGCCTATAAAGTCACTGGAGGGCTACACGGAGTTGGTGGTTCCGTAGTAAATGCNCTTTCATCTGACCTNGCTGCAGAAGTGCAACGGGATGGNTGGATGCATCGTCAAGAATATGTTAGAGGAATCCCCACTGGTCCAGTTAAACGAGAGGTTAAAACTACCGAACATGGTACTTCTATTTATTTTCGACCAGATTCGGATATATTCCCGGATATTGATTATGACTTCGATATATTAGTTAATCATTTTAAGGAAATCGCATATCTGAACAAAGGCCTAGAGATAAACTTCAAGAGCTTCTGGCATAGTTCACAACGTAAAGGNGATGTCGAAAGGACATATTTCTTNGATGGNGGAATCTCAAATTTAGTACGAAGCGTAAACAAAAACCGTAAAGTAATGCAAAATGAGCCGTTTTATTACCAAAAACACCAAGATGACACGNCTGTAGAAGTTGCGATTCAATACAACGATAGCTTCAACGAAATAGTATATTCCTTTGCAAATTGTATAAACACACAGGAAGGTGGATCCCACCTCACAGGATTCCGATCAGCACTAACACGAGTTATAAACGATTACACTCGCAAACAAGGATACATTAAAGACGACCAACCCAACCTAACAGGAGAAGATGTCAGAGAGGGGTTAGCTGCAGTAATAAGTGTTAAATTAGCCAATCCTCAATTTGAAGGACAAACCAAAACTAAACTGGGNAACGCCGAAGTCCGGAGCATCGTTGAATCCGTAGTAAGCGAAGGCNTAAGTAGGTACCTGGAAAGTCATCCCANTGATAGCAAGCTAGTGATTGAAAAATGCCTGACCTCCCAAAGAGCNCGTGAGGCCGCTAGAAAAGCCCGTGAACTTGTCATACGGAAGAATGCTTTAGACGGAACTTCGCTGCCAGGCAAGTTAGCTGATTGCGCAGAGCGGGATCCTTCTAAATCGGAACTGTATATCGTTGAAGGAGAATCCGCCGGTGGATCCGCCAAAATGGGGCGCGACCGCAGTTTTCAGGCAATCTTACCCTTGAAAGGTAAGATTCTGAACGTCGAGAGAGTACTTCAACAACCCGACAAAATTTTGGGGCATGAGGAAATAAGGTCCATAATAGCAGCCCTAGGAGCCGGTGAAGGTGAAGACTTTGATCCCANTAAAATCCGATACCATAAGATTATAATTATGACGGATGCTGATGTTGACGGGTCTCATATACGAACTTTGATCCTAACGTTTTTTTATCGCAGAATGCAATCGCTTATAGACGCCGGATACCTTTATATTGCACANCCACCATTGTACAGACTCCAATCAGGAAGAAACATACAGTATGCATACTCTGAAGAAGCCAAAGAGTCTCATATGGAATCAAACAATGGACGCCGCAACATCCAAATACAACGCTACAAAGGATTAGGGGAAATGAATCCCGATCAACTGTGGGAAACCACCATGAATCCCGAAAGTCGCCAAATGCTACAGGTTAACATCGATGATGTTATGGAAGTCGACGGGGTATTCTCAACTCTCATGAGTGAGGCAGTGGCCCCTAGAAAAAGCTTCATACAGGCCCATGCTCGAAGCGTTACTAATTTAGATGTATAGATCTGATATGTGTTCCACAAACCCTNGNCACTGCATCTCTACTTCTAGAANTCAANTAGATTAGTAATTGCCCATCTAATTCTTTTTGTTTATAATGGGCAGANCAAANTCACAACAAATCTGGAGTTATACGTGCCAGCAAAAAAAGCCGCCCGTCAATCAGTAAAACGATATAGTAGAAATCACAGCATTATAAGCTCTGTGAGAACNTCATTGAACAACGCCACAAAAGCGATTGACATGGGCGAAAAAGACTTAGCCGATCAGGCAGTNAATTCAGCTATCAGTCATCTCGACATAGCAGTGAAAAAACGGGTNCTCCACAAGAACACTGCCTCAAGAACCAANTCGAGACTCACGATACGTCTGAATNACATGGCGTCATAGTTNCCCCGACCCGGTGTTAAATACGTCCATTTTCTNCTCTACCTTTCCTAA
>PAMF01000031.1 GCA_002707185.1 Chloroflexota bacterium | reverse complement strand
TTAGGTCAAGAACTCGTACTCCTGATAATGGTCTATCCCCTTCTGGTAGTGGCTCAGGGGGACGTTCTGCAATCTTGATTATTTCCATCAACGGTAAAGAGCCTATAGCAGCAGCCTGAGGGTGATGAGCCCATTCTTCCATGCTTCTAACCATGCCGCCGGCTCCCTTAGCTGAGATAATTGCTTCCTCAAGTTCAAGAGCGTCCCACTGGGAAACGGCACGACGTACTTCTTCTTTATCTTCTGAGACCCCCAGAACTTGTAACGCAGCAGCTCGGTGATTTGGGAAATTGCAGTGTAAATAACTCCATCTACCATTTTTGGCTGGGTAAACGCCCATTACAGGGTTTCTTTCTGTTGATACAGGAGCCTGGTCCATATCCATATATTTACCACTTCTTAGGGAAGCAGTAGCTTGTCTACTGTTGATACCAATGTCTTGACGTTTGCCGGTACGAATTTCCCAGAGATCGTTAATAGCCAGCCCCACAGCAGATAGGGCAGCAGTACTAGTTTCTGTAATTTTAAAAGGAGTTGGTAAAACCGGATCAGTACCGCCACTAATTTGTATTTGTTGCTGGTAATCATCTGGCCAACCGGCAATAGCTGAAAGGGTAGAAAAGGCATTTTTACTCATATCCAGACCGCCTACTTTAAATTGTTTATGCCCTTATATTAACAGGAATGACTGACTAGATATTTAGTTGTGTATATGGGACATAAGTAAAGTCAGCTATAAAACTATAAGTCAATTTGACGTTATTATAGATGTAGGATAGGGTTTTATACGGATCGATGAATTTATCTTTAAAGGGTTTATAATATTNATTGATCTAAATACGGGGCGTTTTCGGTGTTCACTATGTTACCCAAATTACGTTACCTAGATAAGGAGAGTTTGAGGACATGATTAGGCGAATTCAAATCAGGGCGGCATTGATGGCAATGTTAGCTTCCATAGTTTTTGTATCTCTCGTGGCTTGTGGANCGGGAGANGTACGGACTGTAGAAGTAGTCAAAGAAGTAGAAGTAGTCAAAGAAGTAGAAGTAGTCAAAGAAGTACCCGTAGAAGTTGTGAAGGAAGTTGAGAAAGAGGTAATCAAGGAAGTCGAGAAAATAGTCGAAGTTGTCCCTGAACGNGAGAAACGNGAAATAGTGTTNGGTGGTCTAAACTGGGACAGNGCATTGGTCCAAAATGGTGTNGCNCGATATATTGTTGAACATGGATATGGATATACAACATCACAGATCGAAGGGGCAACAGTCCCGTTGTTCCAGGGGTTACGTAAAGGTGATGTAGATATCACTATGGAAATCTGGCTTCCAAACCAGAATCAACCTTGGAATGAAGCTGTGAAAGCCGGTGAGGTAATTCCGGTTGGAAAGAGTTTGGAAGATAACTGGCAGAGCACATTCTTGGTCCCTGGATATCTCCAAGATGCTAACCCAGAGCTGGATTCTGTCGAAGATCTCAAAACGGATGAATTTAAACAGTTATTTGTAGAAGCCGATAGCGATGGTAAAGCGGTCCTGATTGGTTGTATCTCNGGCTGGGGTTGTAGAGCTGTTCAAGACGGAGCAGCGGACACTGGTCCCGGTCAAATAAAGGGTATGGGACTTGAAGATCATGTAGTTCTCAGAGACCCGGGTACAGCGGGGGCGTTGGCCGCNGCTATTGAAGGAGCTTACGCTAAAGAAGACCCTATATTGTTTTACTACTGGGGACCTACAGCTCTAGCTCATAAGCTAGACATGCGTGATNTGGAACAACCTGCTCCTTCCGAATGTGCAGGGAATGATCCTGTACATGGATGCGCTTTCCCAGCTGCTGAAATCATGATAGCCATGAACACAGAGTTGGTGGCAGATGCCCCCGAATTAATACCGTTCTTCCAAAAATGGGACTGGAGTGCTGGTAATCAATTAGCAGCAGAGGGATGGTACGGGGAAAACAAGGATAAATACGATAATTCTGAAGAGGCATATTCAGCAACAGGTGTTTGGTACTTAACCAATAACGATGCNTGGAAAGACTGGGTTCCAGCTGATGTGGCTGCTAACGTGGAAGCAGCACTGGCTAAGTAATAGACAATGTTTTCACGCTANTAATTGATACCGGTTTTAATAATGGTAAGTTAAAGGGTGCCAGATGTCNGGCACCCTTTAACTTGTGACAAGTATATCTCCGTTTCTTAGTTACTTTTAGATAGAATGTAACCTTGGGATATTCGGTCAACAATTATCGCCATTACCACAATGGCCGTTCCAGCGATAAACGCTTTACCCTCTTCTAACTGTCCCATAGACCGGAGTACTTCTAGGCCAAGACCACCTGCACCAACCATGGCGGCTATAGTAGACATAGCGAGAGCCATCATGACTGTCTGGTTTATCCCTGCCATGATNGTCGGGATAGCCATTGGTATTTGCACTTTAAAGAGTAATTGTAGAGAGGTTGACCCGAAGGATACNCCTGCTTCAACAACCGAAGGGTCTACCTGTCTGATCCCGANATTAGTTAGCCTGATACAAGGTGGTATCGCATATAGGACCGTTGCCAGGATTGCTCCTACATTTCCGAGGCCAAAGAGCATAATACCGGGAACTAAATAGACGAAAGCCGGCATGGTTTGCATGGCGTCTAAAATTGGTCGGAATAACTTCTCCATAAAATCGCTACGAGCCATGATGATTCCTACGGGTATACCCGCTAATATTGCGATAATTACGGAAATAACCATTATAGCTATAGTAACCATGGCGGGTTCCCATAGATTNACGAACCCTATTATCATCATCCCTATTGAGGANGCGATAGCTATCCGTAGTGTAGACCAGCGCCAGGCTAACAGAAAAACGAGGGATACTGTTACAGGCCACGGAATCCAAAGAAGAAATTGTTTNAGTTTTCCGAGGGTGATTTTGACCCCATCACTGATTCCGTCGAAGAACCATTCTCCATTAACCACAGCCCATTGGATACTTGCATCAATGGCTACGGTCAACTCAGGGCTAAAATTAGTTGGATACCTTAANCTATCATCTTCTATAGNGATGTGAATTAGTACTGAAACAATTAGTGCGGTGATGATGACGGAAGCAAACANNCCTAAACTTATAATTCTACGAGTATTGGTTGACCTAAGAGGCAGACCCTCTTTTGAAGAATTGGAAGTGGCAGATAGGATTTTTTTTAGCATTATTCACTCGATTTACTGTCAGGTTGANTTAGAGCTTGATGTAGGGCAGTTATTGGCTGTTTGCAAGGGTTCTTAAGAGATCTTGTGGTGTTACCATCCCCAGAAATGTGTTGGAAGAGTCGGTGACTGGGACTGCTAGTGTTTCACGGCTCATAACTGTTAAAGCTGCTTCTAACGTCGTCTCAGGATGTATTGGTCGCAAAATAGGATTCATGATAGCTGAGATGTCAGTAGTAGAGTCGTTGGAGNTAATATTAATATCATCTCTAACGACTGTTCCCAGATATTTATTGGATTGATCAACCGATACCGCATAATCAGATTGTTTTTGATCCATTANACCCAAAATATCTGCGGTGGAGGTGGGCAANGTAAANGTAGAAGCTTCGCTAATTATATTGGAGATATTTATTATCTTTGTTTTAGGTATTCCCTCTGTGAACTCCTCAACAAAGCTATCAACNGGGTTGGTGATAATTTCTTCAGGGGTCCCAAGCTGGATGATCTCTCCGTCTCTCATAATGGCTATCCGGTCTCCAACTGTTATGGCTTCGTCTAAATCATGTGTAATAAAAATGATGGTTTTCTGTATCTCTTGTTGCAAAGCGGACAATTCTGTTCTCATTTGCCGACGTATCAATGGATCTAAACCGCTAAAGGGTTCGTCCATTAATAATATAGATGGATCCATTGCCAATGCCCGAGCTAACCCCACTCTTTGCTGCATNCCTCCACTTAATTCACGTTGGTTGGAAGTTTCCCATCCCTCTAAACCGACTTTTGCTAGGACTTCCCGTGCTAATTCATACCGCTCATGTTTTTCTATTCCTTTTACTTCTAGACCATATGCTGCGTTGTCCAGCACGTTCTTATGTGGCAATAGTCCGAAATTCTGAAATACCATCGCAATTTTTGACCTTCNGAAATCGCGGAGTTCTTTTTGGTTAAATTGGGTTATATCTTGACCATCCACGATGATAGAGCCACTGGTTGGTTCAATTAGGTTGATAAGGCAGCGTACCAGAGTGGATTTGCCACTTCCTGAGAGGCCCATGACTACGAATGTTTCTCCTGGGGTCACCTCGAAAGAGACATCCTTTAGAGCCACTACCAAATTTAAGTCTCTCTGGATAGTGGATTTCTCCATATTTCGTAAGGGTGAGTTAAAGAGCTCATGTGGGTTTTTCCCAAAGACTTTCCACAGCGATCTGACACTTATCCCTCTATCGGCAGTAGAAAGAATATTTTGGTTAATGTCCGAAACCATATGTNGTAACTCCTTTCACATGTAGCCGCGATGNATTTTTAGTACGGNATTCGGCCTTTATTTTTAATACGGGGTCAATATTACCAATTATCTGATTATTGGGTAAGCTATTTTCAATCATNAGAAATGACTGTACATTTACTANCGTTAGTGTAAGTCCAACCAGTTTTTAAAATCTACAAGCGAGGAGTTGGATATGCNATGGGAATGGGAGTCAATCGCCGGACCGTTTAACCGCTTGACCGAAGGCCCAGTTTGGGACGGTAATCGATTATTATTTACCCATATACCTGCTAGCCGGATTATGGCTTACGACCCAGAAACGGCTGATTGTTCGGTATACAGGGAGAATACCAATCATACGAATGGGTTGGCTTTTGATATGAATGGGTCTTTATATGGTTGCTGTTCTGGAGGACGATCTATAGTGAGGTTCGAAAAAGATGGATCTACCACTACGATCGTAGACCGTCTGGACGGCGTCAGACTCAATACTCCAAATGATCTGGCGATCGATCGGCAAGGGCGCATTTGGTTTAGTAACCCATGGAACGATATAAATATTGATCCCAGTGAAAAACCTGAAATGGAGGAAAGGGATATATTAAGAGCCGATCCTCAGAGTGATGGGAGCTGGATTTGTAGAAGGATGACCTATGATGTCACCGGTACAAATGGGCTTTTAATTTCTCCGGATCAACTTAATCTATACATGATACAAACAGAAGCTGAATTGGGTGGTCTTCGTGAGTTGAGATCATATCCAATTTTAAACGATGGATCACTTGGGCAATACATAGTGTTGCATCAGTTTGGGAACGATCACAGGGGACCACAGAGAGGTATAGATGGGATGTGCCTAGATTCAGAAGGTAACATAATCGCCACCGCGGGCTCTTGGGGCAGCGGTCCTGGACCGATGATATATATTTGGAATCCTACAGGCAGGTTGTTAGAAACACATCCCATGCCTGTTGGAGTCGATATGCCAACCAACTGTAGTTTTGCGGATTTTGATCAGTCTACCTTGTATGTAACGACGCTTGGTGGGCACTTATTACGGGTACGTAATACTGAACGAAGGGGATGGAGCATGTGGCCGCCGGTTAAATGATTACATGAGTTGTAATTTTTTCAGTTTGTCGCTGCACTATGACATGTGGATACCGTTGATCATACAACTGGAGTACAATTAATTGGTCAGGGTATTGTTGGCTTAATTGAAATTCGAGATAGTTTACAATTATTTAACAACTAGTTAAAACGTACGTAACATCTTGGTTAGATGATAGTTTGAGAGAACCTCTGACTTGGTAGTAAAAAATTGCGTAGCAAGACGCTATTAATAGGTGGAGTTAAAAATGAGTCACTATAAAGCAGAATATATATGGATCGACGGTCAGGAACCTACGGCGAAATTAAGATCCAAGGGAAAAGTAATCCCTGAGGGAGAGGCCCCACCGATTTGGGGGTTCGATGGTTCAAGCACGAATCAGGCTCCGGGTAGCGAGTCGGATTGTGTTCTAAATCCAGTCTTCGTGTGCCCTGATCCCATACGGGGAGGCAATCATAAACTGGTGATGTGTGAAGTCCTGTTGACGGATATGTCCCCTCATCCATCTAACACTCGATCTGCTTGTGCTGCATCTGCCGAGAAATATTCAAGCTTGGATACCTGGTTTGGTATAGAGCAAGAATATACTTATTTTGAGGGTGTGAAGCCCTTGGGATGGCCTGATAATGGTTTCCCTGCTCCTCAGGGTGGGTACTATTGCGGAGTAGGGGCGGATGAAGTTTTCGGACGTCCTATAGTGGAAGAACATCTCGATGCTTGTATGACGGCGGGATTGGCTATTGCAGGTATAAACGGGGAAGTCATGCCTGGTCAATGGGAATTTCAGATTGGTCCTATTGGTGCCCCCGCTGTTGGTGATCATATGTGGATAGCGCGGTGGCTACTGTACCGTATTGGTGAAAAGCACGGCGTATCTGCAACTTTAGACCCGAAACCTGTGAGAGGAGACTGGAATGGCGCTGGTGCCCATACTAATTTTTCGACGAACACTATGCGGGAAGATTACGATGCCTGCGTGGCTGCAGCTGAAGCTTTGAAAAGCAGACACGAGGAGCATATTGTAAATTATGGTGATCGGATTGAAGAGCGGCTAACTGGTCTGCATGAGACGTGTTCCTATAGGGAATTTAGATATGGTGTATCTGATAGAGGAGCTTCGGTAAGAATTCCTTGGCAGGTCGCACGCGATGGCAAGGGTTATATAGAGGATCGGAGACCCAACGCTAATTGTGATCCATATTTGGTAACTAGATTAATCATTGATACAGTTTGCGGAGCTGCTTCCAAGTAAAGTTTCTTCAACTGTTTAGCAAATAAAAAGGGCCAGGTCTAACAGACCTGGCCCTTTTTATTTGCTAAACAATCCTCGAGGTCAAACGGGTTTTGAAATAGACACTATTTTGTGGGAGTGTTAAACTTCACATAAAATAGGTTGACTGCTTAGTTTAGCTAGCTGTTGTAATCTTAGGCCATACTATTTGTTAAATCGTTTAATTGATTTCTTAGCCCGCAAGAAAAACCCTACATTATCCGGAACTCAGATCAGTCACGATGCTGAGCCCCCCGACGTACAAACTCTTACCTTCGATAAACCATCCTCTAGCCCCAATCAAGCTTTCGTAAAAAAATCCGCTGGAGCCCGCCACGGGACTAGAAATATCTCTAGGCCTCGTCAAGGAGATGGGGTGAGTCGTAAACCCATTAGGGATTGCAGTTTCGGGGAGATCCTAATTTCAAAACCGATCGCAGCTGCCTTAGAGGAGATTGGATACAAGCTACCCACTGAGATTCAAGCTCGGGCGATACCAGAATTTTTAGCGGGATCCGATTTAGCTGGGCAGGCTATGACTGGAACCGGGAAAACTGCTGCCTTTGCAATCCCGATTTGCGAAATGGCTGACCCTGCCCAAAAGTCTGTGCAGGCTATAATTCTGGTACCTACCAGAGAACTTGCCGTACAGGTATCAGGAGAAATAAGGCGAATTGGAGCGCGAAGGAATTTGAAGGTTGTAGCTCTGTATGGAGGCCAACCCATTAAAGGGCAGATCAGACTACTTCAACAGGGGATGCATATTGCTGTAGGGACACCAGGTCGTGTTATAGATCATATCCAACGAGGGACATTGAACCTCAGCAGAGTTAAATTTGCTGTGTTAGACGAAGCAGATGAGATGTTGGATATAGGGTTTGCAGATGATATAGATCGTATCCTGAGGGTTACCCCGAGGGCTCGGCAGACCGCTTTGTACTCTGCAACTTTCCCTGGTTTTATACGCCGTTTGATAAATCGCCATCTGAATAAACCGGTTTATATCCTAGCAGATACCGAAAGTGTCGAGACAGTTGATGAAGTGAGACAGGTCTATTATGAGATAGCGGAGCGGGATTTAAGGACTGGTCTGCAAGAAATTATTGAGGAACATGTAGGGGACGGTCAGGCGTTGATTTTCTGTAGGACTCAGGTCAATGTTGATACCCTAGTTCGAGAGCTCGGGAAAGTTGGACATAGTGTATATGGACTTCATGGCGGTAAAACTCAGAGAGAACGGGACTCTGTCATGCGATCATTTCGAAGTGGACAACAGAAAATATTGGTTTCTACTAACCTCGCAGCCCGGGGTATAGATATACCGAGTATTACCCATGTGATTAATTATGACATGCCCGAAAACGTAGAGGAATATGTACATCGTATTGGTAGAGCAGGCCGAATGGGTCGCGTTGGTACTGCGGTGACATTAGTTCAAGAGTGGGACTTTGATATGCTAGATAACATAATAGGGCAGGTTGGGGACAAATTGATTAAAGGTAATCTAAGCGTTTCCCCCTGAACAATTGTTACATTTTGAAATTGTATAGTATTGAAGGTGAATATGGTTAAGATGACTGGCGGACAGGCACTTATGCAGACCCTCTATCAAGAAGGTGTTAGAGTTATTTTCGGACTTCCCGGGGTGCAACTATATCATGCGCTGGACGCATTATATGAGCTTCCGGACATCAAATTGATAACCACCCGTCATGAGCAAGCTACTACATACATGGCTGACGGGTACTCCAGAACTAGTGATTCAATAGGGGTATCTTTAATGGTTCCAGGCCCCGGGTTATTGAACGCTACGGCAGGGATAAGCACTGCTTTTTCAGCTTCATCGCCAATTTTAGTGGTTTCAGGCCAGATTGAGCGTGATTTGATTGGTTCGGATAGGGGAATTTTGCATGAGGTAAACGATCAAATAGATTCTATCCGGCCTATCACTAAATGGGCTCATCGTAGCTTGGATCCCGTGGAAATCCCTGGTGCGGTTCATGAGGCATTCCATCAGCTCAAAACTGGTCGCCCCAGGCCGGTAGAAATAGAAGTACCTCCTGAAACTTTGGCAGAAGTAGCGGAGATAGATCTTGGAGAACCCGGTAGCTTTCCTGCTGAAGAACCAGATGTAAACGATATTAAGCGCGCCGCGTCTATGATATCAACGGCAAGTAACCCGTTAATTTGGGTAGGAGGTGGAGTTAATGCCTCTGGCGCAAATGAAGCTTTGTTGAAATTAGCAGAACATATTCAAGCACCGGTTATAGCNACTGCAGAAGGAAGAGGNTCTATATCGGATAGACATCCAATGTCTTTGGAAGGACTACGGCTACGCAATGATCCCATAGCCAAGGACGATCCTAAATTTGATCTCATAATATCAGTCGGTACTCGTATGGCATTTCCTACGTACTTGGACGGTCAACAAGTTATTCAAATCGATGTGGATCCAACTGAATTAGGTAGAAATTATGATAATACCTTTGGGATTCAATCTGATGCTCGCAGAGGAATGGAAGAGCTTTACAAGGAAATAGTAGCTTTAATNCCGGCCAAACCTAGTCGTGAANAAGAAGTAGCTGAGGNAAGGAATAGAAGATACGANACCGCGTTAAGAGTTGAGCCTCAGGATTCGTATATAAAAGCTATTCGTGCCGCTATACCCGACGACGGGATCCTCATTTCGGGGATGACGCAGATGGGTTATTACAGTCGAACTTTTTATCCTGTTTATGAGCCCAAGACTTTTATTACTTCCTCTTATTCTGGGAATCTGGGATATGCATTCCCGACGGCTATAGGTGCTAAAGTAGCCAATCCGGAGAAAGCAGTAGTAGCGTTGTCTGGTGATGGGGGTTTCTTGTTTAATTCCCAAGAACTTGCAACTGCCGTGCAGCATGGAATTAATGTTGTAGTTGTGCTGTTTAATGATAATGCTTATGGAAATGTTTTACGAGATCAGGTAACTAGGTTCAACGGACGAGCGATCGGCGCTGAACTTAAAAATCCGGATTTCATGAAATTGGCGGAAGCTTATGGNGCTAGGGGGGTTAGGGTCCAAGGNCCGGAAAGGTTAGAGGCCGCTATCCGAGAAGCTTTAGCAATAGATGCCCCNAGCCTAATAGAAGTTCCTGTTGAAATGATGCCCACGCCTTTCGAATAATAAAATACGGTTTCAATAGATTTGGATCTGATATTCAAGGGTAGAGCTCACAACTTTGGCAAGCTCTACCCTTGGTCTTATAGGCCTTCTAATAGTGTCGTAGTTCGACTACATTATCATCTGGATCGTAGATATATAACGACATGCCGTCTCCGTGCGAACCCCATCTAGTTCCTGGTCCTGCTTGGATGTCTACACCGATCGATTCAAATTTGGTCTTTAGAGATTCCATATCGGTTGGTTCTATAACCATACAGAAGTGATCTTGGTTCTTGGCATCCTCTCGGCCCACTGGATTCTGTTCACTTCCGAAAAAATCTATAATAGTATCCGCGTTTAATCGAGCTGATGGAAAGCGTATGTCNCCAGCACGCCATTTTTCAACCCGCTCTGGGGTAAGGCCGAGGACGTTAGTATANAATTCTAATGCNCTCTCCACATCAGATACCCTCAATACTATGTGATCCAGCTCGGTGATTTTTACCAAAGGCTGCGTTGATGTTTGCGGCGCCTGGTGGGTGTTTAAAGCCATTTGGTATCCTCCTTTNCTTNTTTTGATTGGCTAGATGTGGTACAACCACATGATTATATCTGAAATGATCGGTTAANCAAAAGAGGTTTTCAGTAAGGCTTTGTTTATATGTATTTNAATTAATGGTCCCGTGATTGTCTTAACCTTACTGATTTGTAATCTAAGAGTGTTATATATCAGCTAATAGAAAACTGCAGTGCCAGTTCCCCCTCCGGCTGCGATAACTTCCCCTGTAATTGCCCATGCCTTATCCGATGCNAGGTATGCTGTGAGGAATCCGACCTCCGAGGCGTCTACCATACGGCAAATTGCGTTTCCCCGAGGGGAATTAGGAGCAAAATCTTGTCTCTCGGCTTCTTCCGGTGTGACACCAAGTTGCTGAGCACGGGNTTCCAAGAGACTAGCNGTACGCTCNGTACGGGTAGTCCCTGGATGAATACAATTGACCGTTATTCCGAATTGTCCTACTTGATTGGACAGAGTTTTCGTNAGGTGNACCATAGATACGTTCCTGGCGCCTCCGCTTAAATTGCCGGCATTTCGGGCATTTCCTCCGCTGATGTTTATGATCCGGCCCCATCCCTGTTCCTTCAAGAATGGTATTGATGCTCTTGCGCAACGTAGCGCGCCTACGTATTTGACGTCGAAATCGCTAAGGAGATCATCCTCATCGACTGTCTCGATAGGCCCAATAGCGTTTGGGGACCCTCCGGGTAGCGAAGCGCTGTTCACTAGGATATGAAGTCCCCCGAGTTGACGTGTCGCATCTGCGATGCACTGGTTGACTTGATCAGTATTTGTTACATCTAAGGGCATAGGTATTACTTGTTGTCCGGTCTCATCTTCGATTTCCCGGGCTGATTGCTCCAAATCTGGCATGCTTCTCGAGGCAATCACTAAGTTGACGCCTTCTTGTGCGAGGACGCGGGCTATAGCTTTTCCTATGCCTCTGCTAGCCCCTGCTACGAATGCCCCTTTACCGTGTAGTCCAAAATCCATGATTATCTGCTCCTTTGTTTAACTTTATGTGGTTAGTTGGTGGTTAATAGACTAACTATCGTTTGAAGTATGTTTTTGAGAATTGGGTAACCTTCTTACATGGCTATACTGCTATATAGGTAATACAGCTTCCGTCCGATCCTCTGGAAGAGTAACTTCAAAAGTGTTGAGAATCATAGACGTCTGAGTGTAATGCCCTATCAAAGCAGTAATCTCCACTAAATGCTGGCTACCAAATTGCTCTAAGGCAGAATTAAATGTGGGGGTGCTAACTTTATGAGTTTGAAAGAATTCGGTTGCGTAATTGATGATAGCTGCTTCATCAGAAGTTAAATTTTGAAGTGCCTTCTTATCTCTTATAGCATCCACTAAATCATCAGAAACACCCTGTTTTCTGGCAGCTGGAGCGTGAGCATTCCACACGTATTGGCAATCCATAGCGCGGGCTGTGACGATGATAGCAAGCTCCTGAATTTTTTTGGGGAAGGTGCTCTCAAAGCGAAGATAATTAGTTAAATAAGCTCGTCTTCTAGCCATTTCGGGGCTATTGATGGTTATAGATCCCGGTCCTCCGGTGATCACACCCCCGCTCTCCGCGGTGACTTCATCAAAAGCTTCCAAGAATTCAGCCGGTACGTTATCACGAGTCAGATTGGGCAATCTTGCCATATCTCAGCTCCTTTATAGTTTGTTCAGTCTACTGTTCTTGCGATTCTATGGCCGCCGTAATGAAAGTGCAATAGCAAAGATTTGTTTTATATAGGTGGTCCGATTAACAAATTCAACTATGTCGCAGTGCTATAATCCCAATTGCCCAACCAACTTTTCGGCATAGGTTAATAGTTAGATGTCTTTGAACTATGATTACGACGTGATAGTAGTGGGTGTAGGAGGGATGGGGAGCGCCACGGTTTATCAATTAGCTTCTCGAGGGTTTAGGGTATTAGGACTCGATAGATACAATATTCCGAATCGCATGGGATCTTCTCATGGGATTAGTAAAATTATCAGGCTCGCCTATCATGAAGATCCATCCTATGTACCATTAGTACGGCGATCATATGAGTTGTGGCACCAGCTAGAACAATTAGTTGGCGAGAAATTGTACGTGCAAACGGGAACCATTCGGGGTGGGCCTGAACAAGGATCTATGTTCAGTGGTTCGTTAAAGGCTTGCCGTATCCACCAACTGCCGCATGAGATTTTGGACTCTAATGACTTGAAGCGTAGATTCCCTTCTTACTCAGTACCACGCGATACTATGGCGGTTGTTCAGTCTGAAGGTGGATTTTTGCTATCGGAGAAATGTATATCTAGCTATGTGTTTGCTGCCTTAGAATCGGGGGCTCATGTTAAAGGTAGAGAACCCGTATTTAGCTGGGAACCGACAGAGCACGGGGTTAGAGTGGAGACTGATAGGGAAATCTATTCGGCTAAACATTTAGTGATTACCGCTGGTCCTTGGATGTCTTCGCTAATATCCCGATTANCGGAACTTACNAAACCTGAAAAACAGGTGGTNGGGTGGTTCAGNNCNCTTGNTCCAGNNCTATTTTCGGTAGAGAAATTTCCTGTNTTTGGCTTGGAAGTACCCCAAGGTAGATTCTATGGATTTCCANACTTTGACGGTAGGGGTTTTAAGGTTGGTTGTTACAACCATTTTAAGGAACAGGTGGATCCTGATTGGTTTGATCGGCGCGTTAGCTCAGAGGATGAGGATTTACTTCGCAATTTCATAGGTGATTGTTTCCCAGCAGGTCTGGGATCTACATTGGCGTTACAAACTTGTCTGTTTACAAATACACCGGATGGTCATTTCATATTAGATCGACATCCTGATTATCCTCAGGTTTCAATGGCAGCAGGATTCTCAGGGCATGGATTCAAATTCGCCAGCGTAGTGGGAGACATAATGGCGGATCTCGTTGAAGGAAAAGACGACAATTATGATTTGCACCTCTTCAAATTATCTAGATTTCTGAATGGTTGGACATGACGGGTTATGATTATGAGAGTTGACCAGAATGATACCAGTTGATATTCTCGGCTATCTGAGCGATTTAAATAAATACTGGATCCGGTGCAGGGAGTAGGACATGGACTTCGGAGTTTTCTTGGATTTCACAGTACGGCCTGGGGGTACTCAACGAGAGTGCTTTCAAGAGTATTTAGGACTTGCAGACCTGGCTGAAAAAACAGGATTAGATACAGTCTGGTTGGGTGAATCCCATTTTAATCAAAATAGGGTAGTATCAGCGCCAATCGTGATTGCTGGATCAATAGCGTCACGTACTAAGCATTTGAGGGTTGGTATGGCGGTCCAGGTTTTGCCACTGATTAACCCATTGAGGATAGCCGAAGAAGCAGCCACTGTAGATCAAATAAGTGAGGGCAGGTTTGAATTCGGGGTTGGTCGAAGTGGCAATTTGAGAGCATATGAAACTATGGGAATTCCATATGAGGAAAGCAAAGATCGGTTTCAAGAGGCTTTGGATATTATTTTAGAATCATGGAAAGGTACTCCATTCTCCTATCACGGTGAATTTAACCACATAGAAAATGCTTCTGTATCCCCGTTGCCGTTCACGCAACCTCATCCTGTAGTTAGACTTGCTTCTACTAGTGAAGATAGTTTTAGTAGAGTAGGCCGTCTTGGGTTTCCGATTTTCCTCTCAATGAGAGGGATGGACATCTTCGATTTAGAGAGGAACCTTAAGGACTACCACAAGGCATGGAAAGATGCAGGTCATCCTGGGGATAGTGGAGATATCTCAGTCCGTGTACCGATTTATATAAGTACTAGTAAAGAAGGTGCTATGCAGGAGCCTCGTGAAAGCATAGAAGCTTTTTTCGAAAGAATGCGGGTACGTTATGAAGAAGGTAGGGATGATGAGGGAGTTGGTGGATCTGCCGAAGAGCGGGCCCAGATACTCAGAGAGAGGGCCGATAGATTGGCCAAGTTGACNTATGAAGAGATACTGGAAACCAAAGTAATTTGTGGGACTCCTGAAATAGTAATTGAACGGTTAGCTCAGTTCAAGGAAACCTTAGGTTTGACGGGTTTTACAGCAGAGCTTAATCCGGGGGGATTGTTACCTAAAGAGGCAGTTCACCGTAGTCTGAGATTACTTACTGAAGAAGTAATGCCAGCATTTAAATGAGTGTAAAGCATAAAGGCCTAAACCGTGTGGTATACATATCTAAACTCCGAGCTAAGGTCGTTTGGTTATTGTGTTGCTTTACGTGCTGTCGTAAAGCTTAGTTAATATACCTTGTAGGCATTCAATATGAGCCCAAACATTGAGTTGATTCTGCCCTTCACCCTCTGGATACACTTTCAGGGTCAGATGTGCATCAAACATCAAGAACGATGAGTAATTGGAAATCCAGTAATTTCATCACCCATAGATTTTTCCTCAATTACTCTGATCGGTTCTCCATCCCATATAGGCCAACGCCAAAGGGAAAACTGGACCGCTTCCATTAGAACGTAGTAACCAAGAAGCGATGGACAGGGTCCATCGAGTATCTACCAGATCATCCACTAGNAAAACAGGGCCTTCTTGGACAGTCTCAGGGTCTATGGACATCGCCCCATCTAATGTCCTTGCCCTCTGCACACTGTTGGCCATGGCACTACGGTCTCCAGAAATCTGGCAACAATCCAGCGTTGCTATATAGGGCAGGTCGAGTTCTTTAGCTAATCTNTTGGCAAAATCCGGTACTAAATCCGGATACCGNGNAGAAGCGATGCTTGTCACCCAAGTCGGAGTCGGTTGAGGCACCCATTCTTCAAATATCGATACACACGCGTGGACTAGATCTTCCGAGAAATGTTGCTCCTGATACTTTCCATTTCTTACTTGGGATCCCCATCCGGAATCACCCCATATACTGAGCGCTCTACCTATTTCGGGCCTGCTATCAGGCCTAATATTTCCGTGCAGACGGTATTTGAGTAAACCTCCGGATTGCGGCCACTGCCTTCTGGGTTCAATAACTATGCTAGTTCGTTGCAGAAACCTGACTGCATCCAAAACTATAGCGCCATCCACGCTACTAGGTAGTGGATCCAGATTCGGAGGAGTAACCCCTGTTACATCCCCATCGAGAGCCTCTATGAGAAACTCCATGTGATGTGACGTCAAAGATACATAGTCCTGCATCTGATCTAATTCGTNTNTCCGAAGGTCAGTAAGGCGTGAGGCTCGTTCCCAGAATAGTTCGCTGAGTTCATCCGTACCAAGTTTCCATTTCGTCTTATTCTTATATATCGGAGCCGGTGATTCTAGAGATAAGAGCTCTGTNGTTTTTGTGATGCGCCCCATGCTCAGGTTCACGGCCCCCAAAAGTTCGGGGACCGAAAGGCCTTCGTCNGAAGATGACAGGGCCATCAGGACCCTCTCTACTTCTTCCCTATTCGGGAACGCACTATCTATAAAATAGTTGGTGATATCGGTTTCCTCACTACCACTGAGTAGAACACCTCTCGCTGAGTCTAACGCTCTTCCGGCCCGGCCGACCTGTTGATAATACGCAACCACTGAACCTGGAGCTTGGTAATGGATCACGAAAGCTAGATCAGGCTTATCAAATCCCATCCCTAAAGCAGTCGTCGATACTAGAGCTTTCAATCGGTTATCGAGAAGAGCTTGTTCCAGTTCCCCACGGCCTTCTGTCATGTTTCCTGAATAAGACCACACCTCTATCCCTCGGGAACTTAGCCACCTTGCAACCATTTCAGCGTCCCTGACCGTCAAGGTATAGATGATTCCGTTACCTTCGATCCGAGGCACATATTCAGCCAACCACGCTAAACGTTCGGCTTGACCATCTAGCTTGATGGTCTGGAGCGTTAGGGATGGCCTAGTCAATTCACCCCTGGACACCTCTAGGTTTGGTCCTAACACGGTATGTAGATCATCAACCACCCGGTTGTTCGCTGTCGCCGTAGTTGCTAACAACCTCATCCCATCAGGCAAAGTTTTGATCATATCTTCGAGGAGTCGATAATGTGGACGGAAATCATGCCCCCAATCGGAGATGCAATGAGCTTCATCCACCACTAGGAGGGAAACACGGTCGTTGGTCGTCTTCAGAACCCTTTCCCTGAATTGTTCATTCCCCAACCTTTCTGGAGATATCAATATGATGTCAACCTCATCCCTCGCAATTGCGCCTTCTACAGTCTCCCAAGTCTCGCGGTTATCAGAGTTGATGGTGACTGCTCTCACGCCGATACGTTCCGCTGCGATAATCTGATTACGCATCAATGCTAATAATGGAGAGATCAACAATGCAGGACCAAGGCCGGCTTCTCTCAACAACTTAATCGCAATGAAATACACGAAGCTCTTACCCCAACCGGTCTTCTGAACGACCAATAACCGGCCGTCGCCTTCTACAACATGCCTAATAGCTTCGTTTTGGCCCTCCCGAAACTCGGCATCCGAATAGCCGGATCCGATGCGCAACAGTTCTTTGGCACGGGTTTCTCTATATATAAGTTGATCCATATACATATCACTTTAACATCGTAGTGTTAGGGTAGTTCCAGTATGGAACATTCCCGATCTAATTGACTTTCTGGTTTTATGCCTTGAAGACCAACGGTTCTGTAGGGCCCTTTTCTTTAGTTAGAGTGGTGTTGGACATGCAATATACTTGACATAACACACCTAACACCTAA
>PAMF01000030.1 GCA_002707185.1 Chloroflexota bacterium | reverse complement strand
CCACAGACGAATTAAAAGAGTTAAAGCCTCTCTACGACCTATACGGCCAATATACATACCTACTACACAATATAGATTTAGGATCCGAAGAAATCGATCTAACGTTTCACCCAGATTGGCCTCAAACTTCGAACAGTTAATTTTCTTAACCGTTAAATATTTATTCGCGAGGAAACGAATGACTTCATCAAGATCAGATCTTCACTACTTGACCATCAGTCAGGCAGGAGAGTTAATACAAAATCAAGAATTATCTCCAGTAGAACTCACCCAGGCTTTTTTAGACAGAATCCAGCAAACCGATGACCAACTCCACTCATTCATTACTGTTTTATCTGAACAAGCGGTAGCCGACGCTAGGCTAGCAGAATCAGAAATATTGCAGGGACACTACAAAGGTCCACTGCACGGTATCCCATTCGCACTCAAGGATCTTTACGACACCGCGGGTATCAAAACTACATCGGGTTCGAGGGTAGACATAAACAGGATCCCTACGGAGGATTCAACTTGTACTGCCCGACTAAAACGCTCTGGTGGCATCCTCTTAGGCAAGTTGGCTATGCACGAGTTCGCCCTAGGCGGACCAGACTTCACAACACCATTTTTACCGGTACGTAACCCTTGGAATTTAGACCACGTGACTGGAGGGTCTAGCAGTGGATCCGGCGCTGCCGTCGCATCTGGGCAATGCATGGGAGCTCTTGGGTCCTGCACCGGTGGCTCAATCCGAGGACCAGCTTCTCTATGTGGAATAGTAGGAATTAAGGCGACCTACGGGCGGGTAAGCCGAGCCGGAGTCGTCACATTAAGCTGGTCACAAGACCATTGTGGCCCTATGACATGGACTGTAAGGGACGCCGCGCACATGCTGCGCTCCATAGCCGGCTATGACCATAAAGATCCTACTACCAGTGCGGCTCCCGTGCCAGATTATACTCAGTGGCTCGGAAAAGAACTTAAAGGCACTACTGTAGGTGTCCCTAGACATTTCTTTTTTAACCCTGAACAAGGGGTGAATCCCGAGACATTGTCAGCCGTTGAGAAAGGGTTGACTACCTTAGAAAAGCTGGGTGCCAACTTAGAAGAAGTGACTATCCCTAGCCTGGATTATGTTAGAGCCGCAAATTCTGTAATCATGCTCAGCGAAGCCTTCGCATTTCATGAAAAAAACCTCAAGAGCCGCGCCCATGAATACGGGGAGATGGTTAGAGCCAGATTTCGTATAGGTGGCCTGTTTACTGCCAGCGATTATNTCCAAGCGCAACGAGTCCGGAAATTGTTCAACCGTGAATTGTCGGAAACATTACAAAAAGTAGATGTATTAGTGACCCCTACGATGACACAACCCGCAGCTGCCTTCGAAGGATTTGACACCACCAGTACAGTTCGGGGAGCCAGTTTCACTGCCCCATTTAACCTCAGTGGTCTCCCCGCCATATCTGTACCATGTGGATTCACGGCAGATGGACTTCCCATTGGAATGCAAATAGCGGGGAAACCATTCGATGAACCGGGCATATTTAAGGTAGCCTATGCTTATGAACAAGAGTCTCGTCTCTATGAAAAGCGGCCGCCCTTTATGTAGCCCAAACCATCAAGGCCAATAGGAGTTACCCAATGGAACGAAACTTTGTTGGATACGGACCGAACGTACCCAAGATACAGTGGCCCGGAAATGCCCAAATAGCTATCTCATTTGTCGTTAACTACGAAGAGGGTTCCGAGCGAAGCATACTAGACGGAGATATTCATCACGAATCAAATGGTGAAGTCCCATCTCCCGTCCCACTAGATCAAAGAGATTTATTTAATGAATCTTTTTTTGAATACGGGAGCAGAGTAGGAGTTTGGAGATTACTCGATATCCTGGATAAATATGGAGCCAAAGCAACTTTTTTCAGCTGTGCTTTAGCTATGGAACGTAATCCTCAAGTAGCTAAGCAGGTAGTCGAAAGAGGTCACGAAATATGCGGTCATGGGTACCGTTGGGAAGAATACCATTCTATGGATCGAGATACCGAGANAGAATCTATCTCAAAAACTATCGNATCATTAACTCAGACTTGCGGGGAACGGCCATTAGGATGGTTTACTAGATATGGTGCGAGTGTAAATACCAGGGAATTAATAGCCGAAGAGGGCGGCTTTATTTACGACAGTATCTCCTTCAATGATGATCTTCCCTACTTCGTCAACGTGAAGGACAAACCTTGGTTAGTCCTCCCTTATAGTATGGAAACCAATGACGCCAGATTTTGGAGAGGGGGATTGGTCAGCACAGGAGATTTTTATGAATATCTTAAAGACACCTTCGATTGTCTCTATGAAGAAGGGAAAACTCATCCAAAGATGATGTCTGTGGGGCTCCATTGCAGAATCTCCGGCAGACCAGCCCGCTCACTCGCAGTGGAAAAATTTCTCGGGTATGTCAATAATTTCCCAAAAGTGTGGATCGCTCCCAGGATAGATATCGCTAACTGGTGGCTCACTAATTACAGTGAACTCAAACAGTAATTTCCGGACGAGAATTANGAATGGGAATATTTTTATATATCCCAGACCATGCCTTCAGCCTTTTAAGAAGNCTTGAACTAACCCAATGAACTGGTCAGCCTGTTCGACTTCTGGTCTATGCCCGGAATTCTTAATTATCTCTAATNTAGAGCCAGGGATCCCCTGTTGATAAACCTGAGCGGCACTAACTGGTACTACCGGATCTTGTTCTCCCCATATGATCAAGGTAGGAACCCGACTTAGCCGAAACAGGACTTTCGGCAACGAAGGATTATGCATATACGGCCGCCAACCTAAACGGCAGCTAGTTTCCCGGGCTCGTTCCCAATTTTCANCTTGATCGGGTGTCGGCTCATCTGGACAAATCATTTGGAATTCAGGTGTCGCCTCGGAGTTCAATATACTATCCTTGATAAAATCTCTAGCCACCACTTGGAAAATATCAAATATTTCACCTTCAGATGGTTTGACTCCCATTGCATCCACTAAAACCATTTTTTTAAATTGCTGTGGGCACATGGTCGCCATCTCGGCTGCNAGCCAACCTCCTAGACCAAATCCAATGACATTAACGCCTTCTAGCCCTAACTGATCTAAACAACCCAAATACCACCCGGCGAGGTCCCTCATACCCATAACCCAATCCAGCTCTTCCGATTCTCCAAAACCCGGGTGAAAGGGAATGTTTAACTGATATCCTTTGCTTAGTGCTTCATGGTATTTGAGCCAACCAGGATAGCCCATTTCATCATGCAGTATCAACAAGGGTTCCCCAGATCCGCCTTTTACCATCTNGAGATTTATCCCTGCGANCTCCACCATTTCTTCAGACCAAGCTTGGGTCATAGTCATATCAATCAGTCCTCACGAATAATTTTNTATTTACCCGTTATCACCATGCCTCTTTGAGCACATCCATTATAGGGCCGGAATCCGATATTGGTTTAGGGTTAGTCGCCAAGCCTCTATCATGTAGCGTAGCTGATGCTAATAATTCCAANCCNTCTTCAGGTACCCCAACATCCCTNAGACGCTNTGGCAANCCTAAACTCCGGCAAAGCTTAGATACGGCCTCAGCTGCAAGCAAACCAGACTCTTCATCTGTATATTGAGATACATCTATACCCATGGCACCAGCAATCAGCNCTTGACGNTCAGCGCAACCATCTAGATTGTACCGCATAGTATGCGGCAACATGATAGCATTCGCCTCTCCGTGGGGCACGTCGTATAAACCGCCTATGTTATGGGCTATAGCAGTATTCATACCAAGTCCTCTAACAGAGGCCATTGCCAACATTGGTAGAAGTGCGGCGGTTTTAGTTTCTAACCATACTCCGAGATCTTTATCCAAACAACGTGGTAACAATCCCATCAACATTCGTATTGAATGAAGCGCCATTGCATCACCAATGGGGTTATGGCTAGTCGAATATACAGTCTCTATGGCTATTCTCAGCTGGCCAATCGCAGTACCTAATTGAATCTCTGCTGGAGTAGTAGCTATCGCTTCTCCGTCTATAACCACGACCCGATGACCGTTCCCTGCTCCTGACAATAAAATCTTCCTACCAAGCTCTTTATCCGTAAANCCCCCTCCACCTCGACTGAGTTCNGCACCACCCATAGTGGTCGGAACACTGATGATAGGTATCTTTGGGTTTGGAGTATTGGGAATAATCACTTTGTCCGGGGGTTCAAACCTCATTTCGTAGTCGTGCAAATCCCCGCCTTCAGCTAGCAACATAGCAATACCCTTACAAGTATCGTGAGTACTCCCACCACCGACACTCACAAGGCAGTCTGGTTGTACATCANACGCTGCNCCTACCGCCTTCTCAACTATCTCAACTGGCGAGTGTGGAGCAACTTCTGAAAATAGTCCGACAGAAAGATCACCCAAGGNATNCTGTACCCGGTCTACGACGTTAGATTTACTTAAAATCGTTGGTCCACAAACCACCAGAGCTCGACTAACACCAAGTTTTGCGAGCGTCTCTTGAATTCCTGAGATAGCATCAACATCACAGATTATATCTTGTGCCAAGCCTGAATATCGGTAGGACAAGCCTCTTGTCTCTAGCATGACTTAAACCTCACATTTGGACGGTTCTACTGGTACCAAGTCTGTAACAAAATATAAACGGAATCGAACGACCTATCAAATTTAGAATTTACACTATCCAGTCAGTTCTTACATTTATTCCAATCGATAGGCAGGTTGACAAGCTCTCATTGTAGCTAAAACTGACTCTATTCCCGGTTTAGCTGATACTACCCTAACCAAAGCTGTATCTAAACCTTTAGCTAGATTGTAGAATGCCTCCGCTGCTCCCTCGGCCTTCCCGTAATAACCTACTTTTTGTAAGACCTCAGCAGGAAAAGCTTGGGCCACTTCATCAGTCGTAGCCCCTTCCCTACGCATTTGATCCAAGTCCGCAAGTTCCTCTCCAAACCCCATTCTCTCAAAATGCGCACGATACCCTAACTGTCTCTCACGTTGAGTAGGAACAGTTTGACCTAGAGCATAACCCATAGTTGATTTAGCGAAGGCCAATCGAGCCAATTCCTCGTCTTCATCAACACACACTCGTATATACTCCACCACTTTGATCTCGGATGGATTACGGCCAACCAGAGCCGCACCTTCAGCTATCCGGTCACGACTCCAAGCAATTTGATCTGGATTACACCAATTTAAACAAACCCCCGCTGCTAGTTCTCCAGCCAGTTTCAGCATCGCGGGGCCGAGTGTTCCCAAATAAACTGGAGTGTCAGGAGCCGGGTTAATCCCCAGTTGCATGCCTTTTAAAGTCACGACTTCACCTTCGTAGTTAACCTCTTTACCCGCTACTAAATCCTGTACAGTCACCAAGTAATCTCTCATCAGAGATAGCGCGGAAACCTTAGACATGCCTACGGCTTGTCTGGATCGAGGCCGATAAGCGCCGCCAGTGCCTATACCCATAGTGAATTTTCCGCCCGTGAGCTGGCTCAAAGTTCCTCCAGACATGGCGAAGGCTAGAGGAGACCGATACATTACCGGAGATACAGCTATTCCTGTATCAATTCCCTCAGAAACAACGGATCTACTAGCATTCCAACGATGAGAACATAACTGAAAGGAATCCATTCCCGTACTTTCAGGGGTCCATATACTGGTATAACCGAGAGATGCAGCTTCCTGAGAAAATTCCCCTTGTTGTTCTAAGGTCAGTCCAAGTGTCGCATCTAAGCCTACCCCTATATCCATTTTGGCTCCTCTATGAACAATGGTTTTTTCACGTAAGTTGCTAGATCATAGCACCAAAATAGGTCTTAAAACTGACTATCACGCCAATTTGATGATTCCAAACCTGCGTACTATATCTTTGAAACAGAACTCTATGCCACCCCTCTTGTGGACAGCGACACACGCCGATGCTAAACTTCGATTAATTTCAAATATCCTCCCTGTTACACTTTTGGTGTCTAGTAACCAGAACAAAAGGGGATGACCACATGTTAATAGGCCACTTCACAGAACAACCCTGGCAAGATGATAACTCGGGCTTAATGGGGACCCAAAGCACTGATCTCAGCATAAGCAACGAACACTATAATCCCAACGTTGGTGCGCATCTTTACAACCGTTATCTTGATGAAAAGGTATATGCGGAAGAAATGGGATTTGATGCTCTGATGCTGAATGAACACCACAGCACTCCCTTTTGCATGCAAGGGGTTACTAACGTGGGAGCATCAATCTTGGCTCGAATTACTAATAAAGCCAAGATCATAATACTCGGTAATGTATTACCCATCTGGGATGATCCTCTATGGCTAGCAGAACAATTGGCCATGATAGATATGATCTCCCACGGTAGGCTAGTTTCTGGGTTTGTTAGAGGAGGTGGAAGAGAAAGCTATGCCCACAATTCGCCTCCTCACTTTAATCGAGAACGGTTCGAGGAAGCCCATGACTTCATCATTAAAGCTTGGAGTGATCCTGGTCCGTTCAGATGGGAAGGGAAGCATTACCACTATAGATACGTGAATCCATGGGCCCGACCATTACAGCAACCACATCCACCAATATGGATACCATCGACAGTAAGTGTGGAAACGGTCAAATGGACAGCAGCACATAGATATCCACTAGTACTCCTCGCAACTAAATTAGAACCAACCAAGGAAGCTTTCCAGTTGTACCACGATACAGCAGCTGAACTCGGATATGAATCAGGCACCCAGAACGTTGCTTACCTCTGGAAAGTCCATGTGGATGAAACTGAAGAGAAAGCAGAAGAAGTCGGGCGAAAATATCTATCAGGTGTGAGCAACCCCTTCTTGGCCGGTAATGAAGGACAAGTCAATCCCGCTATAATGAATCTACCAGGCCATACGTCAAGGACATCCCGCAGGTTATCTGCCACAGCTTTTGGACCCGCCGGCCGATTTGGAACTAACCGTCGGCCTTTTGAAGATCAGGTAGCGGATAACACCATCATCACCGGTACACCCAAGACTGTCATACCTAAGATCAGAGAGGTCCTTGAGTACTTAAGACCCGGTAGCGTCTTCTTCTGGGATGGGGATGGTGCCATGTCCCATGAAGACCAAATGCGTAGCCTCAAGCTCATGGGCGAAGAGGTTCTACCTGCGGTCAGAGAAATAGGAGATGAACTAGGGTTATCCAGTCCATTCGAAGTAGATCCAGCCACGAACCAAAGAATAACCGAACAAGCTACAACAACAGCCGATTAAATAACTATCAGACCAGCAGTAAAATAGGCCGGTTTTACCGGCCTATTTTGTTGCTAGCCTAGTTTTACAGCACCCCAACTTCTATTTCTTTGCCCTGTTCTGAAGACCTTTTAATATCATCTATGAAATGATGTAACTCAACCGCCGTATTAAAGTCCGGTTCACATGAGTTTCCAGAACGTATTGCGTCACCAAACCGATAATACATTTGACCTACATTGAACGGAGAGCCTGACGGCATACCCTCTAAAACATTTGTATATTTACCAGGAATATCTAGAGGTTCCAATTGATTGCTTTCTATGGAACTCTGTAAATTGACATCATTAAGCTGAGGAGAATCTTCAGAAGTGACCGTCAGCGTACCTGCTCTACCATATATTTCCATTCTATAACCACTACCTGCCCAAGGGTTGCTTGCAATATGTACTGATGCAACTCCGCCATTTGCCAACCGTCCGCTGACTAAAATATTGTCAGGAGAAGTGACATCTAACATCTGGTTTGTATCAGTTTCCAGCCATTGTTTGGCCTGAGTACTTACAACCGTAGAGACATGTCCGAAATTACCTACAACAAAACGAAGAGCATCTATTGAATGACCACATGCAATAGTTAAAGTATTGGCCCCTAGATCATCATCTCGCTGCCAAGTCCTATCTGATGTTCTACTAAGTCCACCTTCTCTTATTAGACTGACATGGCAAGACATCACTTCCCCTAGATATCCAGATTCCACCAAATCCTTCGCATAAAGGATACCTGGAGCGGCCCGAGCTTGGAGCCCTACCATAGTCCTGACTCCCTTTGTAGCCGCGAGATCAGCTAGTTCAATTGCTTCGGCAGTAGTTCTACCTAATGGCCACTCGGTATAAACATGCTTACCTGCATTGAGAGCAGCTACGGTAGGTTCATAGTGGGAAGGCACTCTCAGAACCACTGCAACAGCATCGATTTCAGGATGCTGTAACATTTTGTTGTAGTCGTCGAATGCTAACCTAGCCCCATATTTCTTTGCAGACTCGTCCGCGGATTCTTGCCTAGTAGTACAAACAGCTGTCAGTTCAAATTCGGGACTGGCGACTATAGCCGGTAAATGAGAACGCGGAGCCCATCCTTTCTGGGTATTGGCTCCAATAATACCCAATCTTATTTTCTCAGCCATACCAACCTCCCCTATATCCGGATTAGACATATCCTACCACGGACAGTCGACGCATTACATATATGATTCCGGAATGAACCTAATCCGTTAAAAGCAATTGGATTGACCAACTAAAGTATTGCCATTCTTCCCTTTAGCAAGCATACTTTCAGCTATCGTTAACGAGGTGAATACCAGTGCAGATCGGAGCAATATTCCCCCAAACCGAAATTGGTTCGGATCCGGGCGCTATCAAAGAATATGCCCAAGCGGCGGAAGGATTAGGTTACTCCCACTTATTTATCGCAGACCACGTGCTGGGGGCCGATGATAAGCACCATGAGCATGTTGTAGGTTCACCATATACCCACGAAAGTATTATGCACGAACCTTTCGCTTTAATGGGTTATTTGGCAGCGATCACAAAAACCATGGGGCTATCTACCGGAATTTTGATCTTGCCTCAACGGCAAACAGCCCTAGTAGCGAAGCAAGCAGCTGAGGTAGATATACTAAGTGGCGGACGCCTTAGACTCGGAATCGGCGTCGGCTGGAATCATGTAGAATACGAAGCTCTCAACCAAGATTTCCGCAACCGCGGACGACGAAGCGAAGAACAAATCGCTCTGTTGAGAGCTTTATGGACTAAGGATGTTGTCAATTTTGAAGGGAAATGGCACCGCGTTTCCCATGCAGGCCTAAATCCCCTGCCGATCCAGAAGCCCATACCTATTTGGCTCGGAGCCGGCAGCAGTAATAGCCCCTTACCCAGTGAAGCCGTTTTACGTAGGCTAGCTCGAATAAGTGACGGCTGGTTCCCAAATTTCCCTCCTAATTCAGCAGGGAAGAAAGCTATAACTACTTTGAGAAAATACGTAAGAGAAGCAGGGCGGAAACGCAATCAAGTGGGAATCGAAGGTAGAATTCGAATCTCCGGGAAACAACCAGAGGAATGGTTAGATGAACTAAAAGCCTGGGAAGCTCTCGGTGCCGTAGGAGTGACAGTTGAAGCCCGTCGCGGCGGCCTGAATTCAGTAGAAGAACACATCGAGGCTATCCGACAATTTAAAGAGGTTGTAGGGTAAGTTATTAATTTACTTTATAGCCCGAACTGTAAATATCAGAAAGCTACAAGCCCGTTTTACGTGCAACCTGCGCGTGATTTAGATAGAATAAGGGTCTGACAACTTATTTAATCTAAGTATTTTTAACACTCCAGATAAAAGTGGGCATGTATGGTATCTCTACTGCGTAAAATAGTTGGGGACAATAGCGAAAAGGCTGCTGAAAGAATCCTACCAATTGTAAATAAAATAAACAGCCTAGAGGACTCTATTCGGCTGTTATCAGATACTCAACTAAAAGAGAAGACACAGGAATTTAAACATCGAGTTAATATCGGCGAATCCTTAGACGACTTACTACCTGAAGCATTCTCTGTAGTTAGAGAAACTGCACACAGAAAAATAGGTCAACGTCACTATGATGTGCAAATTATTGGTGGAGTAGTCCTACACCGCGGTCAAATCGCCGAAATGAAAACTGGAGAAGGCAAGACTCTCGTCGCAACCCTGGCTGTATACCTAAACGCTCTGAGCGAAGAAGGAGTCCACGTAGTTACTGTCAACGATTACCTAGCTCGGAGAGACCCCGTTTGGATGGGTCCGATATACGAAGCTTTAGGATTATCGGTAGGCTGCCTTCAACACGACCAGGCATATTTATATGATCCACATTCCAAAGAACCGACAGGTCCCAAAAGACCCTCCGGACACATTGAATTTCTCCGACCGGTTACTAGATCAGAAGCTTATGCTGCTGACGTCCTGTATGGAACAAACAACGAATTCGGCTTCGACTACCTAAGAGATAATATGAGTGTCGAAGTGTCGGAAAAAGTTCAAAGACAATTTAACTACGCCATTGTGGACGAAGTTGACAATATTCTGATCGACGAAGCTCGAACCCCACTGATCATTAGTGGGCCTGCCGAAGAACCAGTACAGCATTACTACACGTTCGCCAAATTGGCGCCAAGACTACAGGCAGAATTCGATTATTCCATCGACGAACGGTCGCAAGCCATTTCAATGACTCCTGAGGGCATTAGCAAGATGGAGCAATGGACTAAGGTAGGAAATTTATACGACCCTGAAAATTTTCATCTGGTTCACTATATTGAAAATTCATTGACCGCTCAAATACAAAAAAACAGGGACAAAGAATATGTAGTTCAAAATGGGGAAGTAGTCATCGTTGATGAATTCACGGGACGTCTTCAACCCGGTCGTCGATGGTCTGACGGACTTCACCAAGCAGTAGAGGCAAAAGAAGGGCTCAACATTCAACGGGAAAGCGTCACCTACGCAACCATAACTCTCCAAAATTATTTCCGCATGTATAAAAAACTAGCAGGGATGACAGGTACAGCAGCTACGGAAGCCGATGAATTTTACAAGATATATGGATTAGAAGTGGCGACTGTTCCCACCAATCTCCCCCCAGCACGTGAGGAAAATTCTGATCTCGTCTTCCAAAGTAGCACCGCTAAATGGAAAGCCATTGTAGAAGATATAATTCGAATTCATGAAACTGGTAGACCTGTTTTAATAGGAACTACCTCAGTGGAAGCATCCGAGGACCTCAGTGACCGGTTAAAAAATCAGGGTGTATTGCACCAGATTCTTAACGCTAAAAACCATGAACATGAAGCGTCTATAGTATCTCAAGCCGGCAGAATAGGTGCGGTGACTGTCTCAACTAACATGGCGGGAAGGGGAACAGATATAGTTCTTGGGGGAAGTGACACCGAACGGATCGACTGGAATAAAGAGCACGATGAGGTGGTCCAACTCGGCGGTCTACATGTGTTAGGAACCGAACATCATGATGCTAGAAGAATTGACAATCAGCTTAGAGGAAGAGCCGGACGCCAAGGAGATCCCGGTAGCACTCAATTTTATGTCTCTCTAGAAGACGAGTTGATGCAGAGATTTGGCGGAGAGAAAATTAAATCCTTCATGGGATGGACAGGCATTGATGAAACCGCCCCTATAGAAAATCGGTTAATTACTAAATCTATACAGAACGCTCAAGTCAAGGTAGAAGGTTATCACTTCGATATCAGAAAGCACCTCTTAGATTATGATGACGTTCTGAACCGACAAAGAGAGCTTATATACAACGATCGCCACCGTATCCTTGCCGAAACAGGCCTGAGAGATAAAATCGTAGAGATGCTGGTCGCGGAATTTACTCGGTTGATTCAGAAGAACTTGCCCGGACGACATCCCGATGACTGGGATGTTGGAAATTTTATATCGGACCTTGGTACCATCTGCCCTTTACCATCAGAATTAGATGAAGAAGAGAAGGTTTACAAATATAACCAACAACAATTGTTAACATTATTAGCTGACCACGCCGATCACATTTACAATGATCGAGAAGAAGACCTCGGCTCAAATGACATGAGGATTCTCGAACGTTTACTATTGCTACGTTCCATTGATGTCCATTGGGTAAATCATCTGACTTCTATGGAAAACCTCCGAACTGGGATTGGATTACATGCTTATGGTCAAAGAGATCCTCTAGTCGTATACCGCACCGAAGGGCATAAGACCTTTCAAGAATTACTGGAGCGAATGCAAACAGACGTTGTAAATTCTTTGTTTCACGTAACTACTACAAATCCCGCTGCACCTGCGGGCAGACGAAGGGCCAACTCGGCCCCACAACAAACACCAATGACACAATTTAGAGGATCTCAGAACGTCGGCTCAACCGGAAATAAAATCGGCAGGAACGCACCCTGCCCTTGCGGCAGCGGGAAAAAATACAAACGCTGTTGTGGTTAAAGATATTAAGACTTTTTACCGAATATCCTCGAAAGCAATGATCGTTTCTGCCCCATGTTTACTTGAATAGCACCCGTTAGAACATTTTCAGGATCCTGGTCGAAAACCACTTTACAACCCGGTGCACAGAAATAATATGAAGTGCCCTTGTATTCACTAGCACCACCAGGAGGATTATCAGTATCTACCTCCATTCGACAAACAGGATCAATCTCTGTAGCCATTTACCAGACCTCCAATTCAACTTTAAAATACTTCCTAGTTGTGTTATTGCAAGCTGAGATTACGTAATCTCAAAGAGTTGCTAATTACTGAAACAGAACTCGCTGCCATCGCGATGGCAGCTAACATAGGATTCAAGAATCCTTCGGTCCCAAAAAGTAACCGCATTCCTTCCGGCACCCCACCTAGCATATTAAAAACAGGATATAAGATCCCGGCCGCTACTGGAATCAACAACAGATTATAAAAAAATGCCCAAAATAGATTTTGTTTGATAGTCTTAAACGTCCTGTTACTAAGATGAAATGCAAATACAATAGTCCGTAAATCACTTTTCAGTAAGGTTATATCCGAGGACTCTATAGCAATGTCACTACCGGTTCCCATAGCGATCCCCACATCAGCTTGTACCAATGCAGGAGCATCGTTAATTCCATCTCCAACCATCGCCACCACTCTACCAGTTGATTGAATTTTCCTGATGACTTCTGATTTATCGGTAGGTAGTACGTCAGATTCCACACGCGCTATGCCAGCAGCTCTAGCAATTGCGGTTGCTGTATTAACGTTGTCACCCGTTAACATCATTACCTCAAGTCCCATGCCTTGCAAATCACGTACCACCTCGGAGGACACTGGTTTCAAGACATCTGCTAAAGCGATTAACCCTTGAATCCCTTCACTGGTCCCTAACAACATCAAGCTCTTACCCTGGAGCGTAAGCAATGAAATATCCTGACGCATAATCGACCAGTCAATGCCCAGTGAATCCAGTAGCGCGATATTGCCGAGCCAAAATTCTTGACTAGCTATTTTACCGGTTACGCCATTACCAGGGATCGCCTCAAAATCGGTCACGGGTGCCAAAGAAATGTTCTTCGTCCGAGCTTCATCTACAACGGACTTCGCTAGAGGATGCTCAGAATTTAATTCTAAGGATGCAGCTAAAGATAAAATCCGGTCAACCGATTCCGTGGTGTTCCCAGAGGACGCTATTATTTCGACAACCTTGGGATAGCCCTCAGTTAGTGTTCCTGTTTTGTCAAAAACTACTGTATCCACCTTATGACAAATCTCGAGAGTCTCGGCATTACGAATTAGCACTCCCTTTTCGGCCCCCTTTCCGGTACCTACAATTATAGCTGTGGGAGTAGCCAGCCCTAACGCACAGGGGCAAGCAATTATTAAAATAGAAATCAGCGCTAAGACAGCGAAAGTCACAGAAGGAGGAGGGGCAGCAAATAACCAGAAACAAAACATAGATAGGCTGATCAGCATTATCGCAGGGACAAAATATGCGGCTACGCGGTCAGCCAATCGCTGAATGGGAGCCTTCGAACCCTGGGCCTCTTCAACGTGCTGAATGATTTGGGAAAGCATAGTTTGTTGCCCAATTGCGGTTACTTCAAATTTAAAGGCCCCTGATAGGTTCAAAGTTGCGCCGTAAACTGGTTGGCCAACATTTTTTTCGACCGGCATGCTTTCCCCTGTAAGCATAGACTCATCTATCGTTGTGTGCCCTTCTATCATCTGGCCATCAACAGGAATATTTTCCCCTGGTCGAACGAAGACAATATCACCTACAACGACCTCCTCGACAGGAAGATTGAATTCATCCCCGTTTCGCAAAACAGCAGCCATTTGAGGCTTTAACCCTATTAATCTCCGGATCGCATCCGACGTTCGACTCCTAGCACGAGCTTCCAAATAACGGCCTAGCAGAATTAAAGCGATAATAATAGCGGAAGTATCAAAAAATAACCCAGAAGATAAACCTAAATAGTTGATAACCTCTGGGTGACTCACGTTCAAGGTTGTGATAACAGCACTATAGCCATATGCGACGCTCGTACCCAGCGCTATTAACGTATGCATGTTAGCCGTTCCGTGCCGAATTGCTCCTATTCCTGAAACATAAAACTGCCATCCCGCCCAAAACTGAACTGGTGTAGCCAAGACCCACAATAAAAATGGATAAAGGGTCCCATTAGAGATCCAAGAAGACCATGGCAATACCTCCATTGTTCCGGCCATCAAAATTAATCCGACCACTATCGAAAACAAAAACTTCCGCCATAAGTCTCGTATTTCGTGATTTTTCGACAACCGTTCCAATTCGAAGGCAGTATCTAAAATCTCCGACTCACTCCCCTCAACTCGATAGCCTGCTGATTGCACCGCATGACTAAAATTGGAAATATTTGTGGCAGTAGGATCATATTCAACCAATGCCTTTTCGGTAGCCAAATTTACTGAGACCTTAACCACGCCTTTTACTTGGACTAACGAATGTTCGACATGGCTAACACATGCAGCACAAGTCATTCCACCTACCCCAAAAGTCGTTTTCATAGTTGTCATACTAATTAATTTACAGCCAGTAAAATCCTCAACCAACTAATTACTGAACGCTATCTATACTTTGGTAGAACGAAGCGGATTTCCCACCTGAGGATTAGCAATCTCAGGTACCAATTTTGAGTGAAGACTAAGCTTTACACTTAACTCTGTCAAACAAGTACATAATCATCCGTTCACAGTAAACACCCGAATGTAATGCCGATATTCTATCAACCATCTCTCTTGACATATATATGATTTCGAATCAGGATAATACTATGATCGTAGGAACAATCAATGATTAATTTAAGACCTAATACTTTGGCGGTCGGCGGGAAAAGCATTCATTATGCATGGGTCGTAGTTTGCATCGCCGCCGTCATGAGACTAAGCACTTCTTCATTTCGATCTTCAGCCAGTATTTTAATCCCAAGGATAGTAGAATCTTTTGGTTGGAGCTACGGTGCAGTCGGAATTGGTTTTTCTATACAGTGGGTAGTCTCCGGTTTATTTGGTCCTCCTTCAGGTTGGCTTGGGGATCGCTACGGAGTCCGGCTAACTATGATCCTTGGAGGAATCCTTTTTATAGCAGGGATGGTGCTCACGGGGTTCATGAACCATCTGTGGCAATTTTATCTTTATTTCGGGATCTTGCTAAGCATATCCATGGCGATATTCCAAGTGCCCCTAACAGTCGCTGTGACTCAATGGTTCAGAACACATCTGGGCATCGGAATGGGGCTGCTCCAATCATCCCAGGGCCTAGGTCCGCTAATAGCAGTACCAATAGTATTTCTGATCTTCACTAATTTCGGCTTGGAAGCTGCATTCATAATACCCGGGATTGGCGGTGGTTTAATACTACTTCTACTAACTCCGCTGTTTTATAACCAGCCTGGTGACATAGATTTACGTCCACTTGGGGCAGACCCAAACGAACCAATTCAAAAATCTCAAACAGGCGAAGCAGCACAAGTACGAAACAAAGTATTTATCCGCACTGCACAACGGACCCACGCATTCTGGAATCTAATTGGGATCCATTATTGGGGTTGCGCGGGACACGCTATTATCATCTTGTACTTAGTATCCATGGCTGAGGAACGTGGCGTATCCCCTGCATCAGCTGCTGGTGCCTTCGTGACCTTACAGGTCGTAAGTACAGTTACGCGATTCGGGATCCCTATTTTAGCAGAACACCTTGGAAGCAAAGGCGTAATGGCAGCTTGTTTCTTTTTACAAGTAGCCCCTGTATTAATATTATTTATAGCACACGACCCTTGGATGTTCTATCTCTTCGCGATATTATTTGGAATAGGTTTCGGAGGAGAAATGACAGCCTTCCCTATCATCAACCGCCAATATTACGGAAACGCCCCAGTAGGGACAACCTACGGGTGGCAAATGATGGGAGCAGGAGCAGGAATGGCTTCAGGAGCCTTCTTAGGTGGACTCCTGAGAAACTTTACTGGTGACTTCACCTTAACTATGGTTCTTTCCTTGCTGCTCAGCATGGTTGGAGTAGCATGCATTTTAGTACTTCCAAGCACTAGCCATCATCAGATCCCTAATTGGGAAGAATCCTTACCTGATGGCTACAGATCTATTCCCATACAACCGTCGAACCAGGTGGATTGATACATACGACATCAGTTAACTAGATCCTTAATTACACAATTGAGAGGTGATAAATGTTAGATTTGATCATAAAAGGTGGAGAAGTAGTCACGCCTTGGGGAGTAGGTAATTGGGATGTAGCTGTACAGGGTGACAAGATCGTTGCGATCGCGGCCCCTGGCACACTAAATGATGAGGTCGGGCGTACTATAGACGCCACAGGGAAAATCGTTGTGCCAGGTGGCATCGAACCACATGCCCATATCGCTGCGCCCATTATGGGACCGGGTAATTTAACGACGGCACCACCTGAACAAGTCAGCAGGGCAGCGTTGTTTGGCGGGACCACCACACTAATGGATTTTGCAATCCAATATCCTGGAATTAATATCAACCAAGCAATCCAAGAACGAACCTCTGTCTGGCAGGGGAAGTCCTACGCAGATTATGCTCACCACCTCATGTTATTGGGAGAACTGTCAAGACCGACCCTAGAATCATTACATGAACATATAGAAGACGGATTTGCTTCCGTTAAAATATTTACCACTAACATCCGGCCTCCCGAATTATCAGGCGAGCCACGTATGGTTCGGATGGGACATTTGCATGATTTAATGGAAGAAATTCAACGCCGCAATGCAATGCTTCTTGTTCATTCCGAAGATGATGATATGGTCCAGCATATGTACGAAAAATTAGCAGTAGAAGAACAAAACGAATGGTGGAACATGCATCTTGTACATAGCAATGAATCCGAGGATGTTTCCTTCCGAAGAGTTCTCAGAGTGTCCGAATGGACTGGTTCTCCTGTCTATTTCGTACATGTGAGCGCAAAAGAGGGAATCCAAGCTATAGGAGAATCTCGAGCCAAGGGCATGCCTATCTACGGGGAGACCTTGCATAATTATTGCTGTTTCAACGCCGAGAATTACAAGGAGGAGAACGGAATGAAATATCATACTTATCCTTCTTTAAAATCGGAAGAGGATAGACAATCGCTATGGAACGGCATCGTAGCCGGAGGACTACATACCATGGCTACTGATGAATACTGTACGTCATGGGATCTCAAAATTCAGGGGAAAACAGTAAGAGATGTCACAGGAGGGCATAACGGCGCAGAAACTCGTGTTGGAATCACCTACAGCGAAGGTGTTTCTAAACGGGGCATGTCCTTACAAAGATTTGTAGACATCACGTCAACCAACGCCGCCAAGATTATGGGTCTTTATCCTCAGAAAGGCGTCTTGGCCCCCGGAAGTGATGCAGACATAGTATTGATTGATCCGAGTTTTAAACGACCTCTAGTTATGAATGATTTTCATATCAGTGACTACAGCATTTGGGAAGGGTTCCCTGTCGAAGGATGGCCTGTAATGACTATCTTAAGGGGCACAGTCGCTGTAGAAAATGGGGAATTGAAGACCAACCTCGGGAGCGGTAAATTTGTTTCCCGTAAATTAAATCCGGAGATAGCTAATAAGCCTGGATGCTAAATTAATGACGGGACCTCAGCTATGTTTACTTAAACTCAATTTTAGCTAATCTCATGAAGTCTCGTCGCGAAGCCAATGAATAAAGAGAGCTTACCTCTACCGGCCGCACTAGAGAACATACGTGTAGTCGAATGGGGGTCATCCGTATCCGCACCCTTCTGCGGAAAACTATTGGGAGACTTGGGAGCGGATGTAATTAAAATAGAACCTCCCAGATCTGGAGATGCCAGCCGATCATCAGGCCCGTTTCCAGATAAGATCCCAGATCCAGAGCAAAGTGGATTATTCTTGTTCGCCAACCTTAATAAACGAGGGATCACAATCGACTTAGATCAACCGAAAGGGTTTGAGCTATTTGATCGCCTCCTCGCGACTGCAGATGTTTTTCTAGAAAACCAGCCTTACGAAGATATACGGGAGACCGGGATTGACTACCATTCCCTGAACCGTAAATATCCAAATCTTGTAGTAACTTCCATTACTCCCTACGGGCGTACTGGGCCTTATTCTCAATATAAAGGTAATAACTTAACCGTAAGTGCGTTAGGTGGTCTCAGTTATGGAACTGGTTTCCCGGGAAGAGAACCCCTTCAGACACCTTTACATCAAGCTAGTTATTTCGCCGGGGTTGGAGCCGCGTTCGCGACCATTGTCGCCCTCTTGGGCAAGGACTTTACAGGGCTAGGCCAACATGTTGATATAGCCGAATCCCAAGTTATGGGCACTTTATTGACTGGATACCATCTACCTACGTACATCTACAGGGGCATCCCTGGCTTTCGATCGGGAAATAGAATGAGACTCGGTTTGTTTCCTAACTGTGTCCTTCCCTGTAAGGACGGCTACATTTGTATAGACGCCCCGCAATTAGAGCAATACCAGCGTTTTTTAACACTATTAGAGAATCCGGCATGGACTCAAGAGCCACGATATCGCGATCGAAGAGCCATGAGTGATCAATATCCTGAGGAAGCAGAAAATTTAATAGCTCCTTGGTTCATGGATCACACTAAAGAAGAAATTCTCCAATTATGTCTTGAGAACCGTATCCCCTGCGTTCCAGTCTTAACTTTCGATGAGGTGCTTACGAACCAACAACTTAACTCTCGCGAATTTTTCCAAGAGGTCAGCCATGAGGAATCTAAATCCCTGCGGTATCCGGGATTCCCTTACCGCCTCTCCGAATCCCCTCCTAAATTTGTAAGACCAGCACCTCATTTAGGGCAACACACAAGAGAGATCCTGTGTAATGAACTCGGGGTAACCAACTCAGAGTACCTAGATCTCAGTAAATCAGGGATTATCTAACATGTCATCTTTACCATTATCCAATCTCCGGGTAATTGATTTCGGAACAGCCTGGGCAGGACCCATGGCTGCACAACTTTTAGGCGACTTGGGAGCGGAAGTAATTAAAATCGAGACCCGAACGCGGCTAGATGGGCTCCGCTTAGGTCGCCCAATTATCGGTGATGAATTTGCTGAAGGTGATCGCGGATTATGGCCAGAATTACAACCGGTGTTTCACGGAATTAACCGAAACAAGCTGAGTATCACCCTTAACCTTAAAACTGAACAAGGGATACACCTTATCCAACAATTGATCGCCCAAAGCGACTTGGTAATGAATAATTATTCGCCAGGAGTATTAGATCGATTAGGTTTAAATTATTCGAACTTAAAGTCGCTTAAACCGGACATAATATGCGTTTCAATGCCATCAGTTGGCGAAACCGGACCATTGCGAGACATACTGGCATATGCCCCCATCATCCAAGCCTTGTCCGGATTCATGAGCCTAGTCGGATACAATACAGATGACCCGCTTGTCGGCGAATTACAAGCGCCGTGGAGTGACGCAGTAGCGGCTATGCACGCTGCCCTTGCTGCGGTAGCAGCGGTAAAATATCGCAATCAGTCCGGACGCGGTCAATCAATAGAAGTTTCCCAGCTTGAGGCTACCACTTCCATGTTGGGCGAAGCCATTTTAGGTTACCAAATGACGAATGATATCCCCAAACCATCTGGCAATCTGGACCTCGAGTTCTGCATTCATGATAATTTCCCGTGTAAAGATGATGATGAGTGGGTAGCACTATCCGTACAAACTGACTCCGAATGGGCTTCTTTTATTATCGCTATCGGCTCTCCCCAATGGATTGATTCACCCAACTTTTCAAATCATATAAGCAGATTAAATAACGTTAACGATTTGAAAAATCATGTCTCGGGATGGACACGCCAACACTCTGCATCCGAAATAACAGACTTAATGCAATCACATGGATTAGCCGCAATGCCTGTTATGAACATAGCCGACCAGTTCTCAGATCCGCATCTTAGTGAAAGACAATTTTACGTTGACATTGATCACCCAGAGATAGGATCTGAATGGATATACGGCGTTCCATGGAGATTCAGCGAAACCCCGGGTCGGGTAGATAATCCAGCCCCTACCCTGGGACAACACAACAGCTACATATTAAGTGATCTTCTAGGGTTAACTCCCGAACATTTAAGTCAATTAGAGTCAGAGAGTGTTGTATACTAGTCGGCGAATATTTATTGCATGTACGTATGACCCAATAAAGTCAGGTAACGAACCCATTGAAAACTATTGATAATTAATCAGCCTGAACAACCACCCACTAAGCCCTCTCGAAAGATTTTCTTCGGATGGTGGATAGTAGCCGTAAGTGTAATTGCAGACGGATTGAAGCATGGTAGTTTCAACCGTGGTTTTACTATTTTCGTGGTTCCTATTCGAAAAGAGTTAGCAATCGGAGTAGCAGCAATTTCCATTGCCGATATGTTGGGGAGGCTAGTAGGAGGCATCCAGGGCCCTATTGTAGGATATCTTACCGACCGCTGGGGCCCGAGAACAATGCTGGCATTAGGTGCAATCCTATCTGGTTTAGGGTTTATCTTGCTAGCGTTCGTCAGGAACTATACTTTCTTCCTCCTAGTATTTGTTGGCCTCATGTCAGTAGGATTTAGATCAGGATACAACAACGCATCTGTAACCGCAGTAACCCGATGGTTCCGTAGAAAACGTGGTCTCGCTATGTCCATAGTTTCAGTGGGCAACGGTCTCGGCGGATCTATGGCGCTACTAATCGCACCTCTGGTTATCACCTTTGGATGGAGGCCGGTTGTATTTGCCGCTGGGGTGATCATTATAGGTATAATCTGTCCGCTTTCAATATTTATGCGCGATAATCCGGAAAGTATGGGTTTACTCCCCGATGGAGAACTCCCAGAAGCTGAGAACCCGGCCGAAAGTTCAGATCAACCAGTACGAGAACGTCGACCACCCCCAGAATTAGATTACACGGCAAGAGAAGCTATGACCACCCCGACATATTGGCTCATAGTACTCTCAGTTGGATTGCGAAATACCGTACACTCGGGCATGAGTTTCCTGTTAGCGCCTGTGATGATATGGTTCCTATCTAGTAATAATCGCAGCGAAGAAACGAACCTCGTAATTGCCTCAGCATTTGTTACTATCCTAGCATTCAGTACAATAGTTTTTAATCCAAGCATCGGATGGCTAGGTGATAAGATCTCTAAACAAAAATTAAGCGCCTGTTGTATGTTTTCGGGAGCATTATCCTTAATCATCCTTCTCAACCATAGCGGAAACCTTTGGCAACTGGGACTCTTTGCCGTACTAATGTCGTTAGCCGAAGGCGCGAATCCTCTAGCATGGGCGATCATGGGTGATTATTTTGGCAGGAGAAGTTTTGCAACATTACGAGGCTGGCAGCACCTACCGGATCAATTCATGTCTATGAGTACTCCAGTCTGGATGGGATTAATTTTTGATTACAGCGGCAGCTATTACTGGGCGTTAATCCCACTGGCTTGTTTATATATATTAGCGACATTCTTTTATTGGACTATCCCTAAGCCGCGCATTCCGGAAAGACTCATTATAATGCAGCAAGCTTTAACAGTTAACTAATTAGAGAGGACCAAATATGTTGGTACATCTCGGACGATCGTAAAAGCCAAGATAGGAGGCAACAATGCCTAATAATCTTCACAACAAGGTTTCTCTAGTTACCGGTGCAGCATCAGGTATCGGGAGAGCAACGGCTCTAGCGTTCGCTAAGGAGGGATCTAAAGTAGTGGTCTCCGATGTTCGTTCGGAGGGTGGCGAAGAAACCACTTCGTTGATCAAAGATATGGGTGGAGAAAGTTTATTCGTCCATGCAGATGTATCACGGTCAGACCATGTAGAAAATTTAATTAGCTCAGCTATCAGGCATTACGGACGGTTAGACTGCTCGTTCAACAACGCAGGAGTTTCGGGAGGATCCGGATTAATCCATGAATATTCAGAAGACGATTGGGATAAGGTAATTAACATTAATCTCAAAGGCGTTTGGTTATGCCTGAAATACGAGATTATCCAAATGCTGAAACAAGGTGGTGGTTCGATCGTAAATACCGCCTCCATAATGGGTTTAGTAGGAGGATCCCGATCACCGTCATATGGAGCCTCTAAACATGGGGTGGTAGGATTAACTAAAAACGCTGCGGTACAATACGCTCCATCTAACATTCGAGTAAATGCAGTTTGTCCTGGTTATATACGTACCCCGATGACCGAACAGGGCGCTCTACTGGACCCAGATAATGCAGAAAGAATTATCAGCCGCCATCCTTTGGGCAGGCTAGGGACTCCGGAAGAAATCGCAGACACTGTCGTCTGGTTGTCTTCCGATGCAGCCTCGTTTGTAACCGGTCACACAATGACGGTAGATGGCGGATACGTAGCACAGTAATTCGATATACACAACATCAAATATTGGAGTTAATTTATGGTATTAGAATCAGGAAAGATAACAACCGAAGATATCGCACGGCTAAGAAATCGGCTTGGTAGTTTTAACAGGCCCCGCCAATACGGTGTTGGATTATTCAACGAAGACGCCTCTCGCAGCGCGATTAGACACTTCTGCCAGGGCATAGGTGATACTAACCCACTATATTGGGACAGAAGCTATGCGCAACAGACTAAATTCGGAACTCTTATAGCCCCTCCTTGCTTCCTCTACAGCGTGTATTGGTGTTCTGGGAGAACCGGCGGCTTACCTGGAGTTCATGGTTTCCACGCAGGCAACGACTGGGAATGGTACAGGCCAATCTATCTAGACGACCAAATCTCAGTCCAAGAACAATTTACCGGGTTGGAAGAAAAAAAGAGCGAATTCGCAGGGACGATATTGATACAATCTAGTGTGACACGGTATTTCAATCAACGGGGAGAGGAACTAGCTAAGACGAGAGGATGGCAAATAAGAGCAGAGCGCAGCGCTGCCAAAGAACGCCAGAAATACTCGTTTGAACCTTACCAATACACCAGGGCAGAAATAGAAACCATCCAAGAAGCCGTACTTGGAGAGGAAATAAGAGGTAGTAATCCAAGATGGTGGGAAGATGTGAACGTAGGGGACGACATGAAACCCGTCGTGAAGGGGCCGATGAGTCACGGTGATATCACTGCTTTTGTAGCAGGCTGTATCGGCGGGATATCCCATGGAATCCAGCTGAAGGAAATGCTTAGACATCCATCCTGGGGCTTCACCGATCCTAGTACAGGAGCACAAGAAGCAATAATCCGAGTTCATGATATACAAGAAGCTGCTGAAAGTGCGGGACTACCGGGTGCATACGATTACGGTTGCCAGCGTTGTTGTTGGATGGGCCATCTTCTAACAAATTGGGCAGGAGACGATGGATTCGTTAAAAAGATGTATGTTGAACTTCGTCGTTTTAATGTAGTTGGTGACACGACTTGGTGCAAAGGAAAAGTAGTGGGCAAACGGGTTGAACAAGGAGAAAATCTCGTCGATCTCGAAATATGGGGTGAGAATCAGCGAGGGGAACAAACAACCAAAGGAACTGCGACTATCCAGCTACCCTCAAAGGAAACGGTCTAGTACCTGCGACTATCTCTCTCTAATCAAAAGCGCCGATCTTATGGTGATTCCACTAGTAAGGTCGGCGCTTGATCTTGGTACCTCTACTCGAGTCTACAAAAACTTATCAGCCGCTTGAGCAAAGCCTTGGACCGCNCCTTCCAAAACCCAATCCTCTACGCAATATGAAATCCGAAAATGACCAGGAGTCCCAAATCCTTTACCAGGAACTGTCAACACATTCCACTCTTGCAATGCGTCAACGAATGACACGTCATCATCTAGCGGGGACTTCGGAAATAAATAGAAAGCACCCTGCGGTTTGATTACTGAATAACCTAAATCTGTTAAAGAGTTATAAAGATAATCTCGTTTACGCTGATANTCTGCAACATCAACCGTTAAACCTTGTAAAGTTTTAACCACATGTTGCATCAACGCCGGTGCATTAACAAATCCCAGTGTCCTAGTACAGAATATAAACCCATCCACCAACTCTTCTTTGTACCCATATGATGGATGGACAGCTATATACCCAATACGTTCGCCTGGCAGACCTAAATCCTTCGCGTGGGAATTAACAATTATCGTGTTGCCATAATGCGGGAAAACTTGAGGGTAAGTCAGGCCATCATAAATTAANCGCCGGTACGGCTCATCGCTGATTATAAAAATCTCTGTTCCATATTCNTCTTGCTTTTGNTATAGCANAGAACACAAACTAGTAAGATCCTCNTCCGGATATATGGCTCCCGACGGGTTATTCGGGGAATTGATTATGATCGCTCTAGTTCGNTCTGAAATGGCCTCTCTGATGCTATCAATATGAAGTTGAAATTCCTGAGTGGTGTCTACGACTATTGGTACTCCCTGGTGGTTATCAATGTAATAGACGTATTCCCCGAAGTACGGGGCCAATATGATCACCTCATCACCAGGATTGAGAATCGTTCTCAGCACAACATTTGCTGCTCCGGCAGCACCGCATGCCATAACAATATCATTCTGGGTGAATCCCAATCCTGTCTCATTAGACAACATATTAGCTACGGAAGCACGAGTTTCGGGGTAACCAGCGTTGGGCATATACCTATGCCTTCCGGTATCCAAACTCTGTGCAAAATTTATTAATTCTTGTTTGAATATACTCGGCGGTTCTACTATGGGATTCCCGAGAGAAAGATCGAATACTTTATCAACACCATATTCGGATTTCATGGCAATCCCGACCTCGAACATACGCCTAATCCAACTTCCTTCCTGCATTGATCTGCTGACGTTTCCTGAAATAGGCATTTCCCTTACTCCTATAAATTATCGTTTCTCGGGCAACCCGATTTGAGCGGATCAAATTCAATCCATCTCTTAACTGACTATAAGCTCATGAACTAGAGTGCGACTGTCTACCCCTTCCATTTCGTACCCCAGGATCTGTCCAAATCTTCTACCCAAGAACTCTTGAACCAACTCTAATTTAGGGTTTGTTATACCCAGTGCTTCAAGCGAGGTAATCCCACGATCAGTAATCCCACAGGGTATAATGTCAGCATAGTAAGTCAGATCAGGATTAACATTAAGAGAAAACCCGTGATAAGTTACCCCTCGACTGATTTTTACCCCAATCGCCGCGATCTTAGATTCATCAACCCATACTCCAGTCAAGCCAGGGATGGTTCGGGCTTCAATCCCTAAATCATCCAAAGTCGCAATAATTACCTGTTCGAGTGCCCTCACATATTTTAGCGGACCACCCCATGCTTTTAGATCAATGATCGGATAACCCACGATTTGTCCAGGGCCGTGATATGTAACTTGGCCACCCCTATCCGTTTCTATGATCGGGACCGGATGTGCTTCAAAGAGATCGTGTGTTAAGGGTAAGTGCTCTGATTTACCGAGTCGCCCAGTAGTATAGACATGAGGATGCTCTAGTAATAAGAGTATATTTGGACGCAGGCCAGCCTGCACATCATTAACCAGCCGTTTTTGCCATTCTACCGCTTGACGATATTCAATGGTTCCTAATCGAGCTATTTGGCAAACAGACAAATTCGACACAATAGTTAGTTAATACCGGTATCTGATCCAATCCTTTCTAATCGATCTTTAACCGACCGCAAAAAAGCGCTTGCTTCAGCACCGTCATTAATACGGTGGTCGAACGACATACATAAATTTACCATCGACCTGACCGCAATACCGTCGTTTATGACAACCGGCCGTTTCTGTATTACTTCTGTCGTTAATATAGCAGCCTGCGGATAATTAATGATTGGCTGAGACGCAATGGAACCCAACGCCCCGGTATTATTAAGAGTAAAAGTCCCATCTTGAACATCCTCAATTCGGAGCTTGTTCTGCCTAGTACGTTGAATTAAATCGTTCAGTGCTAAGGCTAACCCCGATATACTTAGGCGATCAGCATCATGAACCACTGGGACCACTAATCCAGTAGGCCCGGCAACGGCTATCCCGAGGTTAATCCGACGCTTGATTATGATTTTATCCCCTCCCCAGCTAGCATTGAGAGTAGGATTTTCCCTTAAGGATTCAGCAACTACCTTCATAAAAAATGGTAAATAAGTGAGTTCGACTCCATTTTGCTTGTCAAACTCCGCCCGTAGTTCACTTCGCCTAGTTACTAATCCAGAGACGTCGACTTCAACTATACTCCAAGCATGGGGAATTTGATTGACACTCCTAACCATCGCCTCCGCTATTTGTTTCCGGACAGGTGTCAGTTGCTTGTGCTCGTCGGGAGCATTATCTCTACCATCATTATTGGGATTAACAGGGGAATTAGTTGAACTAATATGGCTGTTTAGAGAATCATTACCCTCAATAAGAGCAATGTGCTCTAAAACATCTTGCCGAGTGATACGTCCGTTAACACCTGTTCCGAACAGCCTTGAAATATCCACATTATTTTCGTGGGCCAGCCTTCGGACGGCGGGGGACACTCTTGGAGGTCCTTCTGCTCCTGTCGCTGCAGCCGCCTCATCATCAGATCCACCTCCTCCGGTGGGTCCAACCGGTTTTCCATCACTTATAAGAAACCCTGTAGTACTAATTGTGTCTTGGGGAAGGCTTTCCTGAATATTGGGGCGAGCTGATTCTGAAGTTTCAATTTCTGCTAACGGGGCTCCCATTGGAACGGTTTCGCCTTCTTCCGCCAAAATCTTACTTAAAGAACCACTTACAGGAGACGGTACTTCCATAGTTACTTTATCGGTAACTACTTCTACCAATGGTTCATAACGCTCGACTTTGTCTCCCGGTTGTTTCAACCATTTACCAATAGTCCCTTCAACTACCGATTCACCAACGTGCGGGAGTTCAACTATTTCAGGCAATCTACACCATCCTCAAGATAACCGTTGATTGTTAAGGTTTAGAAACCTCTGTCCAGATTATAAACTTAATAAGCAGCCAATTTTCTCAGAGCCTCTGACACTTTTCCTGTATTAGGCATGTAAGCTTCTTCTAAAGTGATAGCGAAAGGCATCGCCGGGATATCTTCTCCGCATAGGCGCGTTATAGGACCATCGAGGTATTCAAACGCCTTATCTGCTACTAATGCTGCCACCTCAGCCCCAACACCGCAGGTGAGATTCGCTTCATGAACAATCAGCAATTTAGCTGTCTTTTTCACAGATCCAAGTATTGTATCGGTATCCAGAGGTTTTAAAGTTCGTAGATCAATTACCTCAACGGAAATACCTTCGGACTCAAGAGCCTCTGCAGCTTCTAAACAATAATGAACCATCAAACCATAGCTGACGACAGTAACATTACTCCCAAACCTTTTAACATCCGCTTTCCCAATAGGCAATACGTATTCGTTATCCGGAACTTCGCCTCGAACTAATCGATATGTCTTTTTGTGCTCTAAAAACACCACCGGATTATTATCCCTAATGGCTGACTTCAGTAAGCCCTTCGCGTCGTAGGGATTGGAAGGAGCTATAACTTTTAGACCAGGTGTATGACAAAAATAAGCCTCTACGTTCTGCGAATGGAATAGNCCNCCTCTAATACCTCCACCGTAAGGAATTCTAACTACCATAGGAACTGGCAAAGCACCGTTCGTACCATAATATACGCGAGCAGCTTCACCGATNAATTGATTCACTGTCGGCCAGACAAAATCTGCAAATTCAACCTCNGGAATCGGCCTTAACCCTCTGAATGCNGCCCCTACNGCTATACCCATTATCGATGCCTCAGCAAGGGGAGTATCCATGATGCGGGTACTCCCAAATTCTTCTAAGAACCCTTGGGTAGCGAGAAACACTCCTCCTCTTTGCCCCACATCTTCACCCATAACAAAAACCCTGTCGTCCCGACGCATTTCCTCTTGCATCGCCTCTCGAACAGCTTCAATTACACTCTTTACAGGCATATCTAATTNCCACTGCTAAATAGATTTGNNNCCTTTCCATTAGGAAACTTACATTTNGATTCATCCGTATAGTGCAACACTTCATCTAATCTAACATCAAGGGGCATAAACGAAATCCAACATCCCCGATGCGTCCGGAGGTGGGGTAGACTCGGCCAAATCAGTAGCNTCATTAACTAATGTCTGCGCTTCATCATTTATTTGTTCTATTTCTTGATCAGTAATAAACCCNTGTTTCTTTAAGTAGTCNGGGAAAGTGACCAGTGGGTCTCGTAACCGAATCTCAGCCAATTCATCCTTGCCCCGGTAACGCGTATCATCATCATCACTCGTATGAGGCATCAACCGTTCCAATTTCATCTCCAAGAGGACAGGCCCCTGTGATCTTGCGTGTTCAACACCTTCTTGAGTAGCTTGATAACTAGCCAACAAATCCATTCCGTCTATTACCAAACCTCTAAAGCCGTAACCTTCCGCTCGGCTGGCGACATCTTCAATTGCCATTTGTTGACGTTGAGGGACAGAAATGGCGTAACCGTTGTTTTCGCATATGAAGACAACCGGGAGACTGTGGACACCTGCAAAATTCATAGCCTCATGGGTTTCACCCTGACTCGTTGCCCCATCGCCCAAATAAACTAAGACAACTGTNTCATCCTCAGACATGCGGCACCCCATCGCATACCCAACTCCTTGAGTAACCCCCGCTGCTACCACATTCGAAATCTGGATAATCTTATTTTTAAGATCTGCTCCCTGCAATGGAAATTGTCTTGCTCCACTGTAAGGATCACCTTCTTTTCCCATNAATGAAAGCATAACCTGTTCAGCCGAGAGGCCGGCCGCCATTTTTACCGCCAAATCCCGATAATATGGAAATAGAAAACATCGTCCATCTTTTTTAGCTGCCAGCAAACTACCTAGCTGAGCAGCCTCGTGCCCCTGACATGAGGCAGCGATGGGAACTTTCCCCTGTCTATTCATCATCCAGATTCGTTCATCTGTTTTACGAACCAAAGCCATCTGCCGATAGCAATCAACCAGATCATTTACAGTAAGACCCTCTGGAAGCCCTAAATGATGATCATTATTGGTCGTTTCGTTGGAGCCACCGGAATCTCTAGAAGTTGAATTGGATTGTGTCATAACCCCACCATACATTTACGACAGGATACTCCTGCCAAAATAATTATCAATTATATAGGTATGATTTTTTCATCGCAAACTATGTCATTCTGAGTAAAGTAATTTCTTTCGGAAGATGAATTTCGTTTCTNGATGCAATTCAATACTCGTAATTGGGTTACACAGAGAACATTTCCAGCTTTATATCGCTTTCAAATCCCCTTGACACTAATTATGCCCTGTGATAATTTTCACTAGGTTTTTTCGACGTGATCTCTATTTCATGTAGAAGCGAAGCAATATAATATGCCCTTAGCTGATCCATCAGGACTAGGAAGTGTAGACTGGGCCAATCTGAGTAACATATTGACCCTTATGTGGATATTCTTCCCGTTAGTCATTATATTCGCATTTAGTATGATGTTTGCTCATGCATTTATACCGTCAGGTGTAGATACTGGCCTATACCCGCGAAAGCTATCAATGCTTAGAATCCCTTTAACTATTATTGGGCTGATAGCGTTGGGCGGGGCCGTAGTATTGATGGCATTAGTAATCATCCAGTATCCTGACATCCTTCGGGCCATCTGGGGGGAAATGTGGATGTAATGGATCTACATTGTGACGATTCGTATTTGATCATGCTATATATAAGCTTAAATACATATGAACTACCAGAGGCCCTGATTCAATGAAGCCATCGGCTAATATAATACCGTTTGTTTTAGTAGGACTAGTCGTAACCGGAATAGTAGGCTTCATCGTGGCCATATTGATGATTTCCTGGTTCTCAAACCCGCCCTTTGGGCTAGGAAACGCCCCTCCACAGCCCATAGCCTTCCCCCATACGGTACACGCCGGGACAGTGGAAGAGGGAGGTGCGGGCATACAATGCGAGTTCTGCCACAGAAACGTAACAAAGGGGGCGTCAGCCACAGTGCCGGCGGTCGAAAATTGTGTTTTCTGCCACAAGCAAATAAATCCTGAAAACCTGGTTGGAGACACCCAGGTTAATCTGAATGAAATCCAGAAGATGGTAGATCGATTCCACGATAAAAATCCCATCAACTGGGAACGCGTTCATAGGCTCCCCGACCACGTAAGGTTCGTCCATGAAGCACACATCAGGTTCTTGACCCAAGGCGAATCTCGAGCCGTATCAATACCCCTTGGAGATGGTGGAACTTATCAACTCCCCATGTCTGTTGACCAAGCTTGTTCCGTTTGTCACGGAGATGTAGCCCGTATGACTGAAGTACAACCGCAAAAGGGGCAATCGCTAAAAATGGGGACCTGTTTGGATTGCCACAAGCAAAATAATGTAGGAACAGATTGCACAATCTGCCACAAGTGAATTGGTAAGGAATTCCTTTTATGAAGCTGACACGTCGTAAATTTTTAGCTTGGGCTAGCATCTCCGCAGTAGGTGCCGTTGCCTGCGACGCTTTCGGAGATGACCTGAAAGTCCAAAGTCCTGTCTTGCAGCCCGAAGACTTGGTTAAAGGTCAAGACAACTGGTATGCCACGCTGTGCAGACATTGCCCCTCGAGTGAAGGTGTCTTAGTTCGGGTGATCGAAGGTAGAGCGAAAAAAGTGCAAGGCAACCCGAATTATCCCACCAATGCCGGCAAACAAAGTGCCCGGTGTGATGCTGGATTACAGGCCTTATATCATCCGGACAGGCTCTCGGGTCCACTGCAAAGGATAAATGGAACATTACAGCCTGTTAGTTGGGACGTTGCTTTAGACACCCTCCAAAATCAACTACGTTCGAATGGAGAAGGGCTCACCATGGTGACTCCTCCTATAAACGGCCCTGTTGGATCGATTACTGATAAGTTCTGCAGCGCTTTTAACGGACGCCGTTTAAACTTCGAGCCCTTGAGTAACGCTACTCTCCTTGAAACGATGGAAGCTGTGTTCGGACAAAACTCAATACCGGATCTAGATATTAGCAACACGGATTATCTGCTATCGTTTGGGGCCGATTTTCTTTCTACATGGGTTTCTCCAACCCGATGGTCTACAGGGTTTGGAGATCTTAGAGATCCATCCATCGGGAAAGGTCGCGGGACTATTACTCAAATCGATTCTCGATTCTCTATGACAGCAGCGAATGCTGATAGATGGATTCCAATTACTCCAGGTATGGAAGGATATCTAGCATTATCGTTGGCTAATGTAATTGCCAACGAAGGGCTTCATGCCAGCGGAGTAGACCTGAGGTCCCTTTTTGGAGAAGAGACCAATAACTACCTGCCCGAGTTCGACCCAGACGTCATTGGGCCGCAAATAGGCTTGCCAGAAGGTATCCTACAGGGGAAGTCTGCAGCCGAATTTATCCGTCACCTCGCAAGGGATTTTGCGGGTCACAAGCCGAGCCTAGCAATTGGTGGTGGATCTGCTGAGGCTCACGATAACGGATCGTTTAATATGCAGGCCATATACGCACTCAATCACTTAGTAGGTAGTGTCGGAAGTACTGGAGGACTACGTTTTAATCCAGAAAGTCCCTTACCCGAATGGGTTAGTAACCAGACAGATGCTTCCATCAAGGATTGGCAAGGAGTGATTGCTGATATCCAACAGGGACGAACTAAAACTCTTATCGTCCATCAAGTTGATCCCGTCTACGGGCTCCCAATTTCTCTCGGATTGAAACAGGCCATTGAAGCTACTGACGTTTTTTCTATAAGCTTCACATCTTTCTTAGATGAAACCAGCTCACTGGCCGACCTTATCTTACCTGACAGAGTGTACTTAGAAGAGTGGGGGGCTGATATACCGAACCCCGGCCCCGGATATCAAGTAATTGGCTTCCAGCAACCGATAGTTAATCCTATGAGTAACGTAGACCCCCGAAGTTTTGGAGATATACTACTCAGTACAGCGCAAGAACTTGGTAAAGACGAAGAATTACCATGGAACAGCGTTCAACAAGCCGTTAAAGAAGGAGCCGATAAACTTTACTCATTGAATAGAGGCTCTATTCGCGCTAACACTGAAAGGGAGTTCTGGACCAATCTCCTACAAAAAGGAGGTTGGTGGGATGAAGGTCAAACCGGACCCAGTGTCAGTGCTCCAAATGGAATATTTGCCTCAATTAAATCTAAAGTTGCGCCGCCACCCGACTTGGAGAACGGTCAATTTTACTTAATACCTTTCGCACATAACACTCTACTCGATGGAAGAAATAGCCATCTGCCATGGGGACAGTCGACTCCAGACCCAATTACGACAGTTACATGGCAAACATGGATAGAAATGAATTCCGGCCGGGCTAAGGAGTTGGGACTAAGAGAGGGTGACATAGTAAGAATTGAAACAAACGGAAAATCCGTACAAGCCCTTATCTACCCTAATCCTGCATTGCCACCCACCGTGGTATCCGTGCCGATTGGACAAGGGCATCAGACCGGGTCCGTATACGCTGTAAACGGCGATGAACGAGAAAATGCAAACATTTTGAGCATTCTGGACTCCTCCCGTACGAATGGAGCCGACGCCCTTGCATGGGCATCAAACCACGTAACAGTTACACCTACAGGAGAAAGCCTGAAGTTATCCAAATTTGAAGGAGAATTCGGTGCCCGTGAAATCGGCAACGAAATTTTGAATAACCCGGGTGAAGAAGTAATAAGAACTGTAACCCCGGGGAGCCATTAATAACGGAGTCAATTAATTGATTAGGATTTTTTATGGTAACTAGTAGAGTAGATCACAAATGGGGAATGGTAGTAGACCTAGACCGTTGCACTGGTTGTCAAGCGTGTGTAGTCGCATGTCAAGCGGAGAACAATCTTCCAATCAACGATAAAGCCGCCTTCTTGCAGAAACGAGCTTTCGAATGGATACGAATTGAGCGCTATTGGGAAGGTGAATATCCCAACGTTAAAGCTCGGTTCATTCCCATAATGTGCCAACATTGCTCAAACGCACCATGCGAACCCGTTTGCCCGGTATACGCCACCTATCAAAGTGACGAAGGTCTAAATGTTCAAATCTACAATCGGTGTATTGGTGCTCGCTACTGCATCAATAACTGCCCGTATCAAGTTCGTTTCTTTAATTTCTGGCATCCAACATGGCCGGCTAGCTTCGAAAATTATCTCAACCCTGACGTAACCGCCCGGTCCAGGGGAATCACAGAAAAATGTACCTTCTGTGTACAACGGCTCAGGCGCGGCGAACTCAAAGTTGAACGCACCGAAGGTGGTCGCCTCAATGACCAAAATATGGCCGAAAGAAATTTCCTTCCTGCATGTGCCCAAGCCTGTCCAACAAATGCATTGACGTTCGGCGACCAGATGGACAAATCAGCGAAAATCGGCCCGTATTTTGACGACGTTAACGAACATGATATACATCATGAACATGACAGGAGTACTCGAAGCTATCTTCTTCTTGAAGAGCTAGGAACCAAGCCAAACGTCATCTACTTAAAAAAGATAGATCAATACCCTTTGGGTGAGAACTGATAAGATGGCAGAACATTCGACAAGTCATTTCCCTGCAGACACATGGGTGTTTCCTCAATCCAATCAAATCACTGATGAAGTGATGGAAAGGACCACCAAGAGAAGCAAACCATTCATGGCTTTGCTTCTCATATCGCTTGGACTCGTATCTCTAGGTGTAATAGGTTTTGTGATTCGCTTAACTGGACAGGGGTTAAGCGATTACAGCGCCTGGGGATATTATATGGCAGCCTTCTCGTTCGTGTTCATGATTACCAGTTCTGCGCCATTAGTTGCGTGCGCGTTCCGGTTTACGAAAAGCCATTGGCGGCGTCCTCTTTCTAGAGTGTCAGAGTTGTTCGCCATAATCGGGGTATTCAATATATTACTCTTTATCCCTATGGTAATAGCGCTACCTTCCATAGCCAATCCAGATTTCGTGCCTGGTGCCCATGGCGAATTAGCCGCACGGCGAGCTATTTGGCTAGGCTCATCCGGAGTCCCCATAGGAGCACCTGGTGTCTGGAATATTTTGAGCTTAGTAGGGCTCGCAGTGACCAGCCTAGGGATTTTGTGGTTATCACTAATGCCCGACCTTGCCCAATCAAAGCACAAAGTTAACGGGTTCCGCAAAACACTCTACAGTGCTTTATCGGGACGTTGGTATGGAACCAAACGACAATGGATTCAGCAAAAAGCCGGCTTATGCTTATTAGGCGGCTTCTATTTTATGCTAGTAGTATTCGTCCATTTTGTAGTAGTTTCTGATTACGCAATGAGCCTGATAGCCGGTTGGAAGGATTCAATACTACCTCCGTTATATACGATTATCGCTTTCCAAAACACTTTGGGTCTTTTGCTGATAATCTTATTCGTACTGCGTAAGTGGGGCGGCTACGGACAATACATTGGTATGTCCCTCTTCTGGTCTGCAAGCAAGATACTGTTGGGTCTCAGCCTGTTATGGACTTACCATCTATTCGCATTTTTCATGACGTTTTGGTACGGCAGACTAGAGGTGGAGTCAAGTATCCTCAGATACCTGATGTTTGAAAGTTACTCTGTGATTTTCTGGACGAATGTGCTATTTAGTTTCTTTATCCCATTCGCCTTGATGGTTTGGAATCCCATTAGAAAAACAGCGTGGGGGCCTGCGCTCGCAGGGCTATCTGCCTTGGTAGGGGGATTCTTATTCAGTATTAGAATCTTTGTAGGCTCGTTCAATGCTGGAGATCTATATGCTTTGGCTTATTCCAAAGTACCTCCCCCAGTATTTCCCGACCTCTGGGATATCTTCATGGTCTTGGGAATAATCGGTGTTCCGATATTTGTCTATCTAATCAGCATCAAATTGTTACCAGCTATGTCCATCTGGGAGATAAAGGAAGGGGCGATGTACCAAAAGATGGGTAAGCTGTTTAGGGGAGAATATCTGGTAGTAGCGAAACCAGAATAACAGGGTAATATCACATGAACTATATTAATGAACTAGTATTAATTTATAGGAGCCTCGATGCAGGAAGGTAGAATCCTAACAGCAACCGAAGTCAATCGAGATCTACTTCGGCCCATACTAGATACGCCTAGATGGTTTTGGCCAGCAATTGCAGTATGTGCAGTAATATTATTAATCGCCGCTGTAACAGTTGGATACATGATAAACCGGGGATTAGGGATTACTAATCTCAACAGGCCCGTAGTATGGGGTTTCTTCATCACCAATTTCGTTTTTTGGATTGGTATCAGCCACGCAGGCGTCATGTTATCCGCTATCCTTCGGCTTGCTAAAGCCGAATGGCGAAGACCAGCCACAAGGGCAGCGGAAGTTCTTACTATTTTTTCGTTAATGACTGCTATGACTATGCCTATCATTCATACAGGCCGACCTTGGAGAATCCTGTACTGGGCATTCCCATATGATTTCGCTAGAGGCATATGGCCAAATGTCAGAACTCCACTAATCTGGGACCCGAGCGCGATTCTAACTTATCTAACCTCCAGCACACTATTCGTTGTCCTAGCTCTCGTCCCTGACTTCGCTGTATTGCGAGACCGAACAACAGGTATTCCTCATCAAATTTATTCTCTGCTATCTCTTGGATGGCAGGGGAATCCCAGGCAATGGAAGCTTCAGGTAATTGCAGGAGTATTATTATCGGCTTTGATACTTCCTGTGTTCGTTTCAGTGCACAGCATAGTCTCATGGGATTTCGGTATGGCTGTTGCAGTGAAATCCTGGCACTCTACTATATTCGCGCCCTACTTTGTAGTTGGAGCGGTACACTCCGGTGTATCAGCCGTAGCATTCGTTCTAATATTGCTTAGATGGGCATATGGGTGGCAAGCATACATCAGGCACGAACATATAGACGCTCTAGGGAGACTATTAGTTGTAGTTGCTACCGGGTGGTTCTATTTCTTCGTAATGGAAGTAATATTCGGAATCTACGGTAGAGAAGCAGATGAAATTGCTGTTCGCGCTTTACAGTTCACAATATGGCCTATTAGTGCTTGGACGGTGATATTCGTGGTCACTACCTATTTTATACCGGTTGCACTGTGGCTAAGTAGAAGTGCTCGGCGCAATCTGTGGATCATGTCAATCGCCTGCATATCAGTCAACATCGGCATGTGGTTGGAACGATTTTTAATCATCGTCCCAGGGTTGGCAAATCGGCAGGTATTCACCTTTACTTGGAATATGTATTCCCCCAGTATTCCTGAAATTATCATAGTAACCGCCACATTCGCGTTAGTGACAATGTTGATGTTACTTTTTAGCAGGGTTTTCCCCTTAGTACCATTGTATGACATAAAAGAAGGGGACATATTGAAAACCGAAATACAAATCGGGCGAAGAGTGGTGCCCGCAACCTACAGGGAGGATTAGTTCCTCAAGCTCAACAAAAAGGTTTACTAGTTGAGTGGCTTAAAGAGGTAACATTATGGCAAAACGTCCATTATTAGGATTATTCAATGACGCAAATTCCGCTGCGGATGCAGGGGATGCTTTAAAGGGGGCTGGTATATCAGAAAATGACTACGATTTTCTGACTGATTCCCCATACCCTGAAGGAGCATTTGGCGAACGCGAGGAGAAGCATCGCCTTTACGTATTCCCGTTTATTGGTGCAATATTAGGTTTGACATCAGGGATTATGATCACATCCCTGACCCAAATAGCCTACCCTATGGTAACCGGCGGGAAGCCCATACTCTCGCTTCCTCCAATGGCAGTTATCTGCTATGAAGGTACAATGCTCGGCGCTATATTATTCACGTGCCTAGGTATTATTTTTGAATCTCGGTTACCCAAACCTAAACTCGGTCTCTACGATAACCGAATTACAGAAGGGGTTATCGGTGTCCTGGTCAATACTGACGAAAGCCAGCACGGTCAAGTAGAGGACCTTATGAACAGATCAGGAGCTATCGAAGTAAAAGGGGAAACTTAAGCTAGGTAGAACAATGATAAGCAAATTCCTTCACATACCGTCTTCGATACCCGGCACATTCCGTTGCAAAGCGGCGAGGCTTATAATACCGCTTGTAGTGTTATTTGCGGCAACAACTCTTGTTGGCTGTTCCCAGGGCTCGTACCCACTAGATATCTTCTACGAAATGCATTATCAGCCAATATACAAATCTCATGAACCACCCAGATTATCAGTTCCTGACACAGCCGTAGCTTACTATCCGCCTCCACAAGCAACTTCATTTGCCAATAGTGGGCAACATTTATATGAAGTGAACTGTGCCATGTGTCACGGAGATACGGCTATGGGAGACGGCCCTGTACTTAACAGAATGATCCAAGAATACGGCTACCAACCAGCTATGACCCCTGATCTGACCGCTGATCAAGCCAAAGCCTTGGGGAGAGCCGGCATCAAAGGGTTGTTAGTGTCGGGGGTGGCTGTGATGCCGAATTTCTCGAAGTTGCTTAACAATGAGGAAATGGATCTCGTTACTGATTACGTAGTAGGTTGCATTCAAGGGAATGACCCGCAAAAGTGTAATTAGAGAAACTGGGCTAATCCTGCAAACCATATATTATATCGTATCAGTTAATAAGACCTATCCAATGGACTACACGTGAACATTTTTAGGCGATCATACTATCCTTTAATAATTATGGTTTGGATCATAGTTATCGGGTTATATAGCCCATCGGTCCTGGCCCAAAGTCCCGATACTCCATCCACCAGCACTGATATAATAGATTACGATGAATCTCACGCTCAATCTATTGACCAACAAATAATGTGCCCGGTATGCCCTGCGGAAACTATCGATCAGGCCCAGGTACCAATCGCCAAACAAATGCGCAAAATTGTTCGTGAACAACTCGCCGATGGCGCTAGTGAAGCNGAGATTTTGTCATTTTTTGCAGACCGTTACGGACAAGCTATCATAGGTGCCCCCCCCAAATCTGGGTTCAATTTAATAGCCTGGCTTTTCCCTGTAGCTGCACTTGCAAGTGCTTTGGTAGCGAGTATATTCGTTCTAAAGTCCATGACCAGGAAACCANTTATNTCAGNCACTTCACCCGAATCTGAAATCGACTCNCNGCTANACCCTTTNCTANAAAGGGTAGACTCTGATNTGGGNTTGGGAGAGAGAAAGCAANACGGGAATTTACGTGGAGGTCCTACCGGNGATGGCTAGTTTGGGCGCCATCGGTCTTTGTATAGCGTTAGTTTTATCTTCTTATTCTGTAATTGGTTCTTTACTTGGGAAATCTATTAAAGTCCCGGCTTTAGAGGAAAGCGCACGTAGAGCAATCTATGTTGTGTTACTCGTGGTATTTGTATGTACCATCAGCTTAGTAACTGCTTTCATTAATCGGGATTTTCAAATTGCCTATGTAGCCGCCCATAGCAATTTAGCTATGCCAAATATATACACCTGGGTAGCATTCTATGCCGGAAATGAAGGGTCTTTGCTCTTTATAGCTCTGGCCCTTGCCTTATTATCGTCCATCGCTATAAGGTTGGCACCCGCTAGATCTAGGGAAACTTTAGCCTATACGGTAGCCATCTTAATGTTGGTCGAGACCTTCTTTCTGGCCGTCATGATCTTTATGGCAAACCCATTTGATACTTTACCGCTAACGCCTTCCGATGGAGAGGGTATTAACCCATTGCTAACCCATTTTGGTATGTTTTTTCATCCTCCCGCCCTAATGTCGGGTTTAATCGGGTTAACTATACCCTTCGCCTTCGCCATGGCATCATTAATCGGCAAACAAAATAATGACGAATGGGTAGACGCGGGACGGACTTGGGGGATTATATCTTGGGTGCTTTTAGCCAGCGGTTTGTTACTTGGATCTTGGTGGGCTTACACAATACTTGGATGGGGAGGGTTTTGGTTCTGGGACCCCGTAGAAAATGCAGCTTTTATGCCATGGCTCGCTCTAACTGCATTTATTCATTCCATAATGGTGCAAAAACGGCGTGGAATGTTCCGAATGTGGAATATAGTTTTAATCAACGTAGCTTTCGCATTAGCATTGTATGGCATGTTCATGAATAGGGGCGGACCAGTCCCATCAGTTCATTCTTTCGGAGCATCGGACCTTGGATTAGTGTTTTTATCTTTTCTTGCTGCGGGTATCTTGATTCCATTCCTAATTTTCTTCTGGCGTTTTAATTCATTAAAAAGCGCACAATCATTAGACTCCATGCTGTCCCGGGAGGCTGCTTTTTTGATGAACAATTTATTATTCCTAGGAATAGCATTCGTAACCCTCTGGGGAACAGTTTACCCTCTGCTATCTAAACTCGGATCTGGAGAGGAAATTACCGTAGCCCGGCCATTCTACGATCAGGTAAATGGTCCACTAATGCTGCTCTTGATACTTCTTATGGGCATAGGCCCTCTAATACCATGGCGGCAGGCTAATCTAGCGAGCATCAAAAGTGCTTTACTCGTTCCGACCTTGGTTGGAGTAATCGTAATAATATTTTTGACCATCTGCGGGATACAAAGAGCTTTGCCTTTGATTGGATTCGGATTATGTAGCACAGTTTTCACAGGAATCCTGACCGAATGGGTTAGGGGCACTAAGGCCAGACATCACTCTTCACAGGAAATTTATCCTGTAGCGTTCGTGAAACTAGTTCTTGCTAATCGACCCAGGTATGGCGGTTATATAGTCCACCTAGCGGTCATAATGGTAGCTTTCGGTGTGATCGGTTCTTCATTTTTCGGATTACAGCGTGATGTAGTCCTTGCACCTGGTGAGACCTATGATATAGCTGATTACCAAATAAAATATATCGGAACTAATCCTATTGTTAAATCAGATAGAACCGAATTCTATTCCTCAATAGAAGTTGATCGAAACGGTGAATATTTGACAACTATGACTGCAAGACGATCGTTTTATCCATCGTTTAATATGGCATCCACTCTCGCAGGTATTCGGTCTACTCCTGTAGAAGATCTATATATTGTTCCGAGCGAAAATTTGCCCGATGGATCCGTCGGGTTTCGGATATTGATTAATCCGCTGATGTGGTGGATGTGGNTTGGCGGCCCNGTGATGATATTAGGNACTGTNATAGCACTCTGGCCACAACAAATTCGNCAAAATACAATGAGNGCTANCTAATCAGATTAAAAAGCCNTATATNCGGCCGCTCCNNGGAACNGCAATCTTAAAGTCCATCAAGGGGAGTATTGTGGAATCAGTTTCGATTATATTTGGCATTACCCTAGGTATATTCTCACTAGGTATATTGGCTTATCCTTTTTTTAAGTACAAAACATCTATTGTCCACTCCCATGCATACTCTGAACCTGGCTTGGAATCCGACCTCAATCCGATATATGAGGCTATTAAAACCCTACAATTAGAATACCAATTGAATAGAATCACTGAAAAAGATTTTATAGAACAACTAGATCGTTATCGGGTTCAGGCAGCAAACCTGTTATGGACCGAATCCCAGAATAGT
>PAMF01000029.1 GCA_002707185.1 Chloroflexota bacterium | reverse complement strand
GGGACAGGTGGTTCAATAGGAGAAATGTTTGGACCCTTCATAGTGGGCTTGTTAACTACGGAGACATTCAAGGTCGGTAGCATCGTCACCATGACATACTTAATCGCTTTTGAATGGAATGAAGTTCTCCGAATAAGCGTTTTACCTGCTTTGATTTTCGCTTTAGTTGTTTATTTTATGATGAGAGGTATTTCGAAGGATGCCCCTAAGGCAGGATCTTTTGCAGAATATTTCGGCGGTCTGAGAGGATTGCTAAAAGACAAAGGGATTTGGGGCTTAATACTGGTCACGGGGTTGAGCGATATGGGCCAGTCTTCGATAATGTATTTTCTTCCTCTATACCTGATATCAGCTGTAGGAGAGGGAGGCCTTGCCAAAGATCCACTTACGGTGGGGGTTTTTCTGGCTGGAGCACAGATATCTGGAATTATTGCCCAACCTGTACTTGGTTGGCTGTCTGACAGGTGTGGAAGAAAAATAGTTCTATTGCCTGCCATGACTATATTAGGAATTTCATTTATCGGATTGTATTACGCATCTGAGGGGTATCAACTTGTGTTGAATATATTCGTTATGGGGGCTTTCTTATACTCACTGCATACTGTCTTTATTTCCGCTGCTATGGACGTTTCTGGTGGAAAATCACAGCCAACAGTAGTCTCGTTGATTTATGGGGCAAGTTTATTAGGAACAGTTTCCCCAATTTTCACCGGATTGCTCATCGATGAATTCGGGATAAAATCTGCTTTTCTATTTAGCGGGATCATTTGTTTAATAGCCACCATGGTTCTCTTATCGGTCAAGCTTCCTATGAATGTAGATATGGCGGACTAAGAAAGAAAAGTACACTTCTTTTTTTATAGAAATGAGTTTCCAAGCATTCACCAGAGATGAAATGGTTAAAGTTTCCCATTAATGAATAGTTATAATGGAAACTCAAAATTCGATATCACAGGGTAAGGCGAACCTATGATTGATGATTAATTCATTGAGGAAAATTCACTACAGTTGGGTTGTGTTGGCAGCTGTGTGTGGTTTGGCCTTCGCTAATTCTGTGGCCAGTCTTAACGTTTTAACGGTCTTCTTTTTGCCGATGTCCGACGAATTTCTGTGGAACCGTACACAAATTTCCGGAGCTGCAAGCCTGGGTGCCTTGTTGGGAGCCGGGGTGGCAGTAATGACTGGAAGAATCCTGGATCAAACTGGACCAAGGGTCATACTGGCAATTGGAGCCTTAATCACAACTATTTCTATGGTTGCTTTAAGCCAAATTTCCGCGGTCATGGCTTTCTATATTTTTTATGGGGCAGCACGAGTAAGTGATCAAGGATTTATCCAAGCCGTTTCCCCCTCCACCATAGCTAAATGGTTCGATAGGAATAGTGGAATGGCTGTATCCGTTTTATTTGCTGTCACGGCTTTAGGGGGCGTATTGCTTCCTTTGATATCTCAGGCATCGATTGCAGAATTTGGTTGGCGGTTTGGATGGATGGTTTTGGCTGTAATAATGTTTCTGGTAGGAGTGATTCCGGCTATTTTATTTGTTCGCTCTCCTAAAGACCTTGATGAGAATGATGGTGACGGGGTTGAGTTGGAAAACTTTACAATCCCTGAATTTTCTTTATCTGAGGTTCTTCACACTAAGGAATATTGGTTTCTAACGGCTACAGTATTTGTCACCGGCATTGCTACGGCAGGCATAGGCCTACACATAGTCCCCTACCTTGTAGGCCAAGGTTTGGATCCAGAGGAAGCGGTTGCTACTGTCAGTGTTCGTTTTATTGCTTCAGCAATAGGTGGATTAATAGGTGGTATTTTGGCTGATCGCTATACGCCTCGATTACTAATCCTGGGGGCCATTTCTGTCAGGGTATTTTCGATCGCGTTACTTATATTTGCCGATACTTTTTTGAAGGCTGTATTCTCCAGTGCTCTTGGGGGGATTTCAGATGGAATTCAATCCACAGTATTAGTTTTGCTATTAGTAAGCTATTTTGGTAAAAATAATGTTGGTGGAATATACGGAGTCAATAGGGCGGCGGCAGTCCTTGGTTTTTCAGCCGGCCCAATGATCGCCGGTATAGGATTTGATATAACTGGGAACTATAACTATATTTTTTACGGGTTCCTACTTTTGACAATTCTTAGTATAGGTCTGGTCTTTAGTACCAATCGGACATACGCAGGCGTCCGATAAATATAATGGCCTGACTGCTGCTGGAGGGCCAACTCTACCTTTGTAGTGTTACTTTAGGCATAGTAATATCATTGGATGATTACAGGGATATGTGAAATCTGGGGTTTATGTTATGTTTTCTGGCTGATGTCGAGAATATATATGGCAACGTGTAGGTCAACCTGTTTCATGCACCGGGGGCCTATGTCAGACAGGATATGAAAATCAGAACCAATCAAATTAAACATCAAAATCCTCCTGCAAGAAGACCGAAGGTTCTCTTTCGGTAGGGAGGTTAATTTTTCAAAGCCACCCCACTTTTTATGGCTGCGGCTTTTACACTTTTTGCGACTTGAGCAGCCACAGCAGTATCAAAAATGCTCGGCATAATATATTCGTTATTAAGATGGCTCTCGGGAACTCCTCTTGATATGGCAAAGGCTGCGGCCATTTTCATTTCATCTGTGACTTTCTGTGCTCTAGCATCTAGGATGCCTCTAAAAATGCCGGGGAAACACAAAGCATTATTAACTTGGTTGGGGTAATCTGATCGTCCTGTCGCCATAACTTCAACAACTCCTTCAACTTCCTCCGGCCATATTTCAGGATCGGGATTCGCCATAGCAAAAATTATTGGTTTTTTGTTCATCAAGCTCACGTCTTCAAGTTGGAGGACCCCTGGACCTGAAAGGCCTATAAATACATCTGCACCTTTCAGAGCTTCTTTGATGTGGCCAGAAACATTATTTGGGTTTGTTATTTCGGAATATTCTTTCCAAACTTTGTTATTCTCGTAATCTTTTTGCCTGTCTAAAATCCCTACCCGATCTACGCCAACGATATTTTTTACTCCAGCTTTGATTAAAAGTTTGGTAGTGGCGACACCAGCCGCTCCTACTCCAACTAATACTACCTTTAGTTCAGGTAATTTTTTGTTGACGACTTTGACCGCATTGTATAGTGCCGCTAGAACTACGATTGCGGTTCCGTGTTGATCGTCGTGAAATACGGGTATGGCCAATTCCTTGTGAAGACGTTGTTCTATTTCAAAGCATCTCGGTGCCGAAATGTCTTCCAGGTTTATCGCTCCAAACCCAGGTGATATCAATTTTATTGTGTCGACGATTTTGGTAGTGTCATGAGTATCTAGAACAATAGGCCAGGCATCCACTCCGACTAGTTCTTTCAATAATTGAGCCTTGCCTTCCATTACTGGTAAGGCGGCAGCAGGACCAATATCTCCTAATCCGAGCACTGCTGACCCATCAGTCACAATTGCAACGGTATTACCCTTACTCGTTAGATTCCATACAGATTCTGGTTGCTCATGGATGGCTTTGCTAACCCTCGCAACACCTGGGGTGTATATTAATGACATGTCATTTCTGGTTTTGATGGGTGCTTTACTTTGCATTTCAATTTTACCGCCGAGATGCTTTAGAAAGACTTGATCAGATACATTTACTATTGTGACTCCTTCAACACTTGATACTGCTTCTTTCAATATATCTGCATGAGAATCGTCCCGAGCATTTATCGTAATGTCCCTCACCATACTGTTGCGTCCGGCTGACACGATGTCGATGGCACCAATATCCCCCCCGGCGGCACTTATGTTGGTGGTTATTTGGCCTAACATACCAACTGTATTGGGATACGATGTCCTTATCGTGATACTGTGCGCGGCTCCAGGTTGCCTTCTAACCGTCAAGTGATCACCTCACGCGTGATACTGTTTCTTTTGATACCGTTCGAAAAACACTATTTCATACTATACTCGAATGAATTTGAGTTAGAGAGTAATAAGTAAGATCAATTGAAGCTTATTAACTTTTTAAACAGGCTTATTGGTTTTGAATATTATAAGCTGATGTGCCGCCTTGTCATGCCCTCGACACCACCTAGCTTCTCTGAAAAATACCTACAGTGATTTGTAATAAGCCGGCCGATGGAGATGACTGGACCCGAAGGATATACTCTAGCCACATTTTGTTGCACTTGGTCAGAGAATACCTTTTCCTGATTGTATGGACATGGAAACCTCTTTTCTATTGCAATATTTTCTACGGATAGGAGACAGTGTTGGGAATTTGGTTGGCCAATATGGCGGAAGTCATTCGTAAAAACTCCCATTAATAAGTAGAAAATAACTGTGAGTCTGGAGCCTCTAAATTTAATGATCATCCGTGGTCAGGACGCGTTCCTCAGGTTTTTTTGGGTGAATAAAATTATGAAGGTAAATATAAGCAGGACTAGGCCCAGCAGCCCGATAACCACCTGCCCGCCGACTATATCTATTAGTATTCCTGCTGGAAGAACTCCTAGCGGCATCAGGCCAAAATTCATCATAAACACGCTCATTACGCGACCTTGAAATAGTGCATCTGTTTTTTCCATGACGAGAGATTGGTTAATAGTTCGGCGCCCGGCATCACCCAAACCCAATAAAATCATGATGGCCGCAGCAGCGAAATAAAACGGTAGGAAAGCGAGTAATAATAGTGCGAGTGCAGAAACAAAACTTCCTATTATCAATATCATGCCTCTTCTCCACTGTCCTATGGAAGCAATAAATAAAGATCCCACAAGAGATCCTCCACCCATTATGGCGATGAGAAGTCCCATCGATTCCGGACCTTTGTTGTAAACGTCGACTACGAAGACAGGCATAAGGAATCTGAAAGGCATAGCAAGTAAAGTGGTTGCCAGTCCCATAATCAAAAGAATTCTAACTATATGGGTTTGTTTGATATAGGTTAGGCCTGCAGCGATATCTCCTAGGATGGGTCCTTTAGATGCTGAAGAAACAGTACCTGTTTTTGGCACGAAAACTGTGAATACAACAGCTAATATGTTCAGGGCGGCGATAACAAAGTAGACGTTTGCTGGTCCAGTCCAAGCATAGAGGATACCTGCAATAGCGGGGGCCACCAACGTCATCACGCTCATTCCAGCTGCGTTAATGGCCATGGCGTTAGACAAACTTTCTTTGCCAACGAGCTGGGGAATTATGGCCTGACGTGCGGGCATCATAAATGAGAACATGGATCCTTGAATTATGGACACAAACATAAGGTGATACCACTGAATGTTATCTGTGAAAATAGTTATGCCAATTCCAAGTGCCAGTGCCGCCGGAACAATCTGACCTATTTGTATTAGTCTTTTGCGTTCAAACCGGTCCGCGATGGCTCCTCCAAAAAGAGCAAGCCCAAGCATAGGCAATGCGTGTGCTGCATTTACGATACCTAGAAGAGATGCAGAACCTGTTATATCGTAGATAAGGTACCCCCTCGCTAACATCTGCATCTGCATCCCGGCCATCATTGTAATCATGCTTACCCAAAGATAGAGGAAGCCTGGATTTGAGAGAGAACTAAAGGTGTACCGCCAGCTGGCCTTGGGCAGGCGTCTATAATTTACGGAGTCAAGCTTGTTCGAATCTTGCACGTTGACAACGGTCTCATCGGGTGATGAATTCAGAGTTTTACTGTCGTCTCCATTCATAATGGGAGGCGCAGAACGAAATTCAGAAAGGATCCTATCTGAGTCTGATTCCGAATCATCATTCATGTGAAGAGTTTATCTGTCCGGGTGTCCAAGGGCAAAACCTTTCAACATATCTAAAGCTAGACAGGTACAGTCAGATTCAGTGTGTCACGTAACATTCTTTTTGTTGTCACTGTGCACATCAGGTATTTTTTATTTACCCGATCTGCCAAACACCATTAATGACTGGTAAATATAATCCTAAAACTTTATAGCTTCATCGAATGGGCTGCTTCGAAAGTTCTTTGCACGGACTTTATCATCATAGAATCTATAGAATCCTCATCGACACCGTTATCTCTCAGCCAAGGAATTTCGAAATTCGGCACTGGAAGCCAACACTCAGGGTCTTCAATCCGTGGGCCACCTGAAGCTGGTCCCCTGTTGATGCTGTATGCTGCAGAATCATGACCCAGAGAAGTTTGTTCAGAATATCCGGATTTGATTAATGCCAACGCAATTTCTGACCTGCGTATCAACTCCTCTTCACTCATGTTTCTGGTGAAGCGATCTAATCCGACATTGGCTCCTCGTTTTGCTAATTCTAGGACATATTCAATATCGGGAGAGTCATTTGTATGACCAATTGTGACCGCCCTTAAATCGACTTCTTCTTCCTCGAAAATGTCTAACAAACGAATACCAACCTTATCTATTGCGCGAGTATGGCATGTTATGGGAACCCCACTTCGTTTTGCTGCTCTGGCCGCACCACGAGCGCATTTTTCTAATTGGCTATGCAGAGAATTAAGTCCTCCAACAGTCGAAGAATATTCCACATCCCAAGCAATTTTTATTATTCCGGCATGAATATCTGTTCCTTCAATTCCTTCCTCGATTTCACGCTGGAAAAAATGTGCCACTGTATCCGGGTCCCATGAGTAATAACTTAACGGTACCCATCGGTATAAACCCGTGGCAGCGATGATATTTATTGATGAGGTTGAACTAAGACTTTGAAAAGCTGAGACCTGACGACCCAAATCTACTGGAGTGCAATCAATAATCGTTTTGATTTGAGCATCATGAGCAACTTGAAGTGCTTCATTACATCTTCGGAGTGCCTCTTTTTCATCATACAAGCCAATACGATCCATACCTCCCATTCCACTCACCAAATGCTCATGCGATAAAGTCCAACCAATATCTTCACTATCAATCACACCTGAAATTGTCTGTATTTTTGACATTACACCCTCTCATTTCAAATAAAACCTAAAAATGGACCGATTCATTTTATCGAATACAAGGTTCCTTCATTTGTGGTAATAAATAGTCTACTATCAGATATTATGGGAGGTGAGCTGATCGACCCATCGACAGTTAGAAACTTCTCACCTTCTCCTGTTAAAATGTCAATCCTAAATAAATCACCTTTGGAATCACCTACTATAACAGTATCCTTTGAAGCAACCACCGGCTGGCTGATCTCTGACTCAGTGTCAAACATCCAAATCAACCTGCCATTTGTCGCATCCAATTTGAACACTTTGCCAGAACCCGAGGTGACAAACACGGCATCTTCAGTGACGACAGGGGTACTTCGAAAAGTTTCATCAAGTTTTTCGAAGACCCAGGCATATCCCGTCCATTGAGGAAATGAATCGATTAATCCCCANACATATAAATTTAATTTAAAAGTTCGGAATTGCCTCTNGAAAGGACGTTCAATCTTCGTCCAATTTATGGCTCGCACACGGCCAGTCCAATCAGATACAAATAGAAACTCTTCGGAGATAGCTACCGACCCCGCCACGTATCCTGTTGGATATTTCANACGCTTCTGGCCGGTTTTGGAGTCAAGAATATGAACATAATTAGAACGAGAGTTGAAAGCAACAATCACATCGTTGACCGCAGGAGCAGAGGCCATACTAGCACCAATATCACGTGACCATAAAACTTCACCGCTCATTGCCTCTAAAGCAAGCAATTCTTCTCCGTAAGTCGTTACGTACAACACGTCTTGATATAAAGTTGGGGAAGAGAAAATGGGAGAGTCTGCCTTATGTAACCACAAAAGCTTCCCTGTAACTCTATCCAAAGAGATAATATTTCCATTTCTGAGAGTGATATATAAGGCATTTCCAGATACGGCTGGGGAGGTTTCAGCAGGAGGGTCAACAGATCTTTCCCATGACAGTTGACCTGACTTGGCATCAATGCCAACTATTCTTCTGTCTAATTGATCACCCGTGGATAGGTAGACCATACCCTGAACAACAGCAGGCGATGATTTTATAAATCCACTATTAGTTTTAAACTCCCATAATATTCTTCCAGACGGATTGAAATCGTAATTGGAAAANCCACTATTCAAAGAATCGTTCTGGTACATGTTCCAATCGGAATTTGAATTAATCTTTGCCGAATCAATCANAANTTCTTTCTGATAAGGGATAAATGATTCAAATAGGGAAGAATATAAGGTAGAGGCAAGNGCGATTATGAAAATAGCAGTTACAATCGCTGCATATATACCATAACGTTTAAATTTNCCCCTTTTATTAAACCTACTTATATTTCTCTGAATGAGNTCAGCTTCTGGNTCAGGAATAGGTTGAACTAAGTTAATGCGTGCCCTGCANTTAACGCAAAATTTAGCTAAGGAGAGATTTTTTGTGGAGCANACACTACAAACAATAACCTTTTCCATAATGGATTTTATTGGTTTCTGACCTCAGTTATTTATCCNCGAAGTATACCGGTACCCACACCTTTTAGGATCACATCTCCAGAATTGTTGAGGTAATCGGTACCATATACAGTGAATACGAGCCTGTTTTGTTTACCCTGTTTTTCATAGACATCAAGCAATTTTGACTTTCTATGCAATCGCTCTCCCACACCAGCTAGGCCTAAAATCTCATAAGACTGACCACCATTTAGNGCTCCGCCTGTGGGGAGCCCTGGCAGATGGTGGTCTCTCTCACCGCTCATAACACCAGGTGGCCCGCCCCAGTAATTGGGATCTTCTTTCAACCTGAGTGTTAACTGATCTGGCTCTGTGGGAGGATGTTTAAATCCGTCAACTGGGTATAAAGGCATTGCCATTATTGAGCCATATTTGGTTGTTTTGGAATAATTTTCATCCCAATAAAGTGGGTCTGGATCAGGGATAGCCTGGGAGAACCTTCTAAGTTCAGATTTACTGACCTCGTCCCAACTTTTCCCCTCTGATTCATCACCGATGTGAGTTTCAATCTGGGGTGTGACATAAATCGCATCTTCCAGATTTGACACCCTATCGTAGTCAAAACCTTTTATTGATAAAGGTGGTGGTGGTTCGAAAGGATATGGAACNTTTCTCCCATTNTTTAATGGCAATACCACGGTTGCTGTTCCTGGGGTAGTTTCTTGGCCGTGTTGATTTCTCATTCCGCAGTCTAAATATACTATCCCTAGGCCCTCTACCTCCTCTACNGATTTAACTTTNCCCCATACCTCGAACATATCGAAGGGATAATGCATTCCTCTGTATTGCATTTCTATTTTCCATAGCCAACCTTTGTCACCGGCCCAGTCTTTAAAAATTCTAGCCATTGGATACTTGCGCCAGTTACCGTTTGCCACGATATCCTCTAAATTAAAAACTTCAGTGGCAAACTTGTAATCGTAATGAAACCTTTCCCAGTTTTCCTGNGCGGCACACCATCGNGTGATGTGTGCATTACTCCAAGGTCCATACTGTTGAGGATTAATTTCTGTGCCGACNCTTATGTCTTCAAAGTAGGTTTGGTTGGTAGGCATTAGCTCACTTCTCCCAGTATTCGCGTAATTTTTAGTCGCAAGTATCTGTTACCCTGTTCTTCTCAATCGTGGGTCCAAGACATCTCTCATAGCGTCCCCAAATATGTTAATTCCAAAGACAAGTAATGTCAGGGCTGCCCCGGGGAACAGGCCAATATGCGGAGCATATGCAAAGGAATCAAGGGAAGATCGACTTAACATCACTCCCCATGAAATGGTTTCTTCCGGCGATCCAATGCCTAGAAAACTAAGGCTGGCTTCTGCGATTATAGCGATTCCCAAACCGGCAGTTGCAATGACAAGAAAGGAGGCAACGCAGTTGGGTGCTATATGACGAAACATTAACCTGAAATTGCTGGCGCCGATACAAGTGGCAGCTAATGCGTAGTCCGTGTTAGCTATCGCTAGTGCAACCGATCTTATTGTCCTAGCAGATCTTGGTATATTGGTTAGAGCGAGGGCTATTACTACATTTGTCAGAGAAACTCCTAGCACNGACATTATACAAATTGCTAATAAAAGCGAAGGGAAAGCCATTAATGCATCTACTATTCTCTGCAGTATCATGTCGACGGCCCCACCGTAATGGGCACTGATAATACCTACTACCGCCCCAATAATAGTTCCGATAGTGATTACAGCCAATCCGACTATTATAGAAACTCGAGTGCCAATTAAAACGCGACTGAATATATCTCTACCGAGACTATCNCCACCAAACCACTGGANAGTATTAGGANNCTTCAACATGTAATCTGCACTNACNGCTAAAGGGTCNTATGGAGCCACCATTNCTCCTATAACCGCAATCACCGCAAAGACCATTATTATTCCTAACCCAAATGCCCCCAAGGGCTTTTTCCGGCAAAAATTGAGGGAACTTAGCAAAACAGCATTGGTTCTTATTGATCTGGTAAATATGGCATTTGTTTGATTAGTCATAGGTTACCCCGCATATTTATGTCAGTCTTATACGTGGGTTCAGCCACCCGTAAGTTAAGTCGATGAGCAGGTTAAGAAACAGNTAAATCAAGGCTATTATTAGTATAAAAGTNTGTATTATCGGTATGTCTCTTACATATATTGCGTCNATAAGCGCNCTGCCCATTCCTGGNATGCTAAATATCATTTCTATAACAACAGTCCCTCCTAAGAGTCCGCCCAAAAGTGTTCCAGCCACTGTGATCACAGGCAACATGGCGTTCTTAACGGCATGGCGGTTTATCACTACCCTTTCCGATAGNCCCTTTGACCTTGCNGTCCGGATGTAATCTTCTTGAATCACTTCAAGCATTTGGGCTCTCATCATCCGCATCATTGTTCCGTTTACTGAGAATCCGAGTGCCAAAGCAGGCCACACTAATTGTTGGATACTTTTTAAAGGATCTTCCCAAAGGTTTTTGAATCCAAGAGGGGGAAACCAATTAAAATAGACTGAAAGAACAAGAATGACGATTAGCCCGACAAAGAAAGTTGGCATTGCTAATCCAAAGATAGCTATACTTCTGAAAACGTAATCTAAATTCGAATCTTGTCTTACCGCCGAAATGATTCCTATCGGGATTCCCATTACTACTGCTGATAAAAAGCCCAATAGGGCCAATTGGACTGTAACCGGAAACCGCTCTTNGAATAGCTCTGATATAGGCCTNTCGTCCTCTAGAGAGACTCCAAGATCGAGTCGAGCAAGTTCGCCCATCCATCTTAAGTATTGGGTGGGAAGCGGATCATCCAACCCCATTTGAGATCTCAGAAGCAAATAATCTTCCTGAGTGTAAGTACTTTCACCATCGGCACCGGAGAGTATCATGAGGGCAGGGTCGCCTGGTACGATCCGCATAATAATAAANATTATCAACGTAACCCCAATGGCGCTTGGGATGAAGGTAAGTATTCGCCGAATTATGTATGCGCCCATCTGTACCTATNCCCCTTTGGCGTNTGCGGAATTGGTAGGAAAAGACCTTTTCTCCTTCGAATATACCTTAATTCATAAGAAATAGGACCCCTCCAAGATTCGAAAGNGTCCTATTTCTTACGGGTAATTCCCCTTTTTACGGCTTGTTATCCAACCACACTTGGTCGTATCTGTAAGTTGCCTGATGGAAATTTGGCGGTACATATCCGTTTACGTAACTCCACCATCCATGATTCAGACTAGGTCTTAGNACACCTATCCATACCGGGTCGTTATAGAGTATGTCCGCCATATCCCTAAGCGCGGCACCTCGTTTTTCTAGGTCTAGCAGGCCTTTTTGCTGTTCGTATCCAGCTGAGAAATCGGCATTCTCCCAATCGGTATAATTGATACCAGAAGTCGGCAGGTAAAGCAGGCTGTGATAGGCATCTGGGTCGCCATATTCAATACCTTTACTTTCATGCCACAACTCAAAGTCCATGTTGTTGGCGTCAGTCAACCGAGCACCACGATCCTTTCGGATAATTTCGACATCGATATAAAATTCCTTCAANTGAGGCTTNAGAACTGCACACTCATCATTCTGCATTGGTACCACAATTCACGNTTGTCTTTAACATGTTGTCAGGACCGTATCCAGCCTCTTTCATCAGGTTTTGCGCGGTTATTAAGTCTTCCTCGACTTGCCCGCTCACAACAGACCTGTAACCAGGCCAGGTGAAATACTCGTCGAATGAATATATCCAATCAAACATTCCTAAATATGGTGCTGATAAGAACCCTATACCATCAAAATTAAGTTGGTTAAACTCATATCGATCCAACCCTATATTGATTGCCTGTCTGACTCTAACGTCATCCAAAGGTGCTTTGTTCTGGTTCGCGATAAATCCACGCCACCCTGGAGCAAGTATTTGCTGGAATGTTACCTTGTCTCCAAGAGCCTCTTTCATTGCATCAACATCGGGTTTCTTAGGCGTTGAAAAAGGCGGTACCATATCTACTCGGCCAGTTCTAAAAGCAGCTATACGAGTTGATGCGTCTGGTAGAACAGCCAATTGGTACTCATCAAGATATGGTCTTCCTTCTTTGTAGTAATTGGCATTCTTTTTAAGGGATATCATCGAGTCTACTTCCCATTTATCCAATTGGAACGGACCCATCCCATCCATCTCTTCGAGNGTTAAATCTCGACCAGCACCTGGGCCATCGATTTCTTNAAGTATTGCCTTTGGCTGGAACAACATATACGCCATAGATATACATTGAATGAAAGAAGATACAGGAGCAGCAAGTGTTATCTCTANTTGTAGCGCATCGATAGCATTTGCTCCATCCGCTGCGGCCCTAAGACANCCCCCACGAGGCAAGGGCTTATCATTAGGCTGTTCAAGTAANCTNTTGACGTTGTAGGCAACGTCAGTAGCGTCAAAAGAATTGCCTTTGTGNGTAACTATCCCTTNTCGGACATCAAATGTGTACGTAAGACCGTCAGAAGAAATTGACCAATCAGTGGCTATATCTCCGACTAATTCTGATCTAGTCTGCGTGTCTGTATTCAATAGGTTTCCGTGGACATTAGAGAATATAATTAAGTTCGCTATTGTCCTTCCTCTATGATGGTCGAAATANGGAGGGTCTACCGTATCCATTTGAACTAAAGTNCCGCCGTATTGTGGTCCCTTNTCGCTTATTGCCGGTGCCGTATTTCCTACCCTTAACTCAATCTTTTGTGGGGTAGGCACTAGTTTGGGAACGGATTGAGCAACAGGGGTAGCAGCTGGTGCAGCGGCTGCCGGTTGAACTGGGGCTGAAGGAGCCTGAGCTGCTGCTGCAGCGGGTTGAGCCGGAGCTGCTGCTGCTGGCTGAGCCGGGGCGGCAGGTTCACTACTGGAAGAACATCCAATGATTCCTATACTGAACAAGGAAACTATTATCGCGGCAATTATACCTCTGGATCCCATGGCGTAAACCTCACATTTTACTTCTTCGTTTTGACAATTAGGGGAGCCGATTCGCATCTATTTGAGGTTACCCTCCATTTCCAACCCAGAAAAATCACAGATTCTGTCGGGTTGCAGGAAGTCTAGCAAAAGTCAAATAGACGAATTTAACATAACCTAACATGGTATAGTCCATTGCGCCATAATAGGTGAATATTCAACACTTGGCAATACTAATCTAGTACAAACAACGCATAGCATTGAAATATGTTGTAGGCATGGGTACCTTCTCAATCATTTCAGAGAAGGTGCTAAGGGACCGCACTAATTTACCCTATTGGTCGGATTATCTATAGGTGGGATTAGCCGGAAGATAAATTCTAAGCTACAGTGGATAAAAACATCATGGGAGGTGTTTGATGAAGGCCTTGGTTGTAGGAGGTACTGGACCTACGGGGCCATATATATTGGAAGGCCTCACGGAGCGGGGATATGAGGTTACGATTTATCATCGAGGTTTGCATGAGCCCGATGATTTACCGGAAGTGGCCCATCACCAACATGGAGATCCTTTCAATCTTGATACTCTAAAAGAAGATTTTTCTAGAGCAAAATTCGATCTTGTAATTTCTATGTATGGTCGTCTAAGGTATGTTGCTTCTGTTTTGTCTGGAAAAACTGAAAGATTTGTTGGTATAGGAGGGTCTGCGGCCTATATAAGTCCCGAATATGCAAAGGACTCCATCGCTGCCCAGAGTCTACCGATTCCTATGAACCACCCAACTTATGAAAATAGAGACACCAATCCTTTTGGTTATGCTGTTGCAAATTCAGAACGACGGTTAATGGAGATGCATGAAAAAGGAGAATTTGAGGCATCACTCATAAGATACCCTACACTATATGGCCCAAGAACCCCCAGGCAGTGGTTATGGCCTATTATGCGTAGGTATATTGAGGGCCGTAGAAAGATCATAGTTCCAGGTGATGGATCTCTTATATTCCCTACGGGATATTCGGAAAATATTGCTGAAATCGTGCTTCTTGTATCCGATAAGCCGGAAGCAGTGGGCAAAATTTTTAATGCAGTTGACTCTAGGACCCATACTATAAAGAATTTCATTAAGCTGGTTGGGAAAATACTGGATTATGAATGGGACATTATTGAAGTGAGCCATCCTATTGGGTACCTACTCGCGAAAGGATATGCTCCAGAGAAAAGTAAAATGTTGGACGATACATCATTAAAGACATTATTGGGATACAAAGATGTTGTGTCAGTGGAAGAAGGAATTAAAAGAACAATTGAATGGATACTAAATAATACTGACTCTTTTGACCAATCTATAGAATCCTTGTTGGGCAACCCCTATGCATATGAGGTGGAAGATTTAGTTGTAAAAACCCTAGCCAATTCCAATAAGGAATTAGATCCACTATTTGAGAAAGTACAAAATCAACCAGCCATTGAAGAGTTCCGAGGAGGACAATACTAGAGATCTACCCTATTAACTGAGACTCTTTTAGGAGATTCAAAAGTTACTTTTATTAGAGTTTTTTCATATATGCCACTAGGCGTTCCAGGGTAGTAGGCGATGGTTTCTCCAGCTAGTATTTGGCGAAATGCGTGGACGTGTCCAAGGGCAACATAGTCGCAATCTACCTGTGTTAGGTCCCCGATGGTTATCGGGGAGGACCGGAAATTATCATCAAGCGAGTCGACTACCATGCCATGGGCCATTAAAATATTCCATACACCTTTTGTTTGATCCGGTGTTTTGTCCAAAGGTCTAAATTCTGGTGTGTGATTATAAACTGGCCTTCCCCATACATTTACTCCTAGGTCAGCCAGTAAAACGCTTTCCCCCTCTGGTTTGAGCAAGATATGAATGTTGCTTGGAGTATGAAATCCCAAATTAGAGTTTGTGAGTAAAGTGTCGTGGTTTCCCGGCAGTATTACAGTGGGTTTGTTCGTTTCACCCAACTTTTTGAATGTATCAAACACCAATTGCTGCGAGACCTCTTTATGATCAAATAGATCTCCAGCTATGAGGAGCCCGTTCACATCCGGTAATTGGACGACATCTACGATCTTTTCAAGGTACTCATCATAGTGGTATCCACTCCCTAAATGGATATCGGAGGTGTGAACTAATGTAACGTCTTGAAGTTGAGCCGACACAGTTTTAAATTATCGCTTTTTCGCTGAATAAGTTATGTTGGGTATTTGGGCATTTCGGAATCATGCCCCTACAGGTTGTGTTCCGGAAACACCCTCATTAATGAGACCGGCGATATAGTCATCTGAAAGGCCAACAAGTTCACGGAATATAAATTCATTATGTTCCCCTAACCTTGGGGCATGCCAACGTATTGCGCTGGTTGTTTTACTCATTTTCCACCCGACCCCAGGGAGAAGTTGTATGTCTGTAGAGGGATGATCCGATATTTCCATTAGACTCCTGGATTGATAATGAGGGTCATCATAAATATCTTCATTTGTCATAACAGGGGCAGTCGGTATGCCAGCGGTTTGGAGGGTATTCGTTATCTCAAATTTATTTTTATTTTCAGTCCACTTAGTAATTAGTGGAAAGAGTTCTGACTCGTTTTGTTTTCTTGACGAGGAATCTGCGAACCGAGTATCTAACCCTATGCTTGGGTGGCCAATCGCTTCTGCAAATTTTTGCCATTCACTGTCTGAAGTAACTGAAATAGCTACCCACTCGTCTTCACCTGAACATGGAAACACTCCTTGAGGTGCAAAGGAATCGTGTTGATTTCCAGTGGTAGTGGGATTTTCACCACTCATTTGGAAATCGAGCAAATGCTCCCCCATAAGGGATATTGACGAATCCAATTGCGATAGATCGATAAAAACTGACTTACCTGTCCTCCTTCTGTACATCAATGAGGCTAAAATGGCTCCTGCGGCATGAGACCCCGTTATAGGGTCTCCATGATTTATACCGGATTTGATAGGGCCTTCCTGCACTGAGTATCCTCCCATGGAATCTACCCCGGCGAGTTGTTCTTGGCCAATTCCATATTGTATGTAATCTTTCCAGATTCCCTTGTTGCCAAATGCGGGCATTGATACGACAACAATGTCTGGTCGGATTTTCTTTAACTCTTCATAAGTGAATCCTAGTTTATCTAAGACTCCCCTTCGGAAATTCTCAATTACAACATCGCTCATTGCGATGAGTTCTCGAAAAACCTCCTTACCTTGAGTGCGGCTCAAGTCGAGAGTTATACCGTATTTGTTTTGGTGAAGGGAGTTGAACCAACCATTTCTGTTCCAAGGATCGTGACCCGGTTCTCCATCTGGATAGTTTCCTGTACCGGCTTGCGGGCGGACGGCACCCCTATGGGGATCTAGGCGATCAAGAGCCTCAATTTTCACTATTTCAGCTCCCATATCGGCAAGAAGTTTGGTGCCGTATGGACCAGCCCATATTCTCGATAAATCCACTATTCGAATATCTTGCAATGCTAAGGCCACGTATTTCTCCTATGCTTTTATTGTCTCAGCTTTAAGCCTTGAATCTGTATATATCAAATTGTTTCTTCTAGCTTCAGGTCTTGTATGTCCATCTCCAAATTTTCAATTATTGGCAATAAAACTTCGTCATTGTGTTCCCCTAGAATTGGGGCTCTTTGCCAATATGGATCTATGCCTTCAGCCTGGAATGCAGCTCCGGCGTATTTATAGGAGCCTGCATCCGGATGACTGATTTCTGGTAGATATCCCCTGTCATCTAAATGTTCCCAATTCAGGATATCTTCTGGGGTGGCTACGAAGGCGAATGCTAGACCCAACTTTTGTGCCTGTTCAAAAATTTCCTGTTTGTTGTGACTCATCAGCCATGGTTCCATTAGGTTTTCAATTTCTTCAGCGTAAATTCGCCTGCCCGACCTCTCAGTAAATTTCCTGTCGGCGAGTCTTGGCTCATCCATTAATTCTGCCATTGCTGACCATCTGTGCTCTGGTCCGGCAATTACCCCGACAAATCCGTCTTTGCATGGATATATTCCCCATGCTGCTCTGCCGTACCCTTTATTTCCGGATCTACCTAATTTATTGCCTGTATAGCTATACATGCTTAAACCATTTTCAAGGATGGATGCAGAATACTCCGCGGTAGAAATGTCGACATGTTGTCCAATTCCCGTACTGTCTCGGTACCACAAGGCGGATAAAGAAGCCACAAAAGCATTTTGGGCAACACCATATTCTGGCAACCGTGGTTTCATTTGTAACGGTTCTCTGTCAGGAAGTCCAGTTATATACATCAACCCGCCGAAAGCATAATGTTGAAGAGGGGTGGCTTTGTAATTTTTATACGGTCCCGTTTGACCAAAATCAGAAACAGAAGTTAAAACTATGTCAGGATTTATAGAAGAAAGATGATTGTAGCCAAGATTAAGAGATTCCAATTTTCCGGGAGGTAAATTTTCTACAACCAAATCTACTGATTCAATTAATGATTTGAATATCTTTTGCCCTGATGAGGATTCCAGATTTAGAGTAATGCTTTTTTTCCCGGTATTGAGATATAAGAAGAGGGCACTTTTTTCTATATTAGGTACATTTCCTGGAAATGATCCAACTGACCTTGCTGAGTCACCAACTAAAGGCTTTTCAATTTTTAAAACGTCAGCTCCGAGGTAGGCCATTATTTTTGTGCAATAGGCTGCACTTATTTCGTCACCTAATTCTATGACAGATATACCTGATAAGAGATTTGGGTCAGGGCTATTTTGTATTGTTGAATCGTTTTCGGACATATTCACCTAACTATATAGAATGTTAAAAGATTTATATCAAAAGATTTTATTTTAGATGTCTAGAAACGCTGACTATCACTAAATGTGGCAAAAAGCCCTAACTTTGTCAAAACGTCCAGTTTGTCATTTGGAACCCCTAGGAGTTCCGTGCATATATACCCGTTATGCTCCCCGAGTAGTGGAGCCGGGGAACGTACTGCTTTAGTGACAGGGCCTTTTTCCCTCCAAGTACTTCCAAAATAATACTTGTGAGTCTCTCCGTCAGGATGTTCCAGATGTTCTATGAAATTTCTGTCTTTTACATGTTCATCGACTAGGAGATCCTGAGTGTTGAGGACCGCTGTACACGGAACGCCGCAGGCTTGCAGTAAAGTCATCACCTCATATTTGGTTTTGGATTTGGTGAACTTACTTATCACATCGTTCAGGTATTCCCTATGATCATGACGAGACTGTTGTGACGAATAATCGGTATTTTTTCCCATATCTGCTTTTCCTATCACGTCACATAAATTTTCCCACTCTTCTTCATTTGATATCGCAATTGTGACCCATTCATCTGTACCTTTGCATTGATAGGTGTCATGTGGGGATTGATGATTACTTTCGTTTCCTTCCCTCTCTGACAAAATGCCGTTGGCAGCGTAGTTCATGATGGACTCAAACATCAAAGTGCTAAAGGATTCATATTGAGAGAAATCAACATATTCACCTTGGCCATCTTGCAATCTTTGAACTATTGCAGACAAAGTGGCTATAGCAGCATGAGTTGCATTCATAGGGTCGCCAACATTTGTTCCAGTTTTCATTGGCAACCCACCTTTGTATCCAGTGAGTTCATACAAACCTGTTATTTGCTCTTGTGTCACACCGTATGCCACATAATCTTTCCATGGACCGGAGTTGCCAAAGCCAGGCATGGATACCGTAATGAGGTCAGGTTTGATTCTTTTTAAATTATCGTGACCTAATCCCAGGCGATCCATTACTCCAGCACTAAAATTTTCAATGACAACGTCGCTTATTGATACCAAATCTCGGAAAACAGTTTTTCCTTCATCGAGGGAGAGATCGAGAGAAAAACTGATTTTATTTCTGTGTTTTTGTTCAAAAGGTGTCGCCCGATTCATTTTCCTCTGGGAACTTTCAGTTGTCGGGTTTGGCTTGGCGCGGTCTGCATGGTGGAGATGCTCGATTTTTATGACCTGGGCTCCCATGTCCACTAGCAGCTTGGTAGCTCGGGGACCAGCCCAGATACGGGTTAAATCAATAATTCTAATTCCAGCCAAAGGCAATGATGTCATAAATTAAATCACCCTCTTTTCTGCGAGAGATCGGATGTCATTCTGTGGTATACCTAGCAAATTCCCGTAAATTTCTTGATTGTGTTCTCCCAAACCGGGGGCCTCTTTATTGTCTGTAACGGTAGATGCAATCTTAAAGGGAGTTCCTGGGTGTGTATTCACACCTATATTTGAAAAAAAATTCCTATCTATTAATTGGTCACTTTCAAGTAAGTCTCTTGCATTAGCTATGTAACTAAATGCAAGACGTCTTTTTTGAGCTCCGTGAAAGATTTCCTTCTTTTTGTTTTTATCGAGCCATTTTGTCATCAACGGTTCAATTTGATCCCGATATTTTGGTCGTGAGCTACGATCGTAATATTCTTCAAGATCCAAATTGGTATCTTCCATTAGTTCAGCCATTTCACTCCACGGTGCCGGGCTTGCATTCACAGACACATATCCATCAGCGCATGGGTATACCTCAGATGGAAAACCAGACTGGTGTTGCTTACCTCTCCTTGGCATAAGCTCTCCTTGGAATTGCCCAAGCATCCAATTTTCCAAAAGGTCCATGTTTGCTTCCATGAGAGATATGTCCGCATGTGTCCCAACGGAGGTGAGTATCGATTTATATATATATGTGAGGCAGGACAGGGCGGCAATTTGCCCCCCATTTAACTGGGCGATATCAGCCCCTGCGATCAGTGGTTGGGCGTCCGGTTCACCGGTTATGGACATTAAGCCGCTGATAGCCTGAACGTTAATTTCCCGGGCCTTGTAGTTACGATACGGCCCGGTACTTCCGAAATTACTTATTGATATTAAATTGGTGAAACCATTAATCGATTGAATGACCTCAAAATTCAAGCCACTTTTTTCTAAAACGCCCGGGCCATAATTTTCTACTATCAAATGAGGCTTTATTGCCCGTATCAAATCTTCTGCTAGTGATGCCCCTGACGGGGTGAACAAATCTAAAGTTATAGATTTTTTGTTGGTATTGAGGAACGCGAATTTAATACTTTGATTAACGTTGTCAGCAGCATTAAAAAATGGTTTTGAAATGCGTGTTATATCACCTTCCGGAGGCTCCACCTTTATAACGTTGGCTCCCAGGTCAGACAATATCTTAGTGGAGTATGGTCCGGCTATGCCGGTGCTCAAATCTATGACGCTAATGTTTTTGAACATAGATCAAACTACTTCGTCTAATTTAACCAGTTTGTTGTCTAGAAGATCGGGTGAGGGACCAATAAGAAACGGTCCCCCAACCCGAGGTAAAAAAAACAGCTAAAACTAAATTCCTAAGTCTACTCGCCTGTCCATACCGGGTCTCTTTTCTCAGCGAAAGCTTTAAGACCTTCTTTAGTGTCCGCACTTCGACCGACTTGAGCCGAAATCAAAGAGGCGAGCCGGACTCGCTGTTCCATATTCATGTCAAGTCCTCGAACACCAGTCTCCTTGATTGCTCGTACGGACAACGGAGCGTTAGCCATTATTTTCCTAATGACCTCTTCTGCTTTTTCCATGAGCTGGTCGTGTGGGACTACATGATTAACCATACGTAGATCCAGGGATCTTTCAGCTGAAATGAACTCTCCAGTGAAAAGCATTTCCATAGCTATATTTTTTGGAACCTGTTGGAACAATATGGTCGGGCCGCTGGTAGAGGATATTCCACGTTTTACTTGTGGCCATCCAAATTGAGCTTCTTCGGAGGCAATCCTAATATCGCAGGATAGTGCTATACCACCCCCCTGAGCGAGACAGAGTCCGTTTATCGCCGCCACGGTGGGCTTGTAGAGCTCCTGTAGGAATTGATAGAAATCAGTGGCTCCCCCGGTTCTTGTCCTACGTTCGGTTCTTTGTGCCATTTCAACAAGGTCATGTCCGGTCGAAAAAGCCCTACCGGTGCCAGTGATTACCATACCCCATATATCTGGGTTGTGTTTTACTTCATCAAATGCCTCGGTCATTCCGTCAAGTACGGCATGATTTATGGCATTTAATTTTTCCGGTCGGTTAAGAGTCACATATGCTACTTTATCTCTTACTTCGAATTCGACTACGCTCATTTGTAGAACCTCCGATGTTACGACTAAATATTTGCGATGATCCTACCATAAATAGACTCAATG
>PAMF01000028.1 GCA_002707185.1 Chloroflexota bacterium | reverse complement strand
GTGATAGCGGGTGAAGCCGATTGGGCTGCTGATATCGGTTTTGACGAGCAAGATAGAGTGCCTAAGTCGGTCACCGGAAAGACTGCAGAAGTGTATCTGTTAGTATTTGATACAGTGTTCCATCCGGAATTGGAAAAACAGAAAGTTCGTAAAGCATTAACTCACGCCGTGGACTGCGAAGCGTTATTGGAATCTTTGTTTGACGGGAAGTTGGAATGCCACGCAGCAGTGTCCATGATGGGTACTGTTGGTATTACCGAAGAGAATTCCAAGCCTCGGGAATATGATCCTGAGATGGCGAAGCGGTTACTGAAAGAAGCCGGGTACGATCCTGCTAATGAGATCAACATAAATTCCAGACCAGGTTCTAACATTCGAGGCCCAGAGATACTGGAATCGATCGTAAGCTCTTGGAAAGAAATAGGGGTCACTTCAAAACTCAATTCATGGGGTGATCTGGCGAAGGCCAGAGAAGTACAGATATCTGGATGCGGACGCTTCGATGTCCCAGAAAAGTATCCTGATTACGAAGAAAAGATGGATTGTGGTGACAGGGATCCTCCGGGTCCATATCCGCATTCATCGCATGCATATGAAATCGCAACATCGAACGAGATATTGGATATGCAAAGATTCAACCTATCGAGGTTAAGCTGTTTCAGTAGAAGTAGTCGAGTTTGTGATGCTGATTTCGAAGCAAGAAAGAACGCTGCGAATGAGATCCCGGAAGGGCCAGAGCGGACTCAGGCCATGATCGATATAGCTGATGAAGCTTATGAGAAGGTTTACTTCTTGCCGTTGTTTGAAGTTGCATATGTATATGGACTAAGTCCTGATTTGGAATGGGAACCTTATTATGCACCGAGATTGCGAGGTAATACCTTGAGTTTCAGTAAATAATCACGACCCAATACCAAGGTTAACGTTGAATACCGCGGTTCCGATTCAGGGGCCGCGGTATTATTTTGGGTCTGGGATAAGCGCCAAAGAGATTGACCGTGCCGAAGCAAGTCCCTAAAATCCGTCTAAATAATCATCATCGGACGGCCAATTTTAAAAGGGGTTAACTATGTCGGACTCCCTCAGCCGTACTTTTTCTAGATATGTTTCATACTTAAGATATGAATCGCTTCCATCAGAAGTAATAGATAAGATAAAAGCCTGTCTATTACATGGTTTGGTAATTTCTTTAATTGGTGCAGAAACTGAACACGGAAAAGCGGCTATCGAGTTGGCGAAGGTAGAAGAATCCAGACCTGATGGGGCAACGATCCTAGCAGATGGAGGTAGAGCTACCAGATATGGGTCTGCCTTCGCCAATAGCGCGCTAATGCATGTTACCAATCAGGATGANTCTTATAAAATGCTGACCCATCCAGGTGTTTGCATTATTCCAGCAGGGTTAGCTACTGCTCAGTTGTCTAAAAGCTCCGGAAGAGAGTTGATTACTGCCCTTGCTGCGGGTTACGAGGTTGCTTGTAGGGTGGCGAGTGATTTTATCCCGTCTACACAAGCCCGAGGATTCCGGTCTAGTCCAATTTATGGAACCCTGGGGACGGCGGTGGCTACGGCCAAACTNCTNAACCTGGGGGAGGATCAGCTAGTAACAACTCTAGCCTTGGCCTGTACGTTTGCGTCAGGCACTAACGAAGGCCCTCGGACCGGGGGGCGAGAGATGTTGTTCCACGAACCTAATGCGACTCGCAACGGGATCATGGCAGCCTTACTAGCTAGAGGAGGTATCAAGGGTTCGGAGACAGCTTTAGAAGGTGATGCTGGGTTTTATAATGCCTTTGTTGGTAACAATCGCGGTGAACTGTCTTACGCGTTCGAAGGACCGGATAAGGTAGATTTAGAAAGTGTTATAGCGGGACTCGGTGAATCATGGGCGTTAATGCATGTGGTTCAGAAGGTATATCCTACCGAGGGGTATAANTGTCCGGTCATAGAGTTAATGACCGAGATTCGNGCNGCACATCAATTGAATATTGATGACATAGAGGCAATAAATATCAGTATGAACTGGTTAGAGACGAGTTATCCATCTCCTGCTTTTCCAAATCTTACCAGGTCGGTGCCGGGGGTTGGAAGTACGCACTATTTTGCTGCGTATACTTGTGTTAACGGTTCTTATCCTGCTCTCCGTGATCGCATTGACGCAGGAGCCCCAGTACCAAGTGATGAGCCGCTTGTGATGGATTTGTTGAAGAAGGTCGAGGTAACTGGACATAAAGATCGCCCGGCTTTTGCTCCTAAAATCACGATTCGTATGAAGGGAGGGACTATTTACGAAGGGGAATACAAAGGAGATGAGCTAGAATGGGATCTTGCCATGGAAACCCGCCGAATCTCTGGTTTGTTTGATGATATCCCGTTCGATTCACATAAACTTAACGCTCTCGTTGAAACCATAACCAGATTGGAAATGGAAGGAAGCATCGAGTCAGTGGTAGATTTGTGTATCCGCTAATAACCGTGACTTCGTATCGTGGTTCTAAATAATGATTTTTATATAACGTGAGGGAATGATGGATTTAGGGTTGAAGAATAAAGTTGCCTTGGTCACCGGGGGCAGTATGGGCATAGGTAAAGCTACNTGTTTGGCCTTAGCTCAGCAGGGAACGAATGTTGCCATATGTGCCAGAGGTTTTGATGAGCTAAAAACGACAGCCAGAGAAATCAAAGAGGCAACAGGATCGCAGGTTATACCTATTAGAGCGGACATGACCAGTGCTGAGGATGTAAAAATGCTGGTTTTCTCAACAGTGCAGGCTCTGGGTGAGATAGATATTTTAGTGAATAATGCAGTTAACTCCACATCAGGACGGGCTAGTGAGTTGCCGGATGATGTATGGATGAACCATATCAATACGAAGGTTCTTGGTTATATCAGATGCGCAAGGGAAGTGATTCCTTCTATGAGGAGTAAAGGGGGAGGAAGAATCGTAAANATAGGAGGNATGGGCGCGCGAAACGCGAGCGCTACTAACCCCGGTTCTGGNGTCACTAATTCTGGTATATCCAATTTTAGTAAGGCTCTAGCGGACGATATTTCTTCTGATGGCATATTAGTAAATTGCATACATCCGGGAAGCACGCGAACTCAACGTCAAATGGGGTTGATAGAAGAACGAGCCTCGATGGAAGGAGTTTCTTCTGAAGACATCATGAATCAGACANTCGCAAACATTCCTATAGGACGTATGGTAGAACCAGAAGATATTGCNAATTTGATTGTNTTTCTTTGTTCCAATCAATCNAGTGCCATAACNGGNCAAACTATTGGCGTCGANGGCGGCGCTGGTAGAGGTGTTTATTATTAGGATAGTAANNATTAANGCCAGATCAACTANCGTNNAGGNANCTNGGAGNCTCAGTANTNGATTANTTGGGCTGATAGGGTTTTCCTTAACGGGTTTGATGTTGCTTGCTTTATCTTGTGTCTCTCCAGCCGATTCGACAAAAACCGATTCTCCTATATTTAGTGCGATAGTAGTTAGCCAAGATTTAGCAGTGGGAGTGAATCGAGTCACTTTTGGGCTGGTTGATCTTGATGGAATGCCGGTCCGTACGGAGCATGCTTCTGTTAGTGCCGTTTATTATGCACCGGGAGACAATCAAGGAAAAGTGATCGATTCGGGTACGGCTGATTTTGTNGCTTGGCCTCCTCCGGGGGATCGAGGGGTTTTTGTGATCGATTTGAGATTGGATGTCTCAGGGGAGGGTAGCGAATCTGATCCAGGTTTGTGGAAATTACATGTCACTACTACTACCCAGGATAAAATCCAAGTTGATGCTACCGCGGCTATAAGGGTGGCGAAAGAGCCATCTACGCCTGCTGTGGGTTCCTCGGCTCCAGCTAGTGTGACTTTAACCGAGGCTGACGTCGATAACATAACTATGATTACCTCAGATAGCGATCCTGATAAGGATTTTTACCAGTTATCAATCCATCAGGCTTTGCAAGAGGATAAACCTTTGGTAGTTGTGTTCGCTACCCCTGCTTTCTGTGTTAGTGCGACTTGTGGTCCCCAATTGGAAATCTTGACTAGGTTAAAAGAACAATATCAGGATAGAGTGAATTTTATTCACGTGGAAGCATTTGAGAATCCGCATTTAATGGAAGGTGGCCGCCCTGCCGGAGATCTGGTTGCAGCAGTCAAGGAATGGGGTTTGCCGAGCGAACCCTGGACTTTTATTGTTGGGAAGGATGGAGNTGTCAAAGCTAAGTATGATCAATTTGTAGCTGANGAAGAGTTAGGGAAGGTGTTGAACGAGATCTCGTGAATTTTGTTGTCGAACCCTGTGCCCCAAGTGAGGGGGTATTGGGTAAATCTTTGATTCAGCGAAAAGATTGGCAATAAATACCCCCTTAATCGGTTAATTCAAGGGCAACAAGAATACCGTGATCGTTAATGTACTTTACCAAAACCGAATGACCTTGTACTTGATGTTCAACGAGATGTGAAGGACTAAACCCGATAAAGTCCTTGGTGGTAAAAATATATTCGGACCCATCTTCTCCAGATAATCGGAATGATTCAATTTGCGAGATGTCTCTGGCATTTACTTCTAAAACCATTCCCCTAATTTCGAGTTGATTATCATAAGTGGGCGCCGCGTCCGTATCACAGGCTATTAGTAATAACAAAATTAATAATAACGAACTCCAACGGATCAGGGGTTTATTAATGCATGATATTAGAGCCCGCATATTAGCCTTATGATAAATCAACCTAAAGATTTTAATATAATCTTACCGCTAACGGCGATGAACTTTATTAGAGAAAATAATTTTGGGTTGAACTTAGTTAAATCGGAAAAATTTGACTGCTGCTAATCCGGTTACTATTATCCAGCCTGATAGGGTNAAGATTTGTGGCCATACTTCTATAATGGATGCATTTTCTAAACTTATCTCTCGCATTGCCGACAACATCGGTGTTAATGGTAATACTTCAACTATATACGGCAATACCCATGGCAACGAGGCGGTTGAGAAAAAAGTGCCCGCGAAAAAGACCATAGGAAGTGCGATGGCATTCCCCATTCCGGATGCCGCAGACGGGCTGTTGGCCCAGGCAGACATCAAAAANCCGATGTTAAGAAATACTGCACTTCCTAATAAAATAACTAGAACCAATCCCAGCCAATCACCNGATAACCTCGCCCCAAATACCAGGATCCCGACTCCTAATATGATTATTGCTTGGACTAGAGCCAATGCTAGGTGAGCTATGATCTCAGAGGCGAAATATTTCCAAATAGGGAGAGGGGTCACGAGTAACCGTTTCAGTATAGACTGGCTTCGGTAGGTGCTGATTTTTACGGCTATAGATATGATTGAGTTGGTCATGATCCCCAGACCTACCAAGCCCAGTAAAACAACATCAAAATACCGAGGTTGAGAAACCTCTAGGTTTTCAACCTCTAGAGAAAAAGAAGTCACTCCCGTCGGTTCTGGCGTTAGCAAGATTGTTATTGCGCTTTGGATGGCTGCTTCTACCAATTGATTTTGGTCGGAATTGTTAGGGTTAACTCGTAATTGGAGGCGGGTTAACATGTTTCCATTTCCCTGATCTTGCCCGAATTGGCTTGGGATCGACAATAGATAATCTAACTCGCCGTTCTTTATTTTGGTAATGGCCGTTAGTTCGTTTTCTACGGATAACGGTGTGTCAAGGAAGGCTAGCTCAGAAATAGCTTCTGTGATAGCTGTACCAGTAGGAGTGTTGGTATCTTCATATATAGCTATCGAGGCTGAATCAGCAGTATCAAATCGAAAAAGCCCGAAGACAACAACCAACATCAATGGGAACAATAGAGCCCAAAAAGTAGTGTGGCGGTTTCTGATCATTATTTTTAGATTAGCCTTGGTCAGTGCGAACATGTCTAGTCTCTTAATTCATTTCCTGTCAGTGATAGAAATACGTCTTCTAAAGTAACTGGATTCATTTCTAAATGTTTTAAATGCATCTCAGTAGTTACTATAGTTTGTAGTATATGGTCTAGAGAAGTGGGAGATTTATCAACTTTAAGTAAATACGTGGTGGGAGCGATCTGTTCGATAGAAGTTGAAGATTCAGTAAGAGATAAGATCTGNTCTTCATTGGGAGGGTCGGTTAATTCCAATTTCAATGTATAGGTGTTGTCCAATCTGGAGATCATGTTTTGGGGGGTATCNACCGCGATTAGCTTCCCTCTGTCCATAATCGCCAACCGCGTGCATAACGACTCGGCCTCNTCCATATAATGAGTCGTTAATATTACTGTGACACCATTATTCTGCATCTCGTTGATTAGATCCCAGACGTTATGCCGGGACTGAGGATCCAATCCCGTGGTAGGCTCATCCAATATAACCAGATCAGGACTATTTACCAGGCTAGCTGCCACTGTGAATCGTTGTTGCTGCCCACCAGACAGTTGTTTTACCTTTTTATGGGATTCCTCAGATAATCCGACTTGNTTTAGTAATTCTGTGGCTGGCAGGTTAGTTGGGTAACAGCTCCCCAGTAAATCTAGGATTTCTTCAAGGTTTAAGTAATCATAATAGGCTGAGGATTGGAGTTGGACGCCNATCCGGGCCTTATAAGCCTTCGGGTNTTGATCAANATCTACCCCGAGCACCGAGATATGCCCGCTGCTTGCCTTTTGTAGACCTTCAATGATCTCTAAGGTTGTGGTTTTTCCGGCTCCATTTGGCCCTAGAATACCAAATATTTCTCCTGATTTGACGTGGAATGATACATCGTCTACTGCAGTGAAAGAGCCGAATTGTTTTGTTAGGCCTTCTACACGAATCGCGTCGTCCATGATAACATTGAGAATTATATCACAATCATCATTGCGGCCTTTCGGAGTCTCGTAGNAAAGGTCCTTAGATACTCCTCAAAGGATTTGTAGTTGGAACAATCGCACTTCTGGATTCGGTTTTTCTCTACCTTCTCGGTCTTATGTGTGTTCGGATTGGTAGTATTGGGTGGAGTTGTACGTGTTACAGGTTCGGGACTAGGATGTCCTGATTGGCCGCTATGTTATGGTAGTTGGATTCCCCCATTAGAATATACCGCTATCATCGAATACAGCCATCGTTTTGTTGCATCGGTCATAGTGAGCCCGCTCGTGGTTCTAACCTGTATTTTAACCTGGTTACGGCATAGAAAAGAACGGTGGCTCGTTATACCATCTTCCGTATCGGTGGTTCTGTTGATCTTCCAGGCTTTGTTGGGTGGTGTTACAGTTTTAACTGAATTACCGGGTGCTATCGTAGCCTCTCATTTGGCTTTGGGGCAGGCTTTCCTTGGATGCTTGGTCCTGGTCATGGTAGTTTCTTATCGTGGGCCATTGGGATTTTATGGAAAGCCCTATTCGTGGCTTAGTTTCCCAGTGATGGCAATCATAGCCAGTATGGGTGTGTATTTATTGATATTATCCGGGTCCGTTGTAACTGCTACTCACGCGACTGGCGCTTGTATTACTTGGCCTCTTTGCAACTCTACGTTGGTACCGGACACTATTTTATCGGCTATTCATGTGGGTCACCGGCTGGTAGCGGTTATTGTGGGCTGTTTTCTAGTATTCGTTCTCCAGTGGGGTTACCGAGATGGGGACAAGACGAACGGGTTCCATATACTATCCGGNGTAGCTGGAGCAACCTTTCTTATACAGATAGCGGTCGGAGCGTTTGTGGTGTGGTCGGGATTTCAAAGTCATATGCTAGCTTTTCATCTAGGAATGTCGGCTTTAGTATGGGTATTTGTGCTCATCGTAGCAATTCTGAGTCTAACTCGATCCCAATCCATTGACGGGATAATAAGATCATGACAGAGAGACAAGCGATTATTGACGAGGTGCCCGGAAAACATAAGAGGTATTTAGCTGTAATAAATGATTACATAACGCTTACTAAGCCACCAATAATCTTGCTCCTTCTTATTACGGCAGCTGGGGGAATGTTTCTGGCCGCCAAAGGGTTACCATCATTATCGATGCTCGCCATTGTTTGGATAGGCGGTGCATTAGCATCCGCTGGTGCAAATGCTCTCAACCATCAAATTGACCGGGATATTGATGTAATAATGACCCGGACAAGTAAGAGACCAGTGGCAAGCCAAAGAATTTCACCTGGCAAGGCTCTCTCTTTTGGGGTGATCCTAAACGTAATTGCTTTTTTGGTGTTAGTAACGTGGGTCAACCTGCTCGCAGCGTTATTGACCCTCAGCGCGACTTTGTTCTATGTGTTCATTTATACNCTTTGGCTAAAGCGATCTACTCCTCAAAACATAGTGATTGGCGGTGCTGCTGGAGCAATTCCGCCTCTTGTCGGTTGGGCGGCCGTGACCGGTGGTATTGATCTGCCTGCTGTCTATTTATTTACGATCGTTTTTTTCTGGACCCCACCCCATTTTTGGGCCTTATCATTACTGATTCAAGACGATTATGAGAAAGCTCGAATACCCATGTTGCCTGTAGTAGCTACCAGGGATTACACGACTTTAAACATTTTTTTGTATACGATAGTACTTGTAGGCATTACCGTGGCATTTGCCTACTCCTCGTCGGTGCATGGGATTTATTTGCTGTCCGCCTTAATATTGGGCGGTATTTTCCTTGGTATGTCTTGGAAATTAAAGCGATCTAGTACCCGAAAATTAGCTCGAACAGTTTATCTGTTTTCTCTTTTGTATTTGGCGTTGTTATTCGTAGCGATAATGGTAGATACAATGGTGCCGATATTAATCTAAAGTACTCTAGGATTTAGTTAGGGACGGACTACAAATTCATTGACATCCAGAAGTGGCCTGTGATANTGTCTTGCACTAGTGAAATTTCGCACACATGGCTACTGGCCAGGATTCAGGAGAGTTCCAAAATGGGCCCTTGCTCCCAGGAACGGGTAGAAAGCAATAGCAATCAATCTAATGGTGCCGGGAAGGTCGCTTCTGGTAAACGGTTCCACCCACGCCCACTAATCTTACTCATCTCTCTAGTTGCTCTAGTGCCGCTATTAGGTTGTGCACCTGACGCTCTTCAGTCTACATTTGGTACCGCAGGTCCTGTTGCTGAGAAACAGCTACTTTTGTTCAACGTATTGCTGTGGGTAATGGTTGCGGTCTTTATCCTTGTTGAAGGTGCGCTTCTATACTCACTAGTTAAATTCCGCCGACGGCCAGGCGATTCTTTGCCAGTTCAAGTACACGGCCATACTGGCCTCGAGATCACTTGGACTGTTATTCCTACAATATTGATTTTGGCTTTGGGTATATGGTCGGTGTTGACTTTGTTTGAACTCAAGGATCCACCTGCAACAGCAGACGGAGCCTTGGAAGTGACTGTCACCGGTCATCAATGGTGGTGGGAATTTGAGTACCAAGATGCTGATGGNTCAGGCAGGTTTATTAACACCTCTAACGAATTAATAGTGCCGGTTGGACGTCCGGTTAACCTTTTACTTAATAGTGATGATGTAATCCATAGTTTCTGGGTTCCGAAGCTCGCCGGAAAGGTAGATGTTGTCCCAACCCGGAATAACCGGATGTGGTTCCAGGGAGATGAAATAGGTACTTTCTACGGTCAATGTGCGGAATTTTGCGGAACTGCCCATGCCTTGATGAAGTTCCGTGTACATGTGCTATCANAATTAGACTACATGAATTGGGTTGATAATTACGGACAAGCACCCGGAACCTCAGAAGCCTTAACAAGTACAGCTCGTAAGGGTCAGGAAATATTTATGAGTAATGGTGCTTGCCTGGCGTGCCATACCATCGAAGGNGTGCCTGGTGCAATGGGAGTCATTGGTCCCAATTTAACAGGGTTGGCGAATAAACAAACGTTCGCTTCGGGTATCATGGAACTAAATAGGGAAAACTTAAGGCAATGGCTAAAAAATCCCGACGATGTTAAGCCTGGAAACCGGATGTCAGAGCAGGCTCCGGTATACCAAACTGCTGATGGAAATATCAGTCTGACTGAAAAAGAAGTGTCAGCATTGATTGAGTATCTCCTTAGCTTGAAGTAGACTTTTAAATGAGTAATGACAGGAGATTAGGTACTTCATGGCAGCGATAACCGCCGCAATACCAAGACCAACTAGTTCGGCTACCGGCATATGGAGCTGGTTAACGACTGTAGACCATAAGAGGATAGGAGTCCTTTACGGAGTATCGGCATTTATCCTTTTCTTGATCGGTGGGATCGAAGCGGGCGTGATGCGGATGCAGTTGATGACGCCGGACAGTAACTTGATAGATCCCGATACCTATAATGCGATGTTTACCATGCATGGTACCACCATGATATTCATGGCTATTATGCCCATGGGAGCTGCCTTTTTCAATTTCCTGATACCATTGATGATCGGTGCCAGAGACGTGGCTTTCCCGCGGTTAAATGCGTTTAGTTACTGGGTGTTTTTATTCGGCGCCATAATCATGCACGTTGGCTTCTTAGTGAATGCGGTCCCTGATGCAGGATGGTTTTCATACGCCAATCTGACGGGGATAGAATATAGCCCTGGTGCGGGGTTAGATTACTGGGCCGTAAGTCTACAGGTTCTCGGAGTGGCATCATTGGCTGCGGCATTTAACTTTGTTGTAACTATAATTAATATGCGGGCACCAGGCATGAGCTTGATGCGCATGCCGTTATTTGTCTGGATGACACTGATTACGTCAATTTTGTTGGTATTAGCGTTCCCAGTAATAACTGTAGCATTGATTGAGTTGACTTTTGACCGGTTGTTTGGAACCGTTTTCTTTGTCACCTCGGCAGGTGGTGATCCTATTCTCTGGCAACACCTTTTCTGGGTGTTTGGACATCCAGAGGTTTACATTTTGATTTTACCGGCCATGGGTATAGTATCCGAGATATTGCCAACATTCTCGAGGAAACCCCTCTTTGGATATCCGGTAGTCGTATTCTCGGGCATAGTGATAGGAATAATGGGTTGGGCAGTGTGGAGTCACCACATGTTCACCACGGGTCTTGGACCCATGGCGCTTTCGGTTTTCACAATAACTACTATGCTGATAGCGGTTCCTACCGGGGTTAAGATATTCAACTGGATGGGGACTCTATGGGGTGGGTCAATCGAATTTAAAACTCCCTTATTGTGGTCTGTAGGGTTCATCGCTCTCTTTATAGTAGGTGGACTAAGTGGAGTTTCCCACGCAGTCTCTCCTTCGGACTATCAACAACAGGATACCTACTACATAGTAGCTCATCTTCATTATGTGCTCTTTGGTGGCTCCCTTATGGGCCTATTTGCCGGGGTTTACTACTGGTTTCCCAAGCTAACAGGCAAATTTTTGAACGAAACTTTGGGTAAAGTGCATTTCTGGTTGTGGTTTGTTGGTATGAATATGACATTTTTCCCAATGCATTTTGCCGGCCTCAATGGGATGCCTCGCAGGATATATACCTACGGTACCGAATATGGCTGGGACAACATGAACTTGATAGCGAGCTTAGGGTACCTGGTGCTCTTCGTCGGGGCATTACTGTTCATAGTGTTACTTATACAAAGTATAAAGAACGGAAAACCCGCAGGGCATGATCCATGGGATGCTCCTACTTTAGAATGGACTATCTCATCTCCTCCTCCGGCATATAATTTTGCCGAGATACCCCAGGTTCAGGGTATAGACCACTATTGGATCCAAAAACGGAAGGCAGAAGCTGAAGGTAATCCTATTACGGGGCCTGAAGCTCCCGTAGATCCCAGTACAATTCATATGCCAAGTCCATCATATTGGCCGTTAGTTATCGCTTTCGGGGTGGCTTGGATAGGTGGTGGGCTCTTCATAGAGATCCCATGGCCATATATCAAATATCCGGTTTGCTTTATAGGCGGCATAATAGCATTTTTAGGTGTGATTGGCTGGGCTAACGAACCAGCTGCGGCTGAATCTCATCACTAGTACCAAATATTGAAGAGAGGTCAAACTTGGCCCACGCTGAAACAGCTCAACATACAGAGGAAGAATATACGAGTACAGGGATAAACCACCGCAAGTTACTAATGTGGGTTTTCCTCAGTTCGGATTGCTTATTCTTCGGGTCTCTGATAGCGACCTACATGGTATACAGAGGGCAAAGTCTGGTGGGTCCGTATCCTATAGATATAATTGATATACCTATTACGACAATAAGCACCTTCGTATTACTCTGTAGCAGTTTCTCTATGGTTAGAGCGTTGGCTGCAACTATTGCCAATAATCAAAAAGGCATACAGATATGGCTCCTTATTACAGCACTATTGGGAGCAATATTCATCGGTTTTCAAGTATACGAGTTTAATCTTTTTAGATCAGAAGGATTGTATATTTATACCAACCTGTTCGGCACTACTTTCTTCACGTTAACAGGTTTCCACGGCGCTCACGTGACTCTAGGAATCGTATGGCTGTTGGGGCTGTTTTTTGTAGCCCGGAAGGGTCGATTAGGTCCGAAGACCGTATTGGATGTGGAAATCGCGGGNTTATACTGGCACTTTGTAGATATTGTTTGGATAGTCATATTCACGCTACTTTACCTCATCGGCGGATTCGATGCTGGCCCTACGGCCGTAATTGGCCCTGCTCCGTCGATGGTGCCATTGGTCTAAGGAGTTAGGTAAATGAGCAGCCAATCCCATGGAGAACATTCGAGTCACCCGACGTTAATGCAATATGTGATCATCGCGATCATACTGTTCGCTATTACCATTGTCGAATTCTTTATAATCTGGCCTTATAATCGGATAGGGGCGGCGAGTACTCCTGTTCTGATCATCTTATCGTGTATAAAATTTGCGATTGTCATATTTTATTATATGCATCTAAAATTTGACCGGCGCCTACTGACTTGGATTTTTCTTGGAGGACTGGCGCTAGGGCTTGTGGTTTCTATGGCTTTAATGACACTTTTCTCGTCTGTCTATGCAACGCCTGCGCCGAGGCCATACGCGGCAGCAAATGCTGTTCCTTATGTGCACGGGGAAGAAGGACATGAAGTTGCTTCTGAGGCAGGCCACCAAGAACCGGTACACGCGTCANCGGAAGCAACTCACTCTGAAGCGGAAACAACAGGTTCTGCCGGAGAATCCGCTTCGTCGGGCGAAGTGGATCTAGGAATGGAAGTGTTTGCAGGAAGTGGAGGCTGTGGCGCCTGCCACACGGTTGAAGGCGTAGCAGCTGGTGTTGTTGGTCCGGATCTGACTTATATTGGCTCTGAAGCGGCTAGTAGGAAACCAGGGATGTCAGCAGAGGATTACCTCATAGAATCAATTAAGGAGCCAGAAGCTTTCGTAGCTGAGGGTGTGGAAAGAGCTATGCCAGGGCTAATGACAGCAGCAGTGACGTCGCACCTAACAGACGAACAGGTTGATGGTCTAGTAGCTTTTCTATTAGAGCAGAAATAGTCGGTTTGGTGGGAATCTCCGTGATGCCCCTATTAGGACGCTAGCAGTAGCCTCTGTGGAAGCTTGACAGGAATGGCTCGACTACCCAATCTCCCACTTGTTGGGCTAATATACTAATACCCTGCTCGGCGAACTTAATGTCTCTATTCATAATGGTCTCCGGTGAAGTTCGGAACAGCTGTTTCTTGTATGCTGACAGAAATTTAATAGTTTCTTTTGGGCCATTGCCGAGGCCAGAAAACAGGCGAAACATCGGGGTAGTACGTGCTAGGTTATAGATGTCTTCGGCTTCTAATGAATTTAGATCATCTAACCGTACCGAAACGCCGAAATCGATTAACTGGCAAGTGGAGTCTTTTGCGATCACAAGATGAGATCTGCCTGTTGGATCAGATATAGTGGCGTCATTGTAAACGATGTTCTCTTTATGAAGTTCGAATAGTAAGTTCCCGAGGTTTGCTCCCACCGTCGAGATTATGTGGTGAGTAAACGATGACTTAGGAATATCAGTCAAAAAGGGATCGGGTAGGAATTCTTCGGTTAGGAACCCTCCTATGGTAGGCAGTTGTCTAGGGCCAACTCCAATCTTACTGGCAATATCAGCTATGTCAGGCTCTTGCCTACTTTGATAAGGCTTGATAACTACGGAAACGCTATCGTGTTGTATCAATGCTACTTGACCCCTAGTACGGCCTTGAAAACTTATTGACGGAGGGTTACGGCTGTAAACTAATTTGTAGATTTGTGGAAAGAATGAATAAATCGAATAANTTTTNATTTGATCATCGTTTTGGAGTTTGGGAAACAGAGTTGGAGCGATTTTTAGGAGTGGATAGAAAGGTATTATGTGCTCCTCATAACCTTCCTTTGCAGCAGAATCTGAAATGTCGTTCCATATTGTTTCGTCCCAGTTTGATAATCCGGCAATATGTTTTTGTAGGAGGGTTATTTCCTTATCTGTATAAGGGATATTAGGTTTATATAAATTTGTCATAGGCTCGGTTTTAGATGGTTCTGCTGGACTAGTTTATGCTGGAGAAGTCTCCGTTGTCGTCACAATGTAGCTCAAGGACCTGAGATACGGCATTGGTGTTAATTGGACCGTAAATATGAGGATAAATTTCTCCTGATCTACTAGCCTCACGTTTTAAGGGGGATTCTAACTTGTTCACATCGAGGGCCAGTACTAGCAAGTCGGTTGTACCTTTGAAAAGTCTATTAGCAACGCGTAGAACTTGTTCGTGATCTTCGGAACAATGGATAAATCCTTCATCTGACAGGCTGCTACAACTGTATTCAGCAGATGTTGAAAATCGGTGCCATTCATCTTTTTGGGCTAAGTGATAAATCAATTTCATAAAACCTACTTTGCTATTGTCTAAATTTTAGTATATCAAGGTGGTATCCGTTCGATAATAGTAGCAAATATATTGTCTAATTAATCGGCATGATTTATAAAAAATTGTGGTGACAAGTGGAATGCTTATATTATCACTTGTTAGTGTAAAATTACTTTGTTTGAGAACCATTCAGGAGTCAACAAATGAAGACCGAACGCCATGAAGGTAACCACTTAAAATATTTAACCCTTTTACCCGATGATTATCAAGAAGACGTAACCTATCCATTAGTGATAATGCTTCATGGGTTTGGAGCTAATATGGATGATCTCGCTGGACTGGCTCCCGCTATTGAAACTGAAGGTTATGTTTACGCTTGCCCTAATGCACCTATCCCTTTTGATTTGGGGTTAGGACAAGTAGGTTATGGATGGTCTCCACCGAGAGGACAAGCGACTTCTCAAGATATCCAGAATGCAGAAAGCTTGTTGAAGGGTTTTTTTGAAGAGATCTTTGAGATTTTTGAAGGGTCAGATGGTAATGCTATCTTGCTCGGCTTTTCTCAAGGTGGAGGGATGACTTACCGTTGTGGCATTGAGCGACCTGATACGTTTAAGGGGTTGGTTGCTTTGAGTGCCGCACTTCCGGATCCCACGGACTTGATTGGCAGACTACCGACCAACCGTGATCAACCAATTTTTATTGCCCATGGTCTGTCTGATGCTATGGTATCTATGGAAACGGCGAGGAATACTAAGCAATTCCTAGAATCGGAAGGTTACAATCCAGATTACCATGAGTATGCGATGGGACACGAAATACCGCTCGTTGTGATGCAGGATATGATACCTTGGATGCTTGATATATTGCCTCCTTGTCGTAAAGCTATATCCTAGTTGATTGGAACCCAGCCCATTAGCTTATGATTTGGTTTAAGAGTTGTGTTGGCAACTTGACACGCTGTATCGCAAAGAATAACATTTTGTACTGGAAGGGTACCTTGTCCCCGATAGGAGAATACGTAATCCATGAGTGGGGCGTGACTTCAGGGGATATAGCTCAGTTGGGAGAGCGCGGCGTTCGCAATGCCGAGGTCGAGGGTTCGAATCCCTCTATCTCCACCAATTTGCCCCTGTAGCTCA